>JBDWTN010000007.1:352500-705000 GCA_039984955.1 Marinobacter alexandrii
GTCCCATTTTACAGTAAAATCAGATTCATCAGAAGGCTGACCGAGATACAACTCATCTATTGAATAGCCAGTAGGCAGCTTAAACTCCTGTAGCTTTTCTGTCATCCCAAGAATAGCGTATGCAGGGCTTTCTAAATCTCCAGCCATATCAGCCATCACGTAAACAACACGCTTCTGATCTTTTCGATAGAGGGTCGCATGTAAGGTGTCTTCAACGACCTCTACAAGGTCACCAACGGGAATCAGGTTTCCACGTGTACCTTTTATTTTGATACTTCCAATATCTCTAATGCTAGACTTGTCACCATCATCCAGTGCAAGCACAATTCCTATGGGATTGTTGGAGGATTCATCGTAAAGGTTGGAGACTGGATGCTCTCTTAAGATATAAGTCAGGTTTCCAACCACCTGTTGTGGTACAATTCCATTCAACATCGCTTTTTCCCGATCGACTTCCAGTATATATTCAGTCTGCCCCTCCTCTACCGTCCAGTCTACATCAACCACATCCTTTGTGTTTGTCAATAGATCCTTTACCTGTTGAGCTACTTTGATTTGCTCACGATAATCTGGCCCATATATCTCTGCTACCAAAGTAGACAAAACAGGTGGGCCTGGTGGTACCTCCACCACTTTTACATTAGCCCCGTACTTTCCTGCAATTTTTTGCACTTGTGGCCTAACCATCTTTGCGATTTCATGGCTATCTAGTGAACGATCTCCTTTATGTAGTAGGTTTACTTGAATATCAGCCATATTGCTTCCCCCTCGCAGGTCATAATGTCTTACAAGACCATTGAAAGTGATGGGAGCTGAAGTACCTATGTAATTTTGATAATTGACTACTTCTGGAACGGTAGAAAGATATTGAGCAACCTCTTTCGTCACAACTGCTGTACGCTCCAATGTGGTGCCCTCGGGCATATCAATGACAATTTGGAATTCATTCTTATTGTCAAAAGGCAACATTTTTACTGCCACCGACTTAGTGTAGAATAAACTCATGGATCCCAGTAACAGAACGGCCGTTACACCAAGCATCATCCATCGTTTGGTTTTGCTATCTAGAAAAGGTTGTTCAATTTTCTTGTAGATCTTGTAAATCCGACTGGTCTGATGCGCTTGATCCTCCTCTTTTTCATTTGTATCTTTTTCACGTAACAAATGATATCCCAAGTATGGCGTAACTGTGAGCGCAACAAATAACGAAAGCATCATTGCTATGGAGGCACCAATCGGCATTGGGCTCATATACGGCCCCATCATTCCTGAGACGAAGGCCATGGGTAAAATGGCAGCAATAACCGTGAAAGTTGCCAAAATCGTAGGGTTACCAACTTCGTTGATCGCATAGATAGCTGCTTGCTTGAACGGCAGCCTTTTTGATTTAAAATGGCGGTGCATATTTTCAGCGATTATTATGCTATCATCAACCACAATACCAACAACAAACACGAGTGCAAAGAGTGTAATCCTATTAAGGGTATAATCCAGCATGTAATAACTAAATAATGTAAGGGCGAAGGTCAGAGGCACTGAGAAAAAGACTACCAATCCTCCTCGCCAGCCCATTGCTAACATCACCAATACAGTTACAGCAATAATGGCAACACCAAGGTGGAGCAGTAACTCTCCAACTTTATGTGATGCTGTTTCACCATAATTTCGGGTTACTTCAATCTTGACATCATCGGGTATCAAATTTTTCCTTAACCCCTCCACTTGCTCAAGTATCTTCTCGGATACTTTCATGGCATCCGCTCCTTTTACCTTAGCCACAGAAATGGTGACCGCAGGATACTCTGATGGATGGGTTGCAAAGATTTCGTTGGAATGACCATAGCCAAAGGATACATAATTTGAAGGAGTTGATGGCCCATCGGTTACTTGAGCAACCTGGTTCAGGTAAACGGGCATATTCTTGTTTACTCCAACAACAAGGCTTTCAACATCTTCAACAGTAGTAAGAAATCTACCAGTTGTGACCAAAAATTCCTCATCATTCCCAACGATTTTTCCAGATTGAGAACTACTATTTCCAGCCTTGATCATCTGCATGATTCCAAGGGGATCCACGCCATTTTCCGCCATCTTGTCCTTGTCAAGTACAATTTTAAGTTGTCGTGTTCTTCCACCGATTTGCTTTGTGATAGCTACATCTTTAATTTTTTCTATTTCTGATGTGAGTTCCTCGGCGATTCGTCTAAGTTGATAATCGTCATAATGTTCACTCCAGAGCGTGAGACCAAGCATCGGCACATCGTCGATAGACCTGGTCTTCACCAAAGGCTGATAAACTCCCTCAGGAAATATATTTTGATGCTTCATCAGCTCATCGTAGAGCTTGACATAGGAGCGTTCTATGTCTTCACCGACGAAAAACTGTACAATCATGACAGCCTGCCCATTCATGGACATACTGTGAACATGTTCCACTCCTTTGATATTGGATATCACCTTTTCCAAAGGCTTCACTACACGACTTTCTACCTCCATAGGACTAGCTCCAGGATAACCTATCATCAAATCCGCCATCGGCACATTGATTTGTGGCTCTTCCTCCCTTGGAATCAGAAACGAGCTGTAAACTCCAATGATCATCAAAGCCACCATAAGTAGAATGGTGAGCTTAGAGTTAATGAAAAAATTGGCGACTTTACCTGAAATTCCCTCTTGCATTACTGTTGGCTTTTATCTGTTTCCACAATGACTTTGGCACCATTGTATAACTTTCCTTTCGCTGATACGATGAATTGCTCATTGGCTTTTAAGCCGGAAAGAACCTCTACGCTACCATTATTTTCTTTTCCAATCCTAAGCCATCTGAGAATGGCTGTCCCGCCATTGCCCATCGCATAAATACCTGTTAGTTGTCCTTGTTTTATCAAAGCAGCTTTAGGCACTGACACTCCCGGTGAAGAAGAGGCGTTCTTTATAGAGAATTTTACGTTCACAAACATTCCAGTAAGCACCCCGTTTTCCTTGTCATCTAAATCAATTTTCACCAGGTATTGTCCTCCCGTATTCTTTGCCGAAGGACTCACTTCAGTCACTGTGCCCTGAAGTTCCTTTCCAAGCGACTTAACTAATACCAGGGCTTCCGAGCCTTTCTGAATATTTGAAATATCCGCCTCCGATACAAGGACGGTTGCTTGATATTCATTCGTTCCTTCAACTGCTATCAGAGGCATGCCTGGATTTGCCATATCACCTGGTTTTAGGAATGTGTTTATCACTACGCCATCAAATGGAGATGTAATGTTCGTGTAAGAAAATTGTGCTTCAATCTCTTTTTTTATCTCCCTGGCTGCTGTAAGATTTGCCTTTGCTATTTCATACCTGGTAGCCATGTCATCCAGTTCTTTCTCTGAAGCGCTCTCTTTTTCGAAGAGTGTTTTAAACCGCCTATAGTCTTTTTCTGCATTCTGAAATGCGCTTGTTGCCTGCAAAATGGAAGCCTCTATCTGGGACTTCTTAGCAATCAGATCTGAATTACTTATTACAAGAAGTTGCTGATCTTTTCTGACTTTTTCGCCTACACTCACGTTCAATTTTGTGATCATTCCCATCATCCTGGTGCTTAAGTTGGCGCTATTTCTTGCCTCAATTTTGCCGCTGGCTGTGATAGGATATGCCTCCAGCATAGAAGAACCTGTACTCACTCTGACTTGGATTGGTGGCAGCCGCATGTCCTCAGTTTGATCCTTTTTTCCACAACTAAAGATTGATAGTGCGGTGACTGCTATGCCTATATAACTTGTTATTTTCATTGCTTATCTGGTTAAAAATCTTAGATATTCTTTCGTGAAATTGTATTCGAATATTGCCTGCTGATACTCAAGCTCTTTTTGAAACATTTGGGTTTCAGAGGTGAGCACATCTGTCATTTTTTCAAGGCCTTCACCAAACCTGTCCTTTCTTATTCTATAAACTTCCGCAGACTGATTGAGTACCTCTTTTGATAAAGTCACCTTTGCTTCAGCATCGGCAAGCTGACGATATGTTTTATTGAGTTCCATCTGACTTTGATTTTTATAATTCTCCTTTTCAATTTGTGCTTTTTCAAGCTCGGCTTTTGCTTTGTGAATTTTCCCGATGTTCTTGTATCCGTTAAATAAATTCCAAGACAGTCTAACCCCCACCAGATATCCATTTGCTCCAAAACTGAGAGGTTGGTTATCGTATAGCTGATAACTCCCAAAGGCGTTGATCCTTGGTAAAGAAGTCATCTGGTTAGATTTTAAGATCTTTTCATATCCCTCAACTTTCTTGCGCATCGCATTGAGATCCTTCCTGAAGGATGGCACCTCAGCTACATAGACGTCATCTTCAATCGTCGCAGTGATCTGACTTGCTGGCTTATAAACTTGTCCATTTGATTCTTCTCCAAGTAAAAAACTCAGGTAATCTGAAGCATTTTGAATGTTACTTTTCGCTTGCCTCAGTTGATTTTCAACTTCTCTCTGCCTCACCTGAATGGCAAGCACATCGGTCTTTTGCACCAAACCCTCATCGTAATAGTCAGACATCATACTTAGCCCCAAATCAGCAGTAATCTTAGCCTTTTTTAGTACTGCAACTACTTTATAGGCCAATTGCAATTGCATGTATGCTTTACTTCCTTCCAATTCGATGTACTCCCTAGTTCGACCTGCCTGTAACATGTAGGCTTCTGATTGAACTTTAGCAGCTTGTCGTTGGTATGCTCCATCAAGATTGAGCAATGGCTGCTGCACCTGAATGTCGGTAGCATAATTATCAATCCGATCAGGATCATTTAATAAGGTCGGGTCAAAGTCTGTAGGAGTTAATATCTCCTGATTAAGTTTTGAACCAAATGCCATCAGTGGGTTGTTCGTAAACATCGCCGTGTGCGAAGCAGTGACAGATGGCAGAAACAATGCGTTCGACTGGCTGTAGTCCGCTTTAGCCATATCAATTTGCTTGTTTGCGACTTTTACTTGCAGGTTGTTATCGAGTATTTTCTCTATTAATTCAGATTGGGAAATGGTCAGGGTATCTTGACTTTGAGCCTGAAAGACCAATCCAACTATACTCAAAAGCACTATAAAAAACTGTTTTATCATTTCTTTCAATTCTAATTTGTTGCAAAGGTGATGTGAGTATTTCCGACTTTTTGTAACCTTTGTTACACTCCAATTATTTAGTTAAGTCAAGCTTATAACCCCTCTTTATTAAGTTGTAATGAAGGTTTACGAAAGTTGATTCATGATTTTTGTAACATTTGTTACAGATAGTGGTTTATTGGATAATATTTACTTGTTTCATGTAAAGGCATAAAAAAGGGCCATTATGGAAATGACCCTTAAACAACCCAATCACCACTCTACTTCTATGCTCTTTCTATTGATTTTCTATTAGGACTAACGATCCCCAAAGAGTGGTTGACGTAACAAATGTTACATAATGGCATATGTGAGTATTTTCTTGGGGAATAACCTTGAATAAATGGTCCAGAGGTAGGTATGTTGGCCTAAAGAGTTTGACTCGAGTTAGAGTATTTCTATTCTATTACGATACTGCTCAATTTTTTCTTCTCTTTCCATTTGCTTTAATAATCTGGAGACAACTACACGAGAAGTGTCCAGGTCTTTAGCTATTTGCTCATGCGTCTTATTAATCGTAAAAGAGCCTGTTGCCTGTTTTGTATCAAGTAGATATTTATACAATCTACTATCCATTTTAGAAAAGACAATGCTATCTATTGCTATTAGTAACTCATCAAATCGGGTTTGATATGAGGTCAAGACAAAGCGCCTAAATGATGGAAACTTTGCTATCCAAGAATCTAGGTAGCGAGTCGGGATCATCCAAATGATTGAATCCTCCTCAGCCTTTAAGCTATACTCCACCTTTCTGTTATCCATACAGCACGTTATGGACATGGCACAAGTTTCTCCCTTTTCTAAATAATACAGAAATACTTCTTTCCCATCAGGGTCTTTTCTCATCACTTTCAACAAACCTTCCAAGACAAGAGGTATCTCCTTCCCTGAAGATTCAGAATCCACTACAGGTTTGCCGGAACTTGCTTTTTTCAATCTTCCAATCGATAGAATTTCTGCTATTAGTTCAGATTCAATACCGATGGACTCTAGAACTTGCTTCGCTAATTCATTCATATAATATCGTAGAGGTTGCTTCCTTCTGGCAATTTAGACAACCGCCACTTTAGCAGAACTGATTAAGGTCATATTTAGATAGGAATTCCACTGCTAATAATGGCAATCAGGCTTAATTTCTTTAATCTAATTGATCCAGATCACTACAATACTTGACTCAGTTCATTGAAAATGAATAAACCGAGCTCAAGACAGAAGAAGAAAAAGGGATCTGGAGGGAAAGGCAATGGAAACTGAAGCTCATTTATTGATTCAGAGTTAAACATTGAAAATAGCTATTTTTAGTAACACTATTTGATAGCTATTTCTTCTTTTTCTTCTTTTCCTGCTTCTTGAAATAACCTCTGAAAAGAAAGTTGTGCTTAAGAGCTTCCATATTTTCATTAAAGGCAGCAGATCCCATTTGGATATTTTCTATACTTTCCTCAAGGTTTAAGGCAAGCGTGGTGTCGGCAACTATGCTACCAGCAGCTCCTTTACCTGATCTAATATTCTGAATAAGTACTTTGAGTTCTTCAGTAATCTCGTTGGTATTCTTACTTGTAGCTGCAAAATCGCTGATAATTAATTCAATATTTGAAGCGAATGAAGTGTCCATCAAAAGAGCTCCCAAAGTCCCTTCACCAAGATTTATCTGATTGACATTTTTTTCAATAGAGGTGAAGATTTGATTCATTTTCTCACTTGACTTCTTAATATTGGCTAATGTTGTTTCAATATTGTCGGCCAGATAGGGGTCCGAAATCAGCTTTCCAACGGTACCTTCTCCTCTTTGGATTTCTTTGGTAATACCTACCAAGCCACTTGTGATAATCTCAACATTCTTATTCGTTCGCTCAAGAATACGTAGCATCTCTCCTTCATCCATCCCATACAATGCAAGAAGGGTATCCCCAGAGGATACTGTACTTGAAGCAATGTTTCCCGGGCTGATGTTAATAAGCCTGTTTCCCAATAGGCCATCTGTGCCAATAGCAGCTCTAGCGTCTTTTCTGATAAACTGTCTCATTTCATCTTTTATAATCATAGAAACCAGAATCGATGTATCATTAAGCATCGTTATGCTTTGTACTGTTCCAATATCAATTCCTGAGTACCGCACATTATTTCCTTTCTGGAGTCCATTAACGTTCTTGAAAACTGTTTGTACAGTGAATGTTGATCCAAACAGGTTTTGCTTTTCTCCGATGAGATACATGGAGATAATGAACAATACAGTACCTATAATTACAAACAGGCCTAATCGTATGTTTTTATTAATGTTATTCTTCATTAGTGAAAAAATGCATTTACATGGTTATCAGTTGAATGTTTAAGTTCTTCATAGCGACCCTCCATATAGTTGACACCATCTTTCAGTGCTACGATTCTATGAGCTGTTCGTTTTATACAGGCCATATCATGGGAGATAATAATCGAAGAAGTATTATACTTTTTATGTACATCTATCATTAAATGAGCAATTTCTCTACCAGTGACCGGATCTAAACCAGTTGTAGGCTCATCATATAGAATGATTTTTGGTCGGAGGATGAGGGTTCTCGCTACACCTATCCTTTTTTTCATTCCTCCAGAAAGCGAAGCAGGCATTAACGATCCAGTGTCAGGAAGACCTACATTTTCAAGTGCCTCCATAATCATTTCATCTATCTCCGATCTAGACTTTTGAATTCTCAACCTTCTCAATGGAAATTCAAGATTTTCTTTTACTGTAAGTGAGTCGTAAAGGGCGTTGCTTTGGAAAAGAAATCCAATCAATGTCCTTACTTTATCCAATTCTTGTTGCCCCAACCCAAGAATGCTTTTACCAAAAACTTTAATATCACCTTTATCTGGTCGGATCAACCCAACAATACACTTGATCAATACTGACTTTCCGCTTCCCGACTTACCCATAACAGCTACACTTTCTCCCTGATTAAGTGTCAGATTGAATCCACGAAGTACATGATTACTTCCAAATGATTTGTGCAAATCAATGATTTCTACAGCAGGCTTATCCAGTTCTATCGAAAGTTCATTATCATTCATTTTGCTATAGTTTTTATCATAAATCATAAAAAAGGTCAGCAATTTGAACAGCAATTAAATCGAGTATGAACACCAAAAGAGAAGCTACCACAACTGCGGAGTTTGCTGATCGTCCAACACCTTGAGTACCTTTATCCGAATGGTATCCTTTGTAACACCCGACAAGACCAATAGCAAACCCAAAGAAAAAAGATTTAATGGTGGACGGTATTACATCACTAAATGAGAGGTTTTCAAATACCTGGCTAAAAAAGAGCGTGAAGCTTACAGAACCTTTGATATTAACTCCCAAATATGATCCGTAAATACCGATAGCATCCGCCAGAATAATGAGTATTGGCAGCATCAAGGTTGTAGAGATAATTCTTGTAGCTACCAGGTATTGAAATGGATTTGTTCCTGACACTTCCATCGCATCAATTTGTTCTGTTACTTTCATAGATCCAAGTTCTGCTCCTATACTTGACCCAATCTTTCCCGCGCAAATCAAAGCTGTAATCACGGGTCCCATTTCTCTAACTATTGAAATCGCAACCATCGAAGGCAACCATGATTCTGCACCAAACTCCATCAGCGTTGGTCTTGATTGAATGGTGAGTACCAATCCCATTATGAAAGCAGTAATACCTACTAAAGGAAGTGATTTATACCCGATGGTATAACACTGCCTTGCAATCTCGGTTAATTCAAAGGGAGGCTTTAAACCTTCTTTGAAAAAGCGACCAGCAAAGCTGGCAATTTTGCCTGTTTCCAAAAGAAATACTTTTGTATGCTCCCACATAGACCTTGTTCATTTTGTAAATTATAACTTGGTAAATATGTGATTATCAGGGATTCTACTGCATGACTTCTATCATGATAGGTCCTTTTTTTTATCAACAAGAAGCATCCGCCAATTCTCCTTTAGATATCTGCTATTTTTTTTGATTTTTCTAATGTTCAGGTAGCCTATTTCTTTTCACCATAAGCCAGATACTTAGTGATAGCTCTGCAATAGCCATTGTTGACATGATAATTAAACCTAGTGTTTGAGTTAGATGAAAATCCACAAAAAATACGATGTATGTAAAAGACGCTATCACTAACAAAATGCCTAGGGTTTTCGGCATATATTCTGATTTGAAGACCGAATAACCAAGTACAAAAATGTGAAAGGCAAAAAATACGTATCCTAAAAGTTTTACAGAAGCATAATCATAAACATCGATAATTCGAAATGCCAGAGCAGACAATCCAATCATTAAAGTAAAAGCGTACATCACCCTGAGGATTGATGTTAGTAAAGCTAGATTCTTATTGGCTTTTTTAAGCACAACATAAAGTGCAAGACCAATAATAGCATCAAGTACAAGAACAATTAGATAACCGACAATAGCAAACCCCAACAGTCTACCTTCTGCATCAATATCTTTTGCTAAAGCTACGGTATCTCCAGGCACTATGAAATTGGCTAAAATAAAATCATCTATCAAGGTTACCAATAAAATCGATGTTATAAATGCAACCCCTACAGTCATAGCAGCCCTGCTGGCTGACAAATTAGTGATTAAATTTTTCATATCTCTTTTCGGAATCTATTCTAACCAAAGAAACATCTAATCAGCTTTAGAAAGCATGATTTCACTCAGACTATATCATGAATACAATCATTAAGAACCTTCTTCTCAAACACTTAGACTTAGAATCAATTCATTACTTCAATACGTCAATTAACTACCTATTATACACATGGAAAAATTATACACATGGAAAAAAGACTTCATATCTGGTTAACAATAGGTGTCGGGTCATTTGATAAAACTAATCTCCAAGAACTTACTCAATATAGAAGTTGAGCTTATGGAAATGGCATACAATACTGTAAGAAAAAGGGCAGCCGGTAGCTTGCTAAAACTCTATGATGCATATGCTAAATGGTATAGCACCTGTATAACTTTTGAAGTTAGCAAAGCTGATCTTGCAGGTATGGTTGGAACTTCTCCCGAATCTATTAGTAAGAATTCAAAAAAGACAAGCAGCTAAGAGCAGATGGGAAATTGATTACAATTCTAGAGCCAGAGAAGATCGCTCTTGTAAAATATTGATGAACTCTTTACTGTTGACTTAAGTATGCCTTTGAGTTGATATGTGTCATTCTTTTCAGAAATCATCGCTCATATCTTGCCATAATTAAAAACATGCAATGAAAACGATTAAGATATTAGGAATGGGATGCCCAAAATGTAAGCAAACTGAAGCGGTTGTCCAGAAAGCCATAAAAGAGCTTGGAATTGATGCTGAAGTAATAAAAGTCGAAGACATTCAGCAGATCATGCAGTACAACATACTATCCACACCTGCTTTGGTCATAGATGAAGTAGTTAAATCTAAAGGGTACGTCCCTACAATTGCTGAAATAAAAAACGCATTAATTTAATGTTTGACCAGTTACAAAATTTTGCTGACTGGTTAATTTATTCAGTCTTCAGTGTTGCCCCAGAAAGTCATCTGGGTGAGGCCCTGAACTTCTTTGTTTACGACACACTTAAAATTCTAATACTTCTTTTTCTTATTATCTTTTTTATGGGAGTCGTTAACTCCTATTTCCCGGTAGAGCGTCTAAGGAACTTTTTGAGTCGCCATAGATTTTATGGTCTGGAACATTTATTTGCCTCCATATTTGGCGCAATGACCCCTTTCTGTTCTTGCTCTTCAGTCCCCTTATTTATTGGGTTTGTGCAGGGAGGTATTCCTTTGGGAGTAACCTTTTCTTTTCTAATTACTTCTCCTCTGGTCAACGAAGTAGCTTTAGCTCTTTTTATAGGCATGTTTGGTTGGAAAATCACCCTGATCTATGCTCTTTCTGGGATTTTACTTGGAGCAATAGGTGGATGGGTTTTGGGAAAATTGAATCTTAAAAACTATCTGACAGATTGGGTAAAACAGCTTTTAGCAAAATCGGGTACGGAAAAGAACGCATTTGAGGAAGAGAATCGAACTTTTATTGAGCGAATTCCAGTAATTGCTAGTGGTGCATGGAGCATCGTAAAGACAGTTGTATCATATGTGATTATTGGCATTGGTATTGGTGCAATAATGCATGGATACGTACCCGAAAATTTCTTCCAACAATATCTTAGCGGAGGACAATGGTGGACAGTTCCTTTGGCTGTGATTCTGGCTGTACCCATATATGCGAATGCGGCAGGAATCGTTCCAGTAATTCAGGTACTTGTTGCAAAGGGTGTTCCAATTGGAACTGCTATTGCATTTATGATGAGTACCATTGGGCTTTCATTACCTGAAGCCACTTTACTTAAGAAAGTAATGACCATGCGCCTTATTGCAATTTTCTTCGGAGTGGTTGTGCTCTTTATCATTGTCTCCGGGTTCTTGTTCAACCTGATTCTATAAAATGCAAAAACAGGTTCGTTGTATAAGCTAAGAAACAAAAAATCAGACTGCATGTAATGCTAAATGACCTTAGGAGATGGTAAGTATGGAAATTGACGAAATATTCAACAGACTGATTAAAGCATATTCTGATGAGAATCTGAATCACATAACAGGGAAATTGATTTTGCTTTATAAAAACAAGAGTTACAGTAAAGTCCGAGAAATAGTCAAACAACAGCTTGAAAATTAACTAAATGGGAAATATCACAATTGACAACTATTTAGATAGTCATTACATCCATCGAAGCAATTGGTTAAGAGCCGCAGTTTTGGGAGCAAACGATGGAATTATTTCAATTTCAAGTCTTGCAATTGGTGTCGCAACAGCAAGTACAACAACAGAACTGACCGTTTTAGCTACAGTTGCGGGACTTGTAGCTGGAGCTTTATCAATGGCTGCTGGTGAATATGTATCCGTAAGCTCACAGACAGATACTGAAAAAGCTGATATTGCAAGAGAGAAAAGGGAGCTTGAAGAAATGCCAGATGTAGAGTTAAACATATTAGCTCAAATCTATGAGAAAAGAGGCTTGAAAAGTAACACAGCTATGCAAGTAGCAAAGGAACTAACCGAAGTAGATGCATTAGGAACCCATATAAGAGATGAATTAGGAATTAATGAAATCAGCAAAGCCAATCCTATTCAAGCAGCACTAGCATCAGGTGCAGCATTTACAATTGGAGGTATTTTACCACTTTTAGTTATTCTTTTTGTGCCAGTAAAAGGATTAGAATATTGGCTCTATGGATTCACCATCATATTTCTAATTATTCTAGGAGCAACTTCTGCAAAAACAGGAGGTTCAAGTATCTCAAAAGCAATCATACGGATTACCATATGGGGTACAATTGCAATGGGTTTATCTGCGTTTGTAGGTTATCTTTTGGAGTTAATGTTTAACCTAAAAACGCCCAACAACACCTATACACAATAAACCTTCGGGATACTGCGCAAAGCTAAGCCGTGATGCATTTCCTTTTATTCTTAACAATCTCAAATAGCACAAGGCATAAGCCAAAGAGTATATCAAAAATGGGAACATAATTGAGTAACAAATGTGTGTGATTTTATGGTTTGAATGCGCCTCGAAAATGGCTCCATGCCTCAGACATTTCTTCCTTAAAGTGATCCCATTTTTCTACAGCGGCTTCCTTCCCCTCTTCCAGTTTCAGGTTAATATCATGCATCTTTCCAGATAAATCTTTCTTTCTTTCCTCCCACGCATCATCTGTTTCCATTTTTGCCAGATGTGCCTGAAGTCTGAATAGATCGAACCGAGTATGAAGATCATCCAAGCGATCTTTTGTCTCCGAAAGTAGCTCATTCGTATTGCCTTTAGTTTTTTGATATGCTTGGTTAACATCATGCTTCAGGTTATGGATTTTCTCACTCATCTTATGACGTTGTTCATCCAGAGCCTCTTCTGTTTCTGCTCTTCCAAGTGCCGCCTGAACTCTCAGCTCCTCCAAGCTTGTCTTAAGTTTGGCTGCTTTATCCTCTGTAAAACCCTGGGCTTGATGAAGCTTCTGTGAGACAGCATCTACCCAATCTTTTAGGTTCTCTTTTTGCTTTTCAAATTCATCCTTCGCCTCTTCCAAACCCAGATTTAATTGAACCCTTAAATGCTCGAGTGATGATTTCCATTCATCCATTTTTCTGTGCCTTTCTTCCATGTTTTTTTTCGTTTTGAATATTGAATAAAGGAATAGATATAATCAAACATTTATAATGACACTCATCAAGAAAATCAATAATAAACATCATTATTCTGAAACCGCAATGCCACTCAATCTACGTGATAAAAATCAGGATGTGTCCTAACACAAGTTATAATATGTTAGAATCTATAAACAGAGATTAAGCACTCAACATAATAACTGATTTAGCAAATGAGATTTGGTCTTAAAAAGCTTTTTTTTGTATTGTCTTGGTCTTTTTTCTCCTGCTCCAACCATGAAGATCAAATCAAGCCATCTATTTTACCTATAACTGAATCTGTATATTCTTCGGTTACCATTCAACCAGATAGCCTATATGAAGTCTATGCTGCGGTAAGTGGTATTGTAGATCAAGTATTCATCGAAGAAGGAGATTTGATCAATGAGGGTGAAACTGTTATCAAGATCACAGATATTACTCCCAGATTAAATGAGCAAAATTCAAAGCTTGTACTAGACCTTAAAAGAGCTAACTATTCAGGCAGTGCAAACATTCTCGCAGAGCAAGAAAATGAAATAGCTGTTGCCGCATTGAAACTTAAAAATGACTCAATCTATTTTGTCAAGCAAAAAAAAATGTGGAAACAAAACATAGGTACCAAGAATGAGTTCGATAACCGAAAACTAAATTATGAAGTAGCTCGAAAAAATCTGGATCTTCTTCAGAACAAATATGAAAGGACTCGACATGAGTTGGAAGCTCAACTGAAGCAAGCTGAAAACAGCTACATCAGTAGCTACACAAAAAGCAAGGATTACATAGTAAGAAGCAAAATACATGGCAAAGTTTATAAGGTTCATAAGAGTCCCGGAGAATTGGTTTCAGGACAGGAGCCTATTGCTTCTATTGGAAGCGAGGGCAAATTCATCATAGAAATGCTGGTGGATGAGGTAGACATCATTAGAATTAAAACAGGGCAAGAAGTATTGGTAGTACTGGATGCTTATGGAGAAGATGTATTCTTCGCAAAAGTTTCGAAAATAGTTCCGAGTATAGCGAACGAATCACAAACTTTCCTTGTAGAGGGTGAATTTGAAAACCAACCTGAAATACTGTATTCCGGACTCACGGGAGAGGCAAATATCATTATTTCAAAAAAAGAAGCAGCACTTTCAATTCCACTAGACTACTTGATGGATGATACATGGGCGATGACTACAGAAGGTAAAGTGAAAGTGGAAACAGGCGTAAGAAATTTTGAATATGTAGAGATCATCTCAGGGCTTGACTCTGGTAGTGTTTTAATAAAGCCGAACTGATGGTAAATTATTCAATCATACTTGGAATCGCTAAGATTCATCTCTTCTCAAAGTTCAAACAAACACTCATTGCAACACTAGGAGTTACCTTCGGAATTGGGACATTCATTACGTTGGTCAGTTTTATGACTGGGCTCAATGGATTGCTCGATGGATTGATTCTCAATAGCACACCTCACATTCACATTTTCAATGAAATAAAGCCTAGCGACAAGCAGCCTATAGACTTGCTAAAAGCTTTTGACAATTCCATGAAGGTGGTACACTCAATCCAGCCAAAACAAAATCAACTTAGCATTCACAATGCAATCCCCATTTTAAACCATCTTAGAAAGAATCCGAAGGTAAAGGGAGTGATTCCAAAAGTGACCACTCAGGTATTTTTTGTAGCAGGATCAATAAAGTTAAACGGTGTAATGAATGGCACTTACCCTTTAGAAGAAGACCGACTCTTCAGTCTGGGAGATTACATTATAGAGGGCAGTATACAAAAACTTGCCAATGTCCCCAATGGCATTCTCTTAGGAGCTGGGATTGCAAAAAAAATGTCTGTCGGGTTAAATGATAGGATACAGATCATCACCTCACAAGGAGACATCTTCCCATTAAGGATTGTAGGCATTTATCAAAGTGGGTTAGCTGAGATAGATGATACACACTGCTTCACAAATCTGAAGAAAGCACAAGGCATAATGGGTGAAACAGACAGCTATATCACTGATATAAATGTGAAACTTTATGATATGAATCTTGCAAGAGGAATGGCGAAGGAAATCAGCAAGAATTTTGATCTTACGGCTATCGATATCAAAACAGCAAACGCCCAATTTGAAACAGGAACCTCCATTAGAAATATCATTACCTATGCTGTATCTATTACCTTATTATTGGTAGCAGGATTTGGTATCTACAATATATTGAACATGTTCATCTATGAAAAGATGAATGACATTGCCATCTTAAAAGCTACTGGATTTTCAGGGGCAGATGTACAATACATTTTCATCACCCAAGCAATCATTATTGGTTTCGTTGGAGGTATCGTAGGATTGGTCATAGGGTATATCCTATCCAGCATGATTGCTCACACTCCCTTTGAGACACAAGCACTGCCAACGATAAAGACTTATCCGGTAAACTTCGATCCCGCTTACTACATCATTGGTATTACGTTCGCTATCATCTCTACTTTTCTGGCAGGCTACCTTCCTGCTCAGAAGGCTCGAAAAATTGATCCTGTACAAATCATAAGAAGTCAGTGATGATTGAAAAAGAACACATTCTGGTTGCTCAGAACATACAAAAATACTTTCATGATCCATTATTTCATGTTTTGAAAGACATCAACTTAACAGTCGAAAAAGGAGAATTTGTTTCTATAATGGGGAAGTCAGGATGTGGTAAGTCTACCTTACTGTACATCCTTTCAACGATGGATACAGATTATGAAGGAGAGCTTTCTCTTAATAACAAAAAACTAACTGGAATGACTAACAACGAGCTCTCGTTAATTAGAAACCAGCATATCGGTTTTGTTTTCCAGTTTCATTACCTGCTTCCAGAATTTACGGTTTTGGAAAATGTAATGCTTCCTGCCAAAAAATTGGGGATAAAGACCTCCGAAGAAATCGAGCATGACGCCATTGAAAAACTGAAACTATTAGACATTGATGATCAGGCAAAAAAGCTGTCCATGAAGATTTCAGGTGGACAAAAGCAGCGTGTTGCCATCGCAAGAGCTTTGATCAATGAACCGTCCATCATAATGGGCGATGAACCCACAGGGAATCTTGATAGCAAAAACGCAAGTAATGTTTTTGATATTTTCAAGCAGCTAAGTGAGGAGAATAATCTTTCGCTTCTGGTAGTAACTCACGACATGGATTTCGCAAAAGCTACTGACCGAATTATTCAAATGTCCGATGGAATGATCCTTTCGGATGTTCATAATCTAGGGTAGGTTCGGTTTTCGATAGAATTCACAGTTTTCATCAAAAATTAGAGGATCTTCTTCGATACATGTTTCTCCATTTTCCTCTCGTTCCATATACACATGATATTCACATAACTCTGGGGTGACTACATAATAGGCGTTTCCCACCCTCTTATCCTTATGCTTCAACCTCAAGTGATCACGTATACAAAACATTAGTTCACTTAGCTCGATCGTCACAAGGGTTTTAACCCACTCTCCATTATATCTAAATATGGCCGTCTTTTGTTGCCCAAAATGCTCGAATGATAAATGATAATTATCATCTTCAAAGGACCACAAGGCATTCTTAACGCTAGGAAATTTTCGATTAAAAGAATTTTCGACTTTCCTTGGTACTTGCACCAATAGGGTCAACGCTATTCCAAGTATTGTCAAAATCTTCATTAAGGAACGTTTGGTTTCAAAATCGAAAATTGTATGAAAGAAATCCTGATGAAAATGATTTAAGTCATTAAAGACTATGATAATTATAATTTTAACATCAAATAGTGGTATTCCTTTTATACTCACTGATGAGTTATAGCTTTCCTATTGATCAAAATCATACCGAAATCACGAGTTTATCCCTAAGCTTACTAAAGTGACGGTCTACAAGAAAGCAGTCTCATTATGAAACAAATTCAGCAATATCTAACAGAGGTAGTCTATGGTAGCATTGATGGTAGCATTAGCACCTTTGCAGTGGTTGCTGGAGCAGCTGGTGCCAACTTAAATAGTTCAATTGTGATTATTCTGGGTGTAGCAAATCTCATTGCCGATGGATTCTCTATGTCTATAGGCAGTTACTTGTCCTCAAAATCTGAGAAACTTCAATACGAAAAGTTTAAGCAACAAGAATACTGGGAGATCGAAAATTTACGTGAATCGGAAGTACAAGAGGTAAGAGATATATTTCAAGAAAAAGGGTTCAAAGGCACGCTCCTGGAAAGTGTAGTAAGCAAAATCACTGAAAACAGAGACGAATGGGTTGATATCATGATGAAGCACGAACTCAACATGATCAAAGAACAAAGGAATTCAGTGGCTATAGGCTTGGCAACATTTATATCTTTTCTAATCGCAGGAGCCGTTCCTCTTCTGATCTATATCTATGATTTCTTTCTACCTGGTCAGGTAAACCTTTTCTTTTACTCCTCTCTACTAACCGGTGTATCATTCATAGCCATTGGTCTTTTAAAAGGAATAGTGACTCAATCAAACAAACTAAGAAGAATAGTGGAGACATTATCATTGGGAACTATTGCTGCCACTTTAGCCTACTTCACAGGCGAGTTGCTCGATCAATGGATTGGCTGATAAACTGATTCATTATAGCCCTCCCCTTGACGAAAATCATAATTCTGATATTTTTCATCACGTACTATTGTACTGCTTCAAAAATGATAGTTATGAAGAAAATATTGATCATAGAAGATAATGTAGAAGTACGCGAAAACATTACAGAGATATTGGAATTAGCAGATTTTGATGTGAAAACCGCATGTAATGGAAAAGCTGGAGTAGAACTCGTAAACCAAGAGTTACCTGATTTGATCATTTGTGATATTACAATGCCTGAACTGGATGGGTACGGTGTACTTCATATTCTGAATAAGAAAGAAGCCTCCAGAAACATTCCTTTTATTTTCATGACTGCCAAGGCAGAGAAATCTGATATACGCAAAGGCATGAACCTAGGTGCAGATGACTACCTAACCAAGCCTTTTGACGATACAGAATTGCTTGATGCAGTGGAAATACGACTGAAAAAATCAGAGACAGCCAAAAGGGACTTTGGACAAGGATTAGAGGGACTTAATCATTTGATCGATGAAGCCAACAGTATTCACAATCTTTCGGAAATAAGAAACGAACGAAAAACGAGAATTTACAAAAAGAAAAAAGACATATTTCTAGAGGGGGACACTCCACTATCTCTTATGTACTTAAAAAAAGGTAAGGTAAAAACCTATAAGACCAATGAGGAAGGCAAAGAGTTGATCACTGGCATCTATATTGAAAATGATTTTTTCGGATACGAATCTTTATTAGAAGGTGAGTATGGAGAGTCTGCTACTACACTTGAAGAAACAGAATTGGTATTGATCCCAAAGGACGACTTTATGAAACTTATCTATGGAAATCCGGAAGTTTCTAAAAAATTCATTGAACTCCTTTCCCACAAAGTGGCAGAAAAAGAAAACCAATTGCTTCATCAAGCTTATAGCACAGTAAGGCAAAGAACAGCCAAAGCCCTCATTGAAGTAAACAAGAAATTTGGCAAACCCGATGAACCTACTTTTTTGAGTATTTCTCGAGAAGATTTGGCCAATATGATTGGAACTGCCACTGAAACAGCTATACGCGTTTTATCCGATCTAAAAGAAGAAGGACTCATCCAAATCGAATCAGGAAAAATTAAAATCACTGATATTGAACAACTTGAAATAGTCGCCAACAAGCACTTTTTAATTTAGAAATAACTACAAGAACCAGTTATGCCAATTAATTTTTGTGTACCGACAAAAAGCTTGTCTTTTCGGCAGTAGGAGAAATATTTCCAAACCATAACCCATCTTGATTGCTATGCAAGCTGATAAGTGCTGATGAGATATCACATTTCACCTGCCTAACGCAGGCAGGTTCGATATGACAATGTTTTTTTGATAAAACTAAATTACTAATTGGCATAGCAGGTTATCAGATCAAGATCATACTTCCACTTGATCATTCTCATACTCTCATTTAGGCATTCCTCACTTCTTTAATGCTTAGATGCAAAATTAGTAGTATGGGGTCTTTAGATGTCAAAGCAGTACAAACTGCACAAGAAAGAAGAATTCTGATGGATTCATTGTCTCGAGATATAGAGGCACTTGATTTCATGATCAAAGAAGGGCTCATTGAATCTTCTATTCAGCGCATTGGAGCAGAGCAAGAAGTATGCTTTGTTGACAAGAATTATCAACCTGCTCCTGTCAATTCAAAAGTACTGGATATCATTCGTGACAAGCATTTCACCTATGAACATGCAAGCTATAATGCAGAGATCAATTTGGACCCTCTTGAATTTACGCATGAAAGCCTCAACACTTTGGAAGCAAACCTGATCAAGCATATCAGTTATTTGACAAGCACTGCAAAGACAATCGATACTGACGTTGTGCTAGTAGGTATTCTTCCCACCATTGAAAGAGAACACTTGACCTCTGATTTCTTCACCCCTATCGGTCGATACAAGACCATAAATGATCTGTTTAGTGCAACGAGAGGTGAACCTTATGAATTCAGAATCGAAGGAGCTGACCAGCTAATTACCAAGCATGATAATACCATGTTCGAGGGATGTACTACAAGTTTTCAAGTTCATTTACAAGTTAGTGCTGAAGACTTCTCTAAGAAATACAATTGGGCGCAAGTCATAGCCGGGCCTGTATTGTCTATGGCTACCAACTCACCTTTGCTACTCGGCAAGCGTTTGTGGAGAGAGACGCGTATAGCCCTTTTCCAGCAGTCAATAGATGAGCGTAAATCTACTCATGGCCTCCTTGAAAAAGCCCCAAGAGTCACTTTTGGAACACACTGGATCAGTAATTCCATCACGGAGATATTTAAAGATGATATTACCCGATATCCGGTACTGCTGCAAAGCCTGGATACAGAAGATTCATTAGATCTACTCAAAAAGGGTGAAATCCCAAAACTAAAAGCATTAAGCATAAACAATGGCTCAGTATACCGATGGAACAGGGGATGCTACGGCATCACTAACGGGAAGCCTCACTTAAGAATAGAATGCAGATACATTCCATCCGGCCCCACGGTGGTGGATGAAGTGGCAAATTCTGCTTTCTGGCTTGGATTGATGAATGCACCACCCGACGAATACAAAGACTTGTCTAAGTTGATAGACTTTGAAGATGCCCGCTCAAACTTTATCAAAGCTGCTAGAATGGGCTTAGGTGCTCAGTTCAAATGGATCAACCACAAACGTATTCCAGCAAAAGAATTGATTCTATCCGAACTACTTCCATTGGCCAAAGAAGGGCTCATTAAGGCTGGAATAGTCTCAAGAGATATTCAAAAGTACCTCGGAGTTATTGAAGATAGAGTCAAAACAGAAAGTACAGGATCTCAATGGATGCTAGACGCATATAAGGAGTTCAAAAAAGAAAGCACTCCTTCCATTGCAGCAATGAATCTCACGAACGTAATGATCAAACAGCAAAAAAAGAACATTCCTATTCATCGATGGAAATCAACTTTTAATAAAGAAGAAATCGATCTATCACGCGATTTAAAAGCTGCGCAAATAATGTCCAGGGATTTGTTCACTGTGCGAGAGGATGATCCTGTAAAGCTTGCGAGCAATATGATGATCTGGAAAAATGTAAGACACATTCCGGTAGAGGATAAAAACGGGAAACTAAGGGGCCTTATCACCTCCAATCAAATACAAAAAGGACTTGGAAATACAGCAGAAATCATAGTAAAAGAAATAATGCTAAATGACCCAATCTCTATAAGCCCTGAAACAGACATAACAGAGGTAACAAAACTCATGACAGAACAAAACTTGAGCGGCCTACCTGTCACAGATAATGGTTATTTGGTCGGCATCATTACTGAACGTGATTTTATGAGACTTATTAAAAAATGGTTGAACCAAAAGAAAAGCCAATGGAACCGGTAATCATACCCATCAACAATAAAAATAAATCACAACTCAAACGAATCATTGGAACTTATGATCGAGGTGAATCAGGCACAACAATCATCTGCTTTTGTAGCATTCATGGCAATGAGCCGACAGGAAAAATAGCTTTTGAGCGCGTCATAGAAACTCTCAGGAGATTAGAACCCGATTTCGAAGGAAAAATCATCGGCGTATGGGGGAATATGACAGCAAGTACAGAGCACGAAAGGTTTATAGATATGGACTTGAACAGGGTGTGGACAGAAGAGCGCATAAAAATGTTGGATGAAGGATATGAAGATTTTCCTGAAGACCTTGTTGAAGATTTAGAGCAGAAGTATTTGTGGAAAATAATTCATCAGGAAATAGCAAAAAGCTTAGGACCCATAATTTTTCTAGATCTTCACACGACTTCTTCAGAGAGTCAGCCATTTATATCCATCAATGATACGTTGAAAAATCGCTTCTTCGCAAGAAGATATCCACTTCCCATTATCCTCGGATTAGAAGAACATCTTGATGGAACGATCCTTAGCTACATCAATGAACTTGGACACATTGCCATCGGGGTTGAGGGAGGACAACATGATGCCCTATCTTCCATAGAAAATCATGAAGCCATCATTTGGTCTACTCTATCATTCGCAGACTGCATAAACAGCACTCAAATACCAGAGGCGAAACATACGTATGAAGTATTAGCTAAGAATGCCCTAGATGGTAAAAGGATATTTGAGGTAAGATATAGGCATCAGGTAGATACTAATTCATCATTTACTATGAACTCTGGATACATAAATTTTCAGCCGGTTCGAAAAAATGAGGTTTTAGCAAAAGAGTTGGACAGCCAGGTGCAATCTCCAGAAAAAGGTCGGTTATTCATGCCTTTGTATCAAAAGCTTGGAAATGATGGGTTTTTCATTGTGAGAGAAATTAGAAAATTTTGGCTAGACGTATCAGCATTTCTTAGAAAAATCCATTTCCATCGCTTCATCCAGTTCTTACCTGGAATTGGAAAGTATAAGGAATTGGATCACACCATAGTGGTTAATAGAAAAATTGCGAGATGGTACGTGATTGACTTTTTTCACCTGCTAGGATTTCGCAGAAAACTAAAAGAGGGCAACAAAATGATCTTTATTCGAAGACCTCATGATCTCTAAAACAAAACATTGAATGAACATACGAATTAAGTTTTTAGGTGCAGCCAAGACAGTTACTGGATCAAAATATTTATTAGATATTGATAATTTACGATTGCTGGTTGACTGTGGATTGTTCCAAGGTGTTCGTGACCTGCGAGAACGAAATTGGAATGAATTCCCTATTGACCCCAAGACGATTAATGCAGTAGTGCTCACGCATGCTCATATAGATCACTCGGGTTATCTCCCCAGGTTGGTCAGACAGGGATTCAGTGGCCCAATTTATTGCACTGAAGCTACGGCAGATTTACTTGAAGTCATGCTGCTCGATGCTGCTAAACTACAAGAAGAAGAAGCCGAATGGGCTCATAAGAAAGGATATTCAAGGCACTCATCTCCACAACCTTTATTTACCATTGAAGACGCTAAAAAAGCACTTTCAATGCTTCAAGGTCATCCTTATGAAAAATCTGTACACTTGAATTCTAAGGTAGAAATTGTTTTTTCAGATGCTGGGCATATTTTGGGCTCATCTATCGTGTCTATGCAAATAGCAGGCAATGAGCAGATGAAGAAAATTATCTTTTCAGGAGACTTAGGTCCTGCTAATCATCCGGTGCTTCATCCATCCAAAAAGCTTCAAGAAGCTGATATCATACTTGTAGAATCCACTTATGGAAACCGAGAAGTGAAGACTGAAAATCCTATTCTCCTTTTTCAAGAAATCATCAATGAGACACTTCAAAATGATGGATGTCTTCTCATTCCCTCTTTTGCTGTAGGCAGAACACAAGCCATTTTGTACTACCTTAAACAACTTTTGGAACAAGGGTTGATCCCGAATGTGCCTGTTTACATTGACAGTCCAATGGCCATAAGCGCAACAGCACTTTACAGGAAACATCACGAATACCACAAATTAAAAAAAGCAGATTCTCCCAGTATTTTCGACTACAAAAATTTCCACTATCTACAGCCTCAGGATGCTTCAGTAGCGTTGAATAATGTCACTAAAAATGCAATCATCATCTCAGCAAGTGGCATGTGTGCAGGTGGAAGGATACTCCATCATCTATATCATAGACTGCCCAGAGAAAATGACACGGTTTTGTTTGTAGGCTATCAGGCAGAAGGTACGCGAGGGCGAAAAATCTTGGAAGGTGATGAGTTTGTGAGCATTTTCGGGCAACATGTTCCGATAAAATGTAACATCAGAAAACTCAACGGTTTCTCAGCTCATGGAGATAAAACAGAAATCCTTGATTGGCTAAGGCATTTCACTAATCCGCCCAAGCGGACATTCATCGTGCATGGAGAAGCAGAGAGCTCCTATCAATTAGCCAGGTCTATAAGAAAGATGGAGTGGAAAAATGTCATCGTCCCCGAATACTTAGAATCGTTTCAACTTTTTGAACATATCTGATACCTCGCTACAATCAATTTTCTAGCTGATCTACATCATTTCCTGAAGAGTTTTTCTAACTGAATTTGCAGTAAGAATTCAATCACTAAAGGAGATAAATTATGAAACGATTAGAAGGAAAAGTAGCGGTAGTAACAGGAGCATCTCTGGGCATTGGTGAAGCTACAGCCGAGCTCTTTGCAAAAGAGGGCGCCAAAGTGGCAGTTACTGATGTACTGGATGAAGAGGGAAGAAAAGTGGTCGACAAAATAGTACGACTCGGTGGAGAAGCTGCTTATTGGCACCTTGATGTGACAGATGAAAAAGAAGTAAGTACCGTCTTAAAGGAAGTATTTGATAAATGGGGAAAGCTGAATGTACTGGTAAACAATGCCGGAATTGCTGGAGCTAATGCACCTACCGATCAGGTTACTGAAGAAGAATGGGATCAAGTGATGGCCGTCAATGTGAAAGGTGTATTCTTCTGCACCAAGCATGCTGTTCCTTACATGAAAAAAAGTGGTCCTTCAAGTATCATCAATTTGTCATCCATTTATGGAATCATAAGTGCCCCTGATATTCCTCCATATCATGCATCGAAAGGAGCTGTAAGGTCAATGTCCAAAACAGATGCGCTATTGTATGCATCGGAACAAATTCGTGCAAACTCTATTCATCCTGGTTTTATCTGGACTCCTCTCGTAGAAGATTTTTTAGGTCAAAGTGGAGGCAGCATCGAAGAAGGAAGAAAAGCCACTGACGAGCTTCACCCCATCGGACACATGGGAGAGCCTGACGATATCGCATATGGCGCCTTGTATCTGGCTTCCGACGAATCAAAGTTTGTAACCGGAGAGGAGCTGGTTATTGATGGTGGATATACAGCTCAATAAATTCCTGATTTCAACAGAAAAATTATGAAAAAAGCAAGATTACTATTACTCACAATAGTATGTGCATGTAGTTCGGTACAGATATTCACAGATTATGACAAGGAAGCTGCTTTTGCCGGTTATTTAACATTTGAGATGGGGCCTCCTTCAGAGAATTTACCAAACGATCCGATCATCAATGATCTGAATGGTCAGCGGATAAGAAAAGCCATTGCTCGTCAACTAGAAGCTCGTGGCTACAGACAAGCTCCTCAGGCCGATTTAATGGTCAATATCTATGTGAAAATAGAGCAGAAAACAGAAGAGGTAACTCGATATGACGGACCATATTTTCCTTATCATTCAAGATTCTGGTACTACGGGTATTGGGGAAATTATTACAATTTTTGGGGTTCAGGATGGGGCTACACTACCGTCCATGTTCGAGACTATGACGAAGGAACACTCATCGTGGATCTTGTAGATACCAAAACAAAAAGACTGGTGTGGCACGGTGTTGCCACAGGCACTCCTGAAAAGTTCAAAAAGAAAACGGAAGAGCGAATAAATGAAGTAATTGAAAGAATGTTTGATGAATACCCATATCGTGCAGGGGATGGCTTCCAAAATTGACTAAGGTCCAGAATATCACAAACCTCAACGATTTACTATCTTCCTTTGAAAAACTAGATTGAACTAACTAAAATGAAAAATAACTCCATTGGCATCATTGGAATGGGTTGGGTCGGGTCCAGTGTTGCAATATCAATACTGCAAAAAGGGTTGTGTAAAAAATTGTTGTTAAATGACATCAATATGGACATTGCTGAAGGCGAGGCAATGGACTTAAACCATGGGTCTTCATTTTTTCCCACTGCTGATACACAGGCTTGCTCTATACAAGACATGAAGCATTGCGATGTGATAGTAATAACGGCTGGCCGAGGTGGAAGACCAGGCGAAACCCGATTGGATTTACTCAAAGAGAATATCAAAATCGTGAAAGATATCTCATCCCAATTAAAAGAATATAAAGGCATATTAGTCATTGTATCAAACCCCGTGGACGTACTGACTTATTACTATCAAAAATTCACCGGTTTGCCAGTTGAACGAGTCATAGGCACAGGGACTATGCTAGATACCGCACGTCTTCGCGAGATGATTGGTAAGCGGATAAAGGTTGACCCTAAAAGCATTCATGCCAATGTCATTGCCGAGCATGGAGATTCAGAAGTAGTGCTATGGTCCTCAGCAATGGTGGGTGGCATGCCCCTTCGAAACTGGGAAGGTTGGTCTACCTCCGATGAAGAAAACATCACTATCCAGGTTCGCAAAGCAGCTCAAGAGATTATTAAACGAAAGGGAGCTACCAATCATGCTATTGGATTGGTAACAGCAACACTGCTGAAATGGTTAATGTATGGGCACAAAAGAGTGTGCAACATTTCCTCTACACTCAATGGTCCCTATGGATTAAGTGATATCGCACTTTCTGTACCTACCCTCATTGGTGAAAATGGAATTGACCGACTCATCGAAGTAGAAATGACTTCTTCAGAACAAGAAAAACTAGCACTTTCCGCTCAAGTATTGCGGAGGGCCATTGACAGTGTGGCGTAGTAATGTGTAGGATGTTTCTCTCTATTTCGTACACTTCTTAATAAGCTTATACGCCCAATCATAATGGCTGGATGTGGCTGAAATCAGATAGGCTCCTAAAGAAGTAGTTCCTGTCCATTTATATCTTTTCTTTTCAAACAGTTCCTCATCTGAATGCTTATTTATAAGATCACTCATTTTTTTGTGTGTACCTGCAAATAACTCTCTAGACTTTTCCAGGGAATTGCCGGAATACTTTTTCTGAATTTCCCGATTGAGGTCAGGAACAGTTTTCCAGGTATATCCTTTAGCAGGAATATCAGGCTTCTCTCCAGTCATTCCAACTTTATACCAGTCTATCACCATAAGATGCCAGTGATGCAAATGGCATATCACGTCACTAATATTTCTATTGAGTGTGCCTTCTGGAAAATCACTTTGCCTTTTTATCTCGAGCAGTTGATCTATGAAATCATTCAGTTTTTGATAGTTTTTATCACTTAGTGATACTAACTCATTCTTTGTTGTTGGTCTTGGCATAATTATAAAATTTGTTTTCTCATTAAATTTCTCTGGCTACTACTTTTTCATGGCCACTGCTCTTTTGTCCTTCGGCATTTTTTCAATAGCGTAACGTAAAGCAGTGCGAGGCATCTCAGCCTTGTTCTTCATAACAAAATCAAATACTTCATCTTGATGATGTTTGCTTGCCACTTTGAGCATCCAGCCGTATCCCTTTTGTACTAAATCATCTGTGTCCATCAATAATATATCAGCAAGCATCAAGATTTTCTCCAAAAACTTACCCTTCCTGGCCGGAACTATTAGTGATACAGTAGCCGCTCTTCGCATCCATCTATTCGGAGATTGAGCCCATACTTTCAACTCTTCCAAGTATTGAGGGTACATCTCCAGGAAGCTCCCAATCGTATGATTGCAAAGTGTATCGCATGATGCCCAGTTGTTCACATATGACTCTACCCAATGCTGAAATACTTCAAAATCCTCTTCCTGAAATTTCTTTCGAATAGAATAAGACCACTCACATGCCACAAAAGCTTCTTCCAGATAGCCAGATTTCCACAATTCTGTACATAAATCAAACAAGGTTGCTTTGGGAGTGCCACTCAAAACTTTGTAATACTTCTTTGCAATCTTGCGCACAATGGCAGTTTTCGTCCCGTAGTATTTGATGGGCTCCTTAAAAAAGTGCTTCCCAGACAGGCGTGTCTTTTCGTCTACATTACGTTGAATATCCTCTTTGACATGCTTGATTACATCTTCGAAGATTATAGAGGAGTTATTCATTCCATTGATCACTTTAGAGAGCATAGGACTATCTCAAATAATAAATGTTCCTAAATCGTAGTGAGATCTTCCCGAAGCAGGATAGTCCTTTGCTTCCTCGAGATGGGCATTCTTAAAGACAGAGCTCTTATATGTTTCATTCTCGCCCTTAAAAACTTTAAATAAATATCCGGGTGTCTTTCCAGAAAAGAGCCACCTACCTTATAGTCTTTGCTGTGCACAATAATTTGAGCATGTCCAAAATCATCTAGTGAGGATTCACCTAAATAATCGTCTACCACCAGATCCTTATCAAAGAAATGCACAACATAATCATCTCCCTTCAAGGGTTCCTTATTTTCCTTGCTGATCAATTTTACATGTAAATGGACGTCTTCTTTCTTTTTCATGTGTATTGCATATTTTTTAATTAGCACTTAATGGAATTTAATGTAAGCCTCTTATCATTTTTAGGACGGTATGAAATAAGATTCTTATGGACATTCCATGATAGAATCTAGGCCGCTTGCAGGAGTGATACTATGATTAAAGTCAGGCTTTGATACTGAAAAATGTCCTGTTTCAAAACCTGTGGTTAGGCGTTGTTTAAAGGATCTCAGATGGTCCCACTGTAACTATGTACGAGTACCCAGAGTCCTTGATGGTTGAGGTGTTTTGATAAACGTCTGGCAATTGGTACTTCAATATTCTTCCAGGTCTTTTTATACCTGTGTAAATACCTTAAAAACCCTCGTCCGATTCCGGGCTTCATCTTCATTGATGAAATGATGTATAATAACCATGGCTGGATCAATCGTCCCTAATCTTTCAAAAGCCAAGCAAAGTTCTTCCTCTGGAATATCTCTTTGATCCAGTGACAAAATGATCTTGTCAAGAAGTATCGTTGATCCCGACTCATGATCTTCCAAAATAGCATCGATTTCCCTTCTAAATTCTTCCATAACTATTCTCATTGGGTGTACCACGAAGCAACTTATTAACACGAACTGTTTCCATGAACATGATCAGTTAAAAGCATAATGCTTATCAGCTAAAAACCACTTTGATGGCGTATCTCATGCTTATAATCTGAGTTTGGCTTGAATGACCTAAAATCAAGAGTTTATCAATTCCTGAAACACTTCATAATAACCTAATTTCGAGCTAAATATTTATCAAGAATCATCAAAACATGTCATCTTGATTGAAAAGAAAGATCTTTCTTCAACTCAGAGATCCTTTAAGAAAAAGTAATGATTTTTGAAGTTACGAAGATTCTTCCTGCGTCCGCCTGAACGGACGGGCAGGTCAGAAAGACAGGTTTTGGTGATTCTTAAATCGAACTGAGGTTAATAAGTTTATAGGCCCAATCTCCATGACTGGAAGTTGCCGTAATGGCTATGCATAAGAGTTCTGCGATTTGTGATGGAACTTCTTGATAAGCATCAACCCTAAGACTGATGAGGATCATTTTCTTTGTTTTCCTTAACTACTACTCTTAAGACATTGATGAATGAACCATAGTGTAATTAAATACTCAATTTAGATATAGCATTTATTTATGTCAGTTAAGAATAAATACAAAACGTTGTGTAATCTGCGAAATTATTTAAAGGTGTTCACCCTATTGTGTGGAGCCTTGCTAGTAAGTAGTTGCAATGAGCAAGCACGCGGATTTGCATTGCCTGAAGGTGAAGTTCTTGAAGGAAAAGTTATCTATATGAAGTTTTCTTGCAATGAATGCCATAGTATTTCGGATATCGAGTGGAAAGGCGGAAGTGATAGCCTTAACATACCTCTCGGTGGTGAAGTAACTAATAAGAAAACTTATGGAGGTTTGGTTACCTCAGTTATCAATCCTTCTCATGAAATCGCACAGCAATACAAACAAGAGGGCTCTACCGAAGAAGGTCTTTCAAAGATGGAGAATTACAATGAAGTGATGACTATCCAAGAACTCATTGATCTAGTGGCTTTTCTTCAATCGGAGTATAAAATAAAAGCGCCACCAGAAAATTATTACTATCCTTACCCTCGTTAAGGATGATTTATGCTTAGAGCATATGATCGGCCTTTTCAGGCCAAAAATGACCATACGGAAAGATTCAGTTTATCTAAAAGAATAAAGGAAAGTTACGGTTACTTCTCGATGATAAGACAAAACCACCACTAATATTCTTATTAAGGTTACCCATAGGAAAGACAGCTATTTTCTTATCTTTAGGTAAAGCTTCAATAAAACCTAGAAGTCGACGGTAGTTTGAATCACTTAACAATCATTCAAATAAAACCAGCATCTGAGCTGCCTCCACGCACCTTCCCATGTCATTCAAACCAATGGTTCCTGGATAAAATCTTCGCTCATCATTCAGATCTTTTATTTTGTAATACATTTCCTCATGATCCGCATTTGCCACCTTCTTTGAACTACCATATCCAGCCGCTTTTAGGACAAAGGCAAATGTATGATTGACCCATTTAATCCTGGAAAGATCAGTTAGCTTCCAGAGTGTATCCACTTCCTCCTTGTCCAGACCAGTATCTTTAACAAACTGCTTTCTTTTCGAGCTTTCATTGATAAATTCAAATAACTGGAGTGTACTTGCAATACCTGTTTTCTTTAATATGTCTACTGTAATCTGGCTCATTCCTGGAAAATCCTTAATCCTGTTTGGTTTGGGATGAAAGCCGTTAACTACTCTCCTAGGCACAGTAAGGTAATCTTCCGGAAGACCGCTTTTGCTAGCAAATTCTTGGAGATTAGACTTACTTCTCAATATTATTCTCAATTGCTCAAGGTTGTCAATTCCTAGTTTCTTTATGCTTTTCAAATGATCGATATTATCCCTTAATATCATCCAGCTTGGAATAAGATTTGATGTCTCCAACCATTCCTTGAAGAACTCGATCGTCATTTTTTCAAGGTTGATGTAATAGCTCATATAATTTATTTTTGATTATCTCTTGCTTCAATTATAACTCTCATTAAACACGACTACTAGCGAAGTTCCGTAGCACAGAGCTACCAAAATGAAAATTGCCAGCATACTATATTGTACAGTTGGATTTTGAGAGCCTTGAGGATAAATGATCTGTAAAACCACTCTCATACTCCATAGAATAGTCGAGATACCCAACATTACACCCAATGAAAATTGATCTTGGATAATCCTGAATACAAAAAGCAAATTGGCCACACCCAGAAGTAAAAGTGATAATGAGAAGAAAATGTTAATCGCTCTAACTGCTACTATCAGCTCAGTAGCTGTCTTATAGATATAACTATACCAATCCCAAATCTGTGGCGCGAAGAAGTGCCAGATTCCAAAAATGATAGAAGCAATGCTCCCTATTGATGTAAGAATTTTTACGAGCATATTTAAGTTTTTATCAAGCGGATAGGATATTAATAATTGACCATTTTTGGAGATTCATGTCGATTTTATTTTGCTAAACCGCCTCAATATCCTCATAGCTCTCAGCGTATTCCAGCGACTGGGTTTACCTGCTTTTTCCATCTCAAAATGCACTTGTCCTGGATGCTTGGCTTGCACATTCCAGGTTTGATCCTTGTTTCGCTTTTTTAGCAACACTTTCATTGCCTCTTCCATGCGATTATCCCAAGGTGTCTTCGAATACTGGAAATAGTCCAATGCCTTCAGTATATCATACCTCCATCGGCATGGGTATGATAATTTTAAGAAGTCTTTACGAATAATATCACCTGTTCTGTCGGAGATAAAAAGTTGATGTTGCAGGATAAATTCTATGGATGACTTTTGAGCAGACTGTAATTCTTCTAATCTGTATGTGTATCCATTTCGCTCATACTCTGTTATTCCTTCTAGTATAGATAGCGTGCTGTGTAAAGAGCTATGGATTGCTCCGGATCTATTAGACCTACAATTAAATCCACCATCCTCCATAAGTTGAGACAAAATGAAGTCAACCACCGATTGAAGCTGTACTTCCTCGGATTGAAAGTAACAGGCATAATTAAGAAACATCCCATTAAGGCAAACATCACTTACTTGTACCGTTCCTGCAGGATTAATGCCACCATCTTCCCCCTTTTCATTCATTAAAATCAAAATGATGGCTTCTTTTAATAAAGGATGATTTGGTGATATGCAAAGGTTTCTTAAATCCATAAGTGTGTAGTGAGATGAAGTCCATTTCGGTTGATAAAATTTCTTCCCCCAGTGACCGTCAAAGTTTCTTCTGGATAAGAACTCACTCCCCCAACCTTCGATGGCTATCCTACCTTGAAGGTCTTTTCGATCGTTATCTAATAAATCCCTATGCACCTGATATTGAATGGAAACATCTCCATCCAATAACCAGTCTATGATTTGATCGTTATTCATCTTGGAACAAAAGCTATGGCATGGTTCTGAATATTATATCCCACAATGGAGAAGAAACTCCAAATGCCTTTTCAGGATTCTTATAATGATGAATCGCATGATTAGTCCACAAAGTTTTCCAGAAGTTTTTTGGGGGATCAAATGCATGCACCATGTAATGAATCCATAGATAGGTAGCATAACCCATTAAAAATCCGGGTAAAAAGGCAAAGACGAGACTTCCCAAAAGAAATTTAAAAAAGAAAAAAAATCCCACACTGAGCAAAGCACTCAGGGGAATAGGCATAGCCAATCGATCCTTGTCTTTTGGATAATCATGATGTACTCCATGAATGGTGTAAGTAAACTTCGCAGCGTGATCTGTTTTGATTGGAAAATGAAATAAGAATCGATGCATCAAGTATTCTACCAATGTAAAAGTCAGAAAGCCTGCCATAAACAAGAGTACGGTACTCACTAGTGTGATGAATGAATGCTGAAACCCATGGTACAAGAGTCCTATAGATATCATTGAAAAAAACACTAGAGGTACAGCAATATGTGTTCTGGTAATCTTCTCCAAAAGCTTATTGCTAAAAAGCTGTTTAGTGCCTTTTGTGTGAGGTTTATTCGTAATTTCCATATCTGAATATCATTACTAAATCCTCCAAAATAATATGATCAAGCTCATTGAAAAATATGTTTCTTCTTATCTGATTTGAGGAAGTGATTGTCTTATAAAATTCGGTTTGCATCATTCTATGAATGAACCTTTTCCTTCATAATAGAGATTATCACATTCTTTATTATGAAACCTTAATGGTTAGTAGTTTTTGCTTAACACCATGGTTTTTGAATGGCAAATATCTGACTGGACGATCTGCTGCTTTTCTTTTGTAGGACTCCATTATCAATCTGGACATCAGATAACATACTGTGGACTCAGCTCCTTCATTGAGATTTGGATGATCTTCTTCCAGCCCATCATAGCAACCTCCAGATATGGGGTTGTAAATAATTTGATTGAGATGGTTATTTCCCAAAAACCACTCAAAAGCTGTTTTTAAGTAATCCTTGTATTTTTTATCTCCTGATATTCTATAAAAATTATCCAACGCGAGTATGGTGTAAGCCACATCAATAGGTTGCTCTCCATAATGAGTATTCTCTTCACCCTTATGCATCCAGCCTCTATTGGAAATGACTTTGATTTTCCCTTTTTTGAAAATCTTTGAGATCAAAAAGTCAAGCGATTTGATTGCTACTGCCTTTTTATGGTCATTCTTAATCAACTCGCTTGATAACATAAGGGCCTCCGGCAACACGCTATTGGCATAAGTGAGATACCCTTCAAACCAATACCAATCATCGTGTGACTGATCTTGGTAATGCTGGATAAGTCGATTACTTAGGCTTTCTACAATCTCCGTAAATGTCTGGTTCTTAAGGTATTGATGATGGTAATAAAGACCTTTAATTACAAATGCCATAGAACGAGGGGATTTGACTCTAATCATCCAGTCCGCGGCTTGAGACAAAGCGATGATGGCTTTCGTAACAAGATCATGCGGCAGAACTTTGTGGTTCGCCACGAGGTAGCCCAACGCCCAGACCGCACGACCATTAGAATCTTCCAAATTTGTATAATGATTCTGCTTATGAAACTCTCCATAGATATCTACATAATTATTGAACCTCCCGTTAGGCTTCTGACAGTATTTAATGAATGTAAAATATTTTTCAATTAAGATTAAGTCCTCTGGATTTTGAAACTGAGAATAGTGCATGATAGTGCCTATCATCGCCCTTGCATTGTCGTCCAGCGTGAAGCCAGAGGACAGGTCTGGAATACCTAATGATGAAAACTGTAGAATACCCTCATCGGTGGTCATCCTTTTTAGATGCTGGAGTGAAATATTTGGATAACTGTACTCGAATTGATCTTCTGATGGCAAACATTTCTTGAATAGATCAGCATATTGAATAGCCACATTTTCCCAGACAGTTATCCGAGTTTTATGAAAAGCATTTAATGACATCTCCACCCGCTTATTATGACTGGAAAGGAGTTCATTTGTTTCATTTGCCAATTGTGTATGGTCTTCAAAATCAATTATTCTTCCTACATTTTCATCCAACATTTCAAGCGCATGCGGTATAGGTGTGGAGACTATCGGACATGCGCAGCTAAGTGCATAGGCAAATGTTCCGCTCACTGCTTGATTAGGATCCTTCGATGTAAACAAGTACACATCGGTCATCTGCAGATACTCTAATAGTTCATCAAGTGATAAGTATTTATTGATGAATAAGACATGCTCTTCAATACCCAGTTTCTTCACTAAACGTTTTAGTTTACTACGATAAGTTTCTCCATCTCGCTTTACCAGCTCGGGATGTGTTTTTCCTAATACAAGGAACTTTACACTTGGATGGGAAGCTATGATATCCGGAAGAGCCTTAAGAGTAGTTTCGATACTCTTATTCGGACCAAGTAAGCCAAAAGTGGATAAAATTAAATGACCACTTAAGTCATATTTTTCTTTGAGTGATTCTGGCTTTTTCCAATTAACCAAATGCGTTCCATGAGGGATAACAACCACTTTCTTCTTACTAATCCGATAGAATTTTCCAAGCACGTTCGAAGCATTTTTTGTCATCACCACCACTTTTTGCGATTTGGAAATGATCTTTTCAACTACCTTTTTTAATTCCTTATTTGGAGAAGGTAGCACGGTATGGAATGTGGTATAGATAGGTTTTTTCAACTGTCCTAATAGATCCAAAAGGCTCTGTCCGTATTTACCTATAAATAATCCAAATTCGTGCTGAAAGCAAACCCCTACTATGTATCCATCTTCATTGATGTCATTTGCCACATCCTCTACATCCTCAGGGTCTGTAACATCCAGTTGATAACTAACTTCCTCTGGATAGTTTCTCTCCACTTTTCCATTATCCAAAGCGCAGACTTCTATTTGAAATGTTTCTCCAAATTGCCTGCTAAGTGCAGAAATTAAATCCAAGCTAAATGTGGCAATACCACATTCACGAGGTGGGTAACTGGTGAAAAACACTATCTTCTTCTTTTGCTGGTTCATAATTAATCCTTTTTAAGCTGGTTTAGTAATTCGTTTAATTTGATAGTGGCCACTCCTACTCTTTGATCTGCAGCTCCGTAATAGATGTATAAGTGATCTTCTGCCACGATTGCCCCCGATGGAAAAATGATATTGTTCACTATTCCCTCTTTTTCCCATTTAAGTGTTGGTGAAATCAATGGGTTCTTCAATCGGGCAATCTCTATTTGGGGATTATGAAGGTTTAATAAGGCTGCAGAAGCATGATACTTGAATCCTTGTGGAGTATCCTGAGCGGCGTGGTATATCAACAACCATCCCTTTTCCGTTTCAATTGGAGGACACCCTCCTCCTATGTGACTAGACTCGTAGTAAAGCATAGGATCCATCACGATGTGTTTCTCCAGGTTCATAAAATAGTCCTTCCAAAATTCGTGAGTGAGTTCTTCAAAACTGTTGAAATAAACAATTTGAATTCCTGGGTGAATGCGATGCAGCAACGCAAATTTTCCATTGATTCTCCTGGGGAAAAACATCAGGTTTTTATCCCAAATTTTCAACTTACCAGCTACCTCAGGTCCTAGCCCATGCTCCTTGAAAATTTTATAATGAAAAAAGTATTTCTCATTTAGGCCAGGGGAGCATTCTACAAGATGTTTGTACTCTCGATAAGTTAGTTGCGGAGTAATCACCCCTCTTTTTTCAAACTTTTTAAGATCGCGAGAAGTGGCTACTGCTCCTGCTGCATTTATTCTATCATAAGCCGTATATGTCATATAATATGTGTCATCCACTTTGGCTATGCGAGGATCTTCTATCCCCTGAGATTCGTATTTATGCTCGGGAAATAAGATCGGTTTTTTATGTCTTTTTCCTACTCGATCTGGCGTGTCAAGGCGACAATAGCCGATAGAGCTATAATTACCCACTCTTACCGCTCGATAAAAGAGATGGATGCTATTATTATCAGCAATCACCGCAGGATTGAACACTCCTTCGTTTTCAAAACCCAATTCCGTTTTGTCCAGAAGCATTCCTAATTTCTTGATTTTCTGCATGATTTAAGATTTGAAGGCTTAATCAACATGCTCTGGCTTGAATGAACCATGAGGTAGGTCAATTTTTTGACTGATCCTTAAAGCTGTCTCAGACCTGATCAAGGTTATGCATTTTGATGAGATAATTCATGGAAGCATATGTATTCAGTCTCTATTTTGATTCTGAAATGAGTAGGATGATTGTAGTTGTCTTAGGATTACCTGGATCAGGTAAAAGCTACTTCGCAGAAAAGTTTGCAGAAGTAATAGGAGCACATTACATCAGTTCGGATCAAGTGAGAGTAACACTCTTTGAGGAGAAAGATTACTCATTGAGAGCAAAGGAAAAAGTATATCATGAGATGTTGAGACTAGCAAAAGACTCATTAAAGAATGAAAATGATGTAGTACTAGATGGCACTTTCTATTTGAAAAAATGGAGAGGAGTGGTAAGAAGCACTTTTGAGAGAATAGCCAAATGTTACTTCATAGAAGTACAAGCTTCTGAAGCATTGATAAAAAAGCGAATTCAGAAGAAAAGATTTTTTAGTGATGCAGATTTTGGAGTGTATCAACAATTGAAGAGGGTATTTCAACCGATGAAAAGGCCACACTTGGAGCTTGATTCAACGAATGAAAACATAGAGGAAATGATCAAAATATCATTGGATTACATACAGCTAAATAAAGAAATATGAAAAGGAAAGAAATTGAATCATTGGTACAATCACTTAAAAAAGAAGGGGAAGTACAACTGATTGAGACGCATATCTCATGGATCGTTCTCACTGAGGAGTTTGCATACAAATTTAAGAAACCTATCAGGTATTCGTTTCTGAACTATTTCAAACTGGCCCGACGAAAATACTATTGTGAACGAGAGGTTGAGCTAAACAGCAGGTACAGCGATATCTATCTCGGAGTGGTCCCCATTTATAAGTCTGAGGGAAAAATACAGTTCAAAGGTGATGAGTTGATTGATTATGGAGTGAAAATGAAAAAAATCAATTCAGACTTTCAAATGGATCATATGATTGAAAACAACCTGGCAACCTCAAAAGCGATAGGTAAGCTTGCCAAAACAATCGCACAATTCCACCACGACGCTGATGTTACAAGAACAAACTTCTCCGTAAGGGATGCCTGTCAAAAATTCAATGATATATACACGATCAAAAACTTCCTTTATCAAGAACTAGGTTTAAAAGCAGAGCAGCAAATCAATGATGCGATTTTGGAAAGCAATCATTACTTAAATAGCAACATCGATCTTTTTAATAACAGGGTTAGATATGGATTTGTAAGAGATGTCCATGGAGACCTTCATTCAAAAAACATCTTCTTACTCAATGAGCCTATCCTATTTGACTGCATTGAGTTTAATGATGACTTCCGGCAGATAGATGTGCTCGATGAGATCGCTTTTTTGTGCATGGATTTGGAAGCCAGAGAGAGGGAAGATCTCAGTAAAAATTTTACTACGGCATATCTTAACACTTTCCCAATCATCAGTAGTGTAAAAGAGGAGCGGCTTTTTGCATACTATAAATGCTATAGAGCTAATGTAAGAGCAAAGGTTAATGCTTTACGAGCTAAGCAAGCTGAAAATACGCAAGAAAAGCATCGTCTTCTTCAAGAGGTCTCAAAATACCTGGACTTGATGACCAAGTATGTATCACAATTTACTGGGAGTAAGACCATAGAAACTTTCGAGGTAATATATGATTACAATCAACTTTTTGTATGATGAGTATGATGGAAGATCCATAGAGTATCAAGTAGAATAAATAACATTAATAGATCATGACTCTGGAATTCTAGGTGGATCCAGGTCTAGCATCCAAAGGCGGTTAAACCCGCCTTTTTTAGTGTAAATGATAATGATCATCAACTATACGGACGCCAGTCATAAAACCGATTTCTAGCCTAACCTATATTGAGAATATACTCAAATCAGAAAGCCATGGATCAATACATCAAACCATTTCAGAACATCACCATTCATGATATCGATCAATATGGAGGAAAAAATGCCTCGCTTGGAGAAATGATCCATCATCTCAAACCCAGAGGAATTCGCGTTCCAGATGGATTTGCGTTAAATGCTAAAGCCTACTGGCATTTCATCAATCAAAATAATTTTTATTCTGAACTATCTAAGATAGTCGATCAACTGGATACCAAAGGATTTGCTAATCTGCAAAAAGTCGGTACTGAAGCGAGATTACTTCTACTCAAAGGAATCGTCCCTCTTGATCTGACTAACGAAATACTAAAAGCATTTAAAGAATTGAAAGGAAAAGATCAACTGCAAGTTGCGGTGAGAAGCAGTGCCACAGCTGAAGACCTACCTGAAGCCAGTTTTGCAGGAATGCAGGAAAGCTATTTAAACATTGATACGGAGACCGAACTACTTGAAGCCATTTTAAAATGCTACGCTTCATTGTTTACAGACCGAGCTATCAAATACCGTGTAGACAATGGATTCGATCACATGCAAGTAGCTCTTTCTATTGGGGTGCAACAGATGATTCGGTCTGATCTTGCTTGCTCAGGAGTGACTTTCACTATCGACCCAGAGAGTGGTTTTGAAGATGTGGTGCTGATCAGTGGCAGCTGGGGTTTGGGGGAAAACATTGTAAAGGGAGCGGTAACACCCGATGAATTTTATGTTTTCAAACCCTCACTGGAAAATGGCAATCAGGCCATCATTTCTAAAAACTTGGGTAGTAAGGAAAAAACCATGGTTTACACTGAACCATTAGCCGATGAAGTGCTAGAGGTAGAGACCAAAACCATCAATATCAACACCGATACTGAAAAACAAAAACAGTATATACTTAGCGACAAAGAAGTGTTGCAACTAGCACGATGGTCAGTCATTATAGAAGATCACTATGAAAGGCCTATGGATCTGGAATGGGCAAAAGATGGAATTGATGAGGAATTATACATCCTTCAAGCACGTCCGGAGACAGTGCATTCCAATAAGGATCCTTATACATTCAAAGAATTCAAACTTCTGGAGGAAGGGGAGGTATTGGTAGAAGGAAAAAATGTAGGAAGTGCGATTGCAAGTGGAAAGGCAAAGGTTTTAAGCTCACCAAAGGAAATTGGCAAACTGAAACAAGGTGATGTGTTAGTCACACAGATTACCAATCCTGACTGGGATCCTGTACTCAAGAAAGTATCAGCTATCGTTACTGATAGAGGAGGTAGAACCAGCCATGCGGCAATCGTAGCAAGAGAAACTGGAGCAGTAGCGGTAGTAGGAGCAGGTAATGCTACGAAAGCCATAAAAGACGGACAGATCGTTACCGTCTCCTGCGCAGAAGGGAACAGGGGATTGGTTTTCGAAGGTGAATTGAATTGGGTTAGTACAGCAATAGATATATCAAATATGCAACTACCGGAAACAGGTGTGAAATTTATCCTGGCAGATCCGGGACAAGCTTTCAAGCTGGCAAAACTTCCTAATAATGGTGTGGGTTTAATGAGATTAGAGTTTGTTATCAGCAATACCATAAAAGTTCATCCTATGGCACTTGTGGATTTTAAGCGCATTCAAGATGAAGAGGTGCGTACTCAAATACTCCATTTGACTGAAGGATATGAAAATAAAAAAGAATATTTCATTGAAAAGCTTTCCATGTCAGTTGCTACCATCGCTGCGGCATTTTATCCCAAAGAAGTGATTGTGAGGATGAGTGATTTTAAAACGAATGAATACGCCAATTTAATTGGTGGGAAATATTTTGAACCGCATGAGGAAAACCCCATGATAGGCTGGAGGGGTGCGTCTAGATACTATCATCCTGCCTATAAGGAAGGCTTCCGTCTAGAGTGCGAAGCGATGAGGCATGTGAGAGATGAAATGGGTCTTGATAATGTAAAACTCATGATTCCTTTTTGTCGGACACCTGAAGAAGGAAGGAAAGTACTTGACTTAATGGAAGAATACGGTTTGGTGCAAGGGAAAAACGGATTAGAGATTTATATGATGATAGAGATCCCCAGTAATGTGGTACAAGCTGAGCAGTTTGCTGAGATATTTGATGGATTTTCGATAGGCTCCAATGACCTAACACAACTTACATTGGGTGTGGATAGAGATTCTGAAATTTTGAATGACCTTTTCGATGCAAAAAACACAAGTGTAAAGTCTATGATTAGAGATACTATAATGGTCGCTAAGCATGCGGGTATTAAAGTCGGACTCTGTGGACAAGCTCCAAGTGATGATCCTCAATTCGCCAAGTTCCTGGTTCAGCAAGGAATTGACAGTGTATCATTCAATCCTGATGCCCTATGGAGGGGCATTGAAAACATCAATGAGGCGGAGGCAGATCTACATAGAAAAGTAGAATTGTCCTCTATAGATTAAAGTGTACTAAAAAAGCTATCTCAAAAGCCTTTTAAAGCTATTTCATTCTGAGAAATGAAGAATTTCGAACATTTAAAATTGATAAATTCTTCTCTTAAATTCAGAACGAAATTTTTGAGATAGCTTCTTTGGGTGAAACTTAATCACTTATACTTCAGAAATTTAATGAAGCACCAATTCCAAAAGAAACATAGTTCAAATCTACTTCTGTCTCGGTGTTACCGATCGTCAAGTCTCTTGACAAGGAACGGTACCTTACGGTAGGTATTAATCTCCACCTCTCAGACAATGAAAATACAATTCCTCCGCCTGCTTGCCATCCAAACCCATGATCCGAGTCAGAAATTAACTCGCCATCGTCATCTTCTACTTCTATATGATTGTATAATGCTCCTGCACGAACAATAAAGTCCAGATCGGATGCGCCAATCGGATGTATGAACTGCAAGCCAAACGTATATCCCGTTTCTTCAAAATCCATATCAGTACCCGCAAAAGACTCGTCAGATTTAAACTTATTCCAACTCCATCCTGCATAGGCAGATAAATGTGGCATAAATCGGTAAGAAAAGGTACCCTCAAAACCAAAACCCGTATTTAAATCTGCATCACCAAGGTCTTTGGTTGCAACATTTACTCCCGGTCTCACTTCAACACTCCAAACATCTTGGGCAAGTGATGTATGGGATATAAAGTAGACTATCAGACTAAGAACTGACACGCTAAATTTTCTGGTGAAAATCCCAGAAAGAATCATTTTTTTCGTTTCCATAGCTTTTTTACTTTAAAACAGCGATGCGACCTGAGGACTATACATGATAGAGATCAGTTGCATGTATGATTCTGAATTTGAGTGGTCAATTCAAGATTACCTCTTCGAGATTTCTTCTGGGCGCATAATTAGCTGGTGATGCATATCCTATCCTCAAAATGATGTTGGGGTAATCTCCATTAATGGGCAGCTCTTTTCGCAATTCTTGGGATAGTGATTGTATTTCGCAAGGAGGATTGAGATAAGCATTGGCAATTCCGAGTGAAGTGAGTTGAAGCAACAGCTTCTGGAGATCCATGCCCAGCTCGACCCATTCCTCTACTATCGCCATGGATTTTGTCGTGAACAAAACAAAATAAGACGAAGAAGCAATCTTTTGTAGATCAGACTTATTCTGTTTTTTAGGTGTTAAAAATGAATGAACGATCAGTCGGCCAAGGAAACCTGGAAGTGATGGAGAATTCATCACTTTATATGTCAGTCCACTCTGGGTCTTCGAAATCTGCGAATCGTTGAATCTGATCCAGGATAATAGCTCATTTTTAAATGCCTTGCTTTTCATCTGGATTTCGTTTCCATAGCCAATATACTCTTTAAGCGTTTCAAAGGTCTCTTCCCCATTCTTGAAAAAGTATGTATTCATGGCATTCTCTTGTGCAAAGGATAGCAATTGTCCCATTGCCTCCTGCGTAATTTGCTCCTCATCGAAGTGCCCTCTATTCGTTTGACGCTTCTCTATCCATTTGATCATATCTCTTTGATCAACTTGTTCTCCTTTTTCGAATACTATCTTGACAAAGTAGTCCTGTTCTAATTTTTCAACACTTTTTGTGGCGCTAAGTCCGAAATGAGGTGCGAGTATGCCGATATTGTACGCTGCACATCCCAAACTGATATAGAGTTCTCTATTCTGAGGATCCACCACAGGTAGTGATCTGCTAAAGTCAGGATGTATCTCTATCCTATCCCCAAAGAGTAAAAATTTCCAGGGTTGTGAGTTGTGTCCAGAAGGAGCCTTGGTTCCATAATGGACTAATGTCTTTAATGTTTCCAGCTTTAGTGTATCCATATCAAATCATTTAATCTCCTATCATCTTACTCAAACGAGGTGATATAAGGGATCCATAAGCAGTGCTGACAACTAGAATGGAAATCAAAATTCCAATAAAAGGAATAAATGAAAGAACTCTTAATCCAAGAAATACGAGCATGGAGATAACCATTAGCATTCCGTTACTCCACTTTTTACTATATCTTTTGTTGATGCCGTAGGTAATAATTACAGAAGAAATAGAGAAAGCAAAAAACAAGCTAAGAATCAGCAGTGTCAGTAGTACTAACCCAACTGGTATACCTATGATAACGGTGATACAAATTCCTGCCAAAAGAGGAAGGAGTATGAAATATAGTGCCCCAAACCCAAAGTTTTTTGCAAAGGATTTATTGATTTGTTTCCCTGCTTTCGTAAATATTTTTCCAAATAATGAAATAAGCAGAAAGATGATAAAAAGGATTGATAATAGGTAAATGACCCAAAAAGCAACCATCCCAAAGCCAAAATATTTCCAGTCCCAGGTATACTCATCTGGCTCAAGATCAGCATTAAACTGGGCCTGGCCTGCTTTCATGAATGGATTGAAGTCAATATCACTTTCAGTCCAATAATCAAGGGAAGATTCAAAGTTTGTTTGATCGCTCACTTCTATTTCATTCGAAGCGATGGAAGCGTTTCCTTGAAACGTACCGTTCAAGCTCAGCTCATCAGCTTCAATTTCTGTTTCTTTCATCACAGTTCCGTTCACGAAAACCTCTCCAGCGATAATCTTTAAGTTGCCCTTGACAGTTCCATTCATTTGAACATACCCTCCCAAAATGATCAAATCACCTCCGATGATTACTTCACTATTCACCTGAACTGATCCTCCAGCTACTATAAGATCTCCATTGACGTTTTTTAGTACTTTGATACTTCCGCCGGCAATTCTTGCATCATCCCCTATCCACCCATTCAGAAGTATTTCCGAGCCTGCAAGAGTGGCATCTTTAACAATGGTGTCATTAACTGTGATAATTGCTCCTGCAGAATTGAGGTCTCCTCTAATGACCGCATCGATCGTTACGTTCGCTCCAGCCAAATAAAGGTTTCCTTCTACAGGTTTTGAAATCCTTTGCTCCTCTCCTGCTTTGAATTGTGATGCATTTAAACTGAATATACTCAGCAGAAATATGTAAAAACTAATGATTCTGACATTTTTCATGATTTCTAATCTTTACTTCGAAATCACAGGACAGAATGCCAAAAAAGCGATGACTTAAAAAAGCATTTTACACAATCTATATCAGGATTTATCCTTAAATCTTACAGGAATAGTTACCTTGAATGTAGTACCATTGCTTTGAGAGCTCTTGAACGAAATTTCTCCACCGAGTAATTCAATATACCTTTTTACGATACTCAGCCCCAGACCTGTCCCTTGAAAATTTCTGGTATTGTTAGCCCTGAAAAATCGCTCGAACAGGTGAATTTGATCTTCTTCAGGAATACCTATCCCCTTATCCTCTATCTCACAGACAACCATTTCTTTAGAAATAAACTCACAACGCAGGTAGATAGGTTTATTCTCAGGAGAGTATTTTATCGCATTTGAAACAAGATTAACCAGAACATTTCTAACTAATTTCTTGTCTGTAGTCATTGTTTGTGCAATTCCCGAATGTGAGGATTCTAATGTTTGACCAGGCTTAAGAATCGGAGAAAGTGAAGATTCTACTTCTTCAAAGACATCTTCCATTTCAAAAGGTTCTGGTTGACAAGCCACCCTTCCTTCATTTAAGCGATCCAAAGAGAGAAAATCTTCTAAAATTCCATTCAAGTGATCCACTGATGATTTGATCCGATTAACATGCTTCAGCCTTTTATCATCCGATTCTGTATCTGGATACTTTGATATTAATGAGGCTGATGATAGTATGGTACTCAATGGCGTTCTGAATTCATGTGATGCCAGAGAAACAAATTTTGATTTCATTTCACTTAAGCCTCTTTCCTTATTCAGTAACTCTTGAAGTTCTTTTGTCCTTTCCTCTACCTCTTTTTCAAGGCCTTTACTGTACGACCTCAGTTTTTCCTCACTTTCCTGCAATGCCGTCAGTATTTTCTTCTTCTCCGTGATATCCATGCCGGAGCTAAGTGAGCCTACGACTTTACCATCTTCATTCGTAACTACGGTATTTTGCCAGTGAATTAACTTTTTATGTCCAGACTTGGTGACTACATGATTATCATATACCCGATAGTCTTCAGTTCCCTTCAGAACACCCAGAAACACCTCCTCAAGATCATCTTTATCTTCAATTGAAAGTTCAAACCAGTTTTTCCCCAGCAATTCTTCTTCCGTATACTCAAGAACCTCACATCCCTTTTTATTAATATCAATAACTTCTCCCTTCATATTTAACGCAAGCAGAATGACTTCTGCTACATTGAAATACTGCCTGTTGATATCTTTTGATTGTTCAGAGTGATTTCTCTCGGGCTCATCCGTCACAAAAATTATGAGAATATCCTCCTCCCCAGGAACATGCGTTATACTAAGGGCCACTGGAAACTCAAACCCATCGTTCCGTATTCCGATTATATTGGGTTGTCTTAAGTTCTTCTTTTTGGTTTGAATCTCTTCAATATCCCAAATTCCATCCATCGGGATTAACAAATTGAACATTTTACCGTTCAGGACTTCCTTCTCATACCCAAACATTTGAAAGGCAGATTTAGAAGCCGATATAATGTGCCCCTTGCTATCCACTACAATGATTGATTCCTTTGTCGAGTCAAGAAACGCACGACAGAAAGGATCATCTATGAATGCAAAAGTATTTTTGGTGAGTACTTTTGTCATTGAATTGGTTCCTTAAAGCTGATTAAATTCTATAGTAACTTACATTTTTTAATGAAAGATCCTATCGAATCATTAAATAATGATAGATAAATAGAATATATCTAATACATAAACAATTTTAATGTTATTCTAACATTAAAATAAGCTAAGACAGGGTAAATCTGGGTGTATATCCAAAAAAATCGAAGTTTAATCAAACTAAAGATAGTCATTCAGAACTCTTATTCCTAAGAAGGAATCGAACAGATAATAACCAGCTATTCCAAGTCCAATATCTTCAGGAATGGAAGGCTATTAAATACAAGAAGATTTGGCTTGGCCAAACAGCCTGATTGTATTTTCAAACACTGTTAAGAATTCATCAGCGGTAAATGGCATACTCATTCGTTTGATTATAGTTTATCTCTTGAATGTTAAATTCCCCATAGACAAACTCCCCATCCGGATAGTGCCAGATAGCCTCTCCGTAAGAGGGAAGATGATATCCATTAAAGTTTTTATAATCGGATATAGGTGTAGAATAACGGTACTTTCTCCTATCTAAGTCATACCTGTCTTCAGAAACAAAGTTTACAAGTTGGCCATCCTTATTGAAATGTAAGGTGGCAGAAACACTAATTCCTTTGTTTGTAAGTGTCGCTTCTGCAGTTGTGTCATTGATCACCTTCCAGGAGATATTCTCATTAATCAAAGCTGCTGGAGCCAATATGCAAAGATCATTTAGAAAAGTAACAGTCTCTGCTTTGAATAACGTCTCTCCCTCTTCATCCATTACCGGAAAAAGAGCCATCACCCTGACCTGCATTTGTGATACCATGTCGTGATAAGAATGGTAGCCATAGGTAGGCAGTCCGCTTACCTTAGCTTTCATGAAAAAGAACCTTGACGATTCATCAAAAAAATTGTACTGAGATGATTTGAAGTGGAACCATGCACCTTCTTTCTTACGCATCTTGCCATTCATAGACACTTTCATGCTTTTAATTCTAGGATGTCCTACCACTCCTACATAGTTCAGATATTTTGCAACGACATGAGGAAGGTGCTTTAGATCTTCCTGTGTAATTAGTTCTTCTTCAATTACTTGCCTTTCGAATTGTTCAGTTACATCCTGTTCATATTGCTGTTGAAATCTGTCCTCGGCATACTGAACTAGTGCTACTGAGAAAACGAGCAAGTTTACGAGAGATGCAGCTTTAGCATCTTGCCAGAAAATAAAAATAAGAAGTTGGGATAGTGCCACTGCCATGAATCCAAAGAAGTACCAATCCTCATGTGCCAGAAAGGAAAGTGCGAGGTAAATGAACAGCAGCCCAATAATGAGCCATAAAATCCCAAAGGGCTTTGAAATTTTCTTCTGTAACTGAGATACAGTTGCCAGATTAAATGCCTTTACAAAACCGAGTAAATGAATCCACCCATGAAAAAGTAGCAGAAAGGCATATAGATATCTCAGCATCTCCTAGTTTGGTTTGCTCACTTTCTGATAAACCACCAGACTTTTCAAATTTTTATCGTCGAATAATTTAGCAAATCCTTTTCTGGTAGGATTAACAACCATCTTAACCGTTTCTCCACACTCATTTTTGACCTCTCTCACTGTACCTAAATTCTTTAAAGAGGAAATATCATCTGGGATATTGAAACAGTAAAAAGTCAGTTGATCATCTTTTAAATCTACTATATGGATGCCCCAATCTTCCTCATCAAATTTGTAGTTTAGAAGGTATCTTTTCTTGTAATACTTCAGAATGTTGTCTTCAGAAATTGAAAATATCGTGTCTAATCTTGACTCTCCAAAGTAGTATGGATCTACGCGGATACTCTTTGATGAAATAATCAAACCCGTGGAATCAATAGGATCAAAATATTCTCCTACGAACTTAGTTTTAAATTGATTTTGCGACTTCTTAAAAGAAGGTTGAGCCGTTTCGAAAAGTATAGGTGCAGCACAACTACCAAGCAAAACACTTACTAAGATTAAAGCACTACAGATGTTTATGGTCTTTTTCATTTTTAACCAATCCTACCTTGAAGAAACTCCTTCTTCCATGATGCGCGTCAGCTAATAAGGTGGATTCGATCAGTAGTAAACTCTATATAAGGATCATCAAAATAAATGAGACACATCAGTGAAGGTGCTATCAATTTCAGCCTCATTTATGATTAAATAAAATGTCATAAGCTATGAATCTGCATAGAAGAAAAAATCATGTGTTCGGTAGGATTGGTGATCGATACAGCTCGTTTATTGATTCAGATCATTTTTTAGGTCGAAACGCATTTGAAGAAAGTTGGATGACTCGGCCAGTTACCAATGTCCGTGAAGACGAAAGTCAATATGAATTAGAAGTTGGTTTGCCAGGCTATTTAAAAAAAGACATTCAGTTATCTGTAGATGGTCATGTGTTAAGAATTGTCGCCGAAACGAAAGGAGCAAAAAAGGATGATCAGCGCAGCAGGTATATTCAAAAGGAGATAGATACAGATCGGATAGAACGAACTTTCCATCTGTCATCCCTAATTGATGCTGACAAAATAACAAGCAATTATGAAAACGGGTTGCTACGAATCACTTTACCCTTTGTAGACAAAAGCAAATCAAAAGCAATTTCTGTTTCTTAATATTCAACCATGAAAATCCTTAAAAACATATTGAAAGTGCTAGCAATTCTCGTTCTGGCATTTTTCGCCTTCGCTTTTTGGTACAAAAATACGTACGCAATGGAGGAGGTTGCTACCTATGAAATCAATGACCCTGATCTTGAAAACAAGGTATTGATAGCTACGCAAGGAAGTAAATACAAAAATGTGCTGGTAGAAAGCGTCATTGATTCGCTGAGCCAGAGTCAGATTTACATCAAAGTCATTGATGTATCTGCAATTGAAAATCAAAATGTAGATGATTGGGATGCTATCATATTGATACATACCTGGGAATACGGTAAACCTCCCGAAGCTGTGGAATCATTCATGGATGGAAAACAAGACCTTTCCAAGATATTTTCGGTCATTACTTCCGGATCTGGAGAAGAAAAAATGGAGGGGGTGGATGCCATAACCGGAGCATCTAAAAAAGAAGACATGGAAAGTCATAGGTCAGCCATTCTGCAGTTCTTAAATCAGAATCTTACTCCAAATGACTGAATTACCTCTCAGAAATGGAAATAGACCATGTTTTTTCAGCTTATCATTTCTAATGTAATAGCACTCGCACTTCTTTTTGTATGTTGGAAGTATCCCAGGTATGGACGATATGCATACGGTGTGATTTTCTTAATAGCAGGTGTAGTCAACATCATGACCACCTGGGCTGGTCCATCTGTATATCTCCAGTATAGAAATCATGTCATTTTGAAAGTCTATCGAGCATTTATTGATGGCTACTTTGAGCAACATATCCAGGAAATCATCCTAGTCATTGCAATTGGCCAATTCCTTCTTGCATTGGGGTTCTTCTATGGTAGCTTCTTACTAAAACCTGCTATAATTGGAGGGATTGTTTTTTCCATTGCTCTGATTCCTCTAGGCATTGGTGCAGCCTTACCTTTACCTATCATCATGGGATTCTCTCTGTGGGTGCTACTTGCTAAGGGTAGTCACTTTGATAAAGTTCTCACTTAACCTATTGGAGATACATGCTGGATCAGAATAGGGTAATCAGCTACCAAGCTCATCTTTTTGGTTATACTATCGTGGAAAATGTCTTGAATCCAGGAATACTTATGAGTAACTAAAACCAATAGGTCTGCATTATTTTTAGTAACGTAATTATCAATAGCCGAGGCTACATTTTCACTATGGACTTGATCAAAGGCTAACTTTTCATTTTTCAACTTATCCTGGTAAACATCTTGTAAAAGAAGACGTACCTCTTTGTCATTTTTTGTTCGTTTCTTGTTGACATGTAACAATGTAAGCTGAGGATTGAAAACTTGCATAAGCATCATAACGGAACTTAAAGCAGGAATATCTTCCACTTTATAATTAGATGCGTAAACAACATTTTCAATCTTTTTAAAAGGACAACCAAAGGGAACCACTAAAATGGGTAAAGAAATTTTACCAATAATATGGTTAGTATGAGTTCCCAAGAAGAACTGGCTAATGTCACTGTTACCATCAGTGCCCATCACCACTAAGTCATATTTTTTTGATTCAATCTCATTCCTCAAAGAAGCTTCCATACTTGGCGTATAGCTTCCAACTTTAGGTCGGCATTGGATCGCAAAGTTGTCCTTAACCATGTCGCAATAGGTCTCTAAGCGTTCTAACGCGACAAATTCCTTTTTTCCTCCCACATCAATACCCCCTGCTACTGCAGAAACATCCTCTAGTGATGGTTCATGCACAACATGAAACAATGTCAATTCTGCTTTTAAGTAATTAGCCAGGTTAGCTGCGTATTCAACCGCATTATTTGCAGTTTCAGAAAAATCCACAGGACAAATGATTCTTTTCATGATTTTTGGATGTTATTTTCACGTAAAACCTTTCTCTCTTTCTTGGCTAGTACCCAAAACAACCCCTTGACATCTGACTTCCATTTGGGGAATATTAGAATAAGGATAATCTCCTCTACTGTTTCCAAAATGCTCAGGATGATTGTTAAATAAAACAGCCAGTATTCAACGCCAATAAAAAACAGCCAAAGCATAAAAACTGCCTGGAAAACTGCAGACGTCTTGGCCAAATACGTATGAAAACTGCTTGGCATACCATACTTCCAGTAAGCAATGAATAGCTGAAGAATATAAAAACTAAAAGCAAAAATGAGGAGACCTGCCTGTTCCATAACAAAGGCATTCTCAAACCAAATAATACCTATCAACCCAACTGTAAAAGTGATAGCATCTCCAATACTATCAAATTGAGACCCGCGCTGTGTTACAATATTCATTCGTCTGGCAAGAAACCCATCTAAAGCATCCGTCAGAAAACTGATTAGTAGTAAAGTGCTGAACAAAACTCTTGCATCTACGAATATCAGAATCAATAAAAATGGTGCAACAATAATCCTATACAGGGATAACCAATCAGGAAGACTAAGCTTACGCTTTGGAGATCGAATCCACGAAATGTTCATGTTAGTCCAGTGTCTGTTCAAAATGATCCTTAACCATAGCTTTGAATTGATTCTTTGTCATGCTATCTGCTGCCTCCAATACCACAGATCTAACTGACAAATTTTTCATTTTGGAAATTTCCTTTTCCAATCCAATCTTAGCCTCTGCAGGGCCAGTAACGTATAACCTCTTTACCGGTAGGAGTTCTTCAATCACTTTTTGAAAATAGTTTTTCAACTGATGATCTTTCCTCCTGTAGAGAGCAGTTTCTGATACAGCATCCTGTGGTCCATAAGGCGTAGATGACCCAGATCCACCATGCAAGTGGTAAGTCTCTACATTAGAACTAATAATTTTCATATTGATTTGTCCGAACCTTTGATAGACAATCCAAGATTGCCTCTCATCAATCCAAACACCTTTATCCAAATCTTTCATTGTATCTTTTTTAAAGAAATAGGAGAAATTACTTCCTCCTATTCCATCATTAAAACCAGCTATTCCTGTTTTAGGAAATCTTAATTTCCTTTTTTGGTACTGTTGTCTCCTTCGTTTTTGGCAAGCTCAATGAGAGTATACCCTCCTTGTAAGAAGCCTTTATTTTGTCTTCATCTACGTTTTCCGGGAGAGAAAATGATCTGGAAAAAGAACTATAGCTAAACTCTTTTCTGGAGTAGCCATCATCCTTATCTTCAGTCTCACTTTCCTTTTCTGAGCTAATAGATAGCATGCCATTTTCTACGTCTACTTGAAAATCATTCTTCTCCATTCCAGGTGCCGCTAGTTCTACTACATATTCCTTTTCCTTTTCCTGAATGTTTGCCGCCGGAACACTAGAAGTCCAATTGGTTCCATTAAAAGCCGGCAATCTATCCTCGTCAAAGAAGTCTGAAAATAGGCTTGGCATGCTTGAAAATAATCTGGGTGTTTTAACTAAGAGTGACATTTTAAACCTCCTTTTTTTTAAACAATTAATTTTTGATTAATCTAACAGTGAATGGAAAGGAGATCAATGATAGGTCTCAAGCACTTTTCTGATCTAAGTCAGGGTTCGATGATTTTTCAGAAAATTATGATTTAATGACCTCAGTCACTCCCTCACAAGCTTGATTCACACGTGCACCCAGAGCTCCCCCTCAAAGAATCCTCTTCGAGATATGAGTAACTCAACTTTATGAATTTTAATCAGTCTAGTTGCTGATTTTACTCATGTATTCAATTTAATTGAGAGGATAGCTTTAGTCGAAAGTTGAAGTAAAAATGAAAGACATAAAAAGAATCCTTATTGCATTGGACTTTACTGAAATGGATCAGTACTTAATTGGTTTTTTATCCAAAAACAAGCAATTATTTACGAATCTGGAACAGGCTTATTTCATACATGTAGAACGTGACTTGGGCTCAGAAGAAAGTGACAAGCCTATAGATGAAGTGCTCATGCAAAAAGAAAAGAATGAGGTGTCTTCTTTAGATGATGAGTGGCTAAAGTCAAGAGCTAGTTTCCACATCATAGAAGGTGATCCACTAAAAGAAATACTGAATTGGTCAGAAATAAAAAAAGTGGACCTGCTCATGGTAGGGCATAAAAAGTTAGAGAATGGAAGCGGCATTCTTATGCAACGACTCGCACGAAAGATCAGAACATCAGTACTTGTCATACCACCTAAGAATATCGAAGTTCATAAACTTCTTATTCCACTTGATTTTTCAGATCACTCAGAACAAGCAATAAAGCTTGCCGTGCAAATAGGCGACTTAGCAAAAGATTCAGAGCTGGTCGGACATCACTTATTCCAAGTACCTACAGGATACACTAAAACTGGAAAGACCTATGAAGAAATGGAAACAATTATGCATGGGCATGCTGAAACCAATTTCAACAACTTTCTAAAGAAGTGCAAAATCAGTGAAAACAAGATCCAGAAGAGAATTGAACACTCAAAATTTTCAACTGTTTCCGATACGATCATACAGACTAGTCAAGATCTGCAATCTGACATGATCATCATTGGTTCCAAAGGCCAAACGTTTGCTTCATGGGTATTGCTGGGAAGTATTGCGGAGCGATTGATTGTAAAAAATTATCGTGCGGCCCTCCTCATTGTTAAGAAGAAGAATGAAAATTTTGGATTCTGGGAAGCATTCAAAAAAATATAAGGATATGAACGTGGCTGCCTATCAAGGTCTATCAACAGCAGAAGTCCTAAACCGGCTGGAGAAGTATGGGAAAAATGAGATTATTGATTCCAGAAAACACAGCATATGGTTGATCCTTGGTAGACAGTTTAGTTCACCGCTCATACTTATACTAATAGCTGCTGCCTTTATATCTTTTGCTATTGGGTATCTACCAGAACAGGAGCCACACCTTGTTGATACCATACTGATACTAGCCATTGTGTTAATATCAGGTGTATTAGGGTTTATTCAAGATTATAAAGCTGAAAAAACAATCAAAGCTTTGCAACAGATGTCTTATCCCAGATCCAGGGTTATTAGAGACAATCAAGAACAACTGATATTAGCTAGTGAACTAGTCCCAGGAGATTTACTTATAGTAGAAGCAGGTGATATGGTCACTGCAGATGGCGAAGTAATTGAATCTTTTCACCTGGATATAGATGAATCCATCTTAACAGGAGAATCTCAGGCTGTTCATAAAATCGAAGGGGAATTAGTCTTCAAAAACACCATTGCAAACAGTGGGCTTGGAAAAGTGCATGTCACTTCTACTGGAATGCATACCAAAATCGGTAAGGTAGCCTCTGAGCTACAAAAGGTAGAAGAAGAACGTTCTAGCTTTCAAGTCGAACTCTCTGGGCTAAGCAGGAAACTATCGCTCATCACTTTCTTTATCACTATTGTTATCGGAGTTGTGGGTGTATTCAAATTTGGATTTTATACCTCCATCCTTACGGCCATTTCGCTTGCAGTAGCTGCTATTCCTGAGGGATTGCCTGCAGTAGTGGTACTTGCTTTGGCCATTGGTGCAGGGAAAATGTTTAAGAAAAATGCATTGATCAGAAAACTTCCGATCGTAGAATCCATAGGTGCTGTTGATGTTATTTGTACGGATAAGACTGGAACACTCACGCTGAATGAGATGACGGTTACTACCACCTTCTTTAATAGAAAAGAGCATACGGCATCCGCGCTACAAGCAAATGAATTGAGTCATACCGCTAACATGCTCTTTCTATGTGCTCATACCTGCAATCATGCTTCTTCTGGGTTTCGCGAAGATGGCTCAGAGTATTACCTGGGGGATCAGACAGAAATTGCATTAAAGAAAGCTGCACTTATACAACTCAGTGCTCAACCCCTTCCTCATTATCGAAAGATCAATGAAATACCCTTCGATTCGGAAAGAAAACGGATGACTGTATTGGTTGAAGATAAAACAGGAGTTCATACCGCATTTACAAAGGGAGCGCCTGAAGTGCTTTTAACCAAATGCACTCATATTCTGGAAGGAAATGAAGTGGTTCCGATGACTAAGAAACTCAGCAATGAGCTTATGGAACAAACTGATGTTTTTGCTTCGCAAGCACTTCGTGTGATGGGCTTTGCCTACAAAAGAGCTGAATCCGATCATGAACATCTTGATGAGGGGCTTACATGGATTGGTTTACAAGCAATGATTGACCCCCCTAGAAAAGAAGCAAAGCAAGCATTGGAGGATTGCAAAAATGCTGGCATCCGTGTAATCATGATTACGGGGGACAATCCAGTCACTGCTCAGGCAATTGCGCGGCAAGTAGGATTGGATAGCAAAAATGTGCTTACTGGGGGAGAGTTAGATCAACTCAGTGACCTTGAGCTTGAAGATTACTTAAAAAGTGACACGAACATATTTGCAAGAACAGATCCATTTCACAAATTGAGGATACTCGAACTGCTAGAGAAAGATCATACGGTGGCGATGACTGGCGATGGAGTAAACGATGCACTAGCTATTAAACGCTCAGTGGTAGGTATAGCGATGGGTAAAAAAGGAACCGAAGTAGCAAAGCAAGCCAGTGATATAGTCTTACTTGATGACAACTTTAGTTCAATCAGAGATGCGATAAAGGAAGGTCGCACCATCTTTGATAATACTAGAAAATTCATAGACTATTTACTGACCTGTAATCTGGCTGAGGTAACGTTAATTTTCTTTATCACTCTTTTTTTCTCATTCTCAGAACCCATCCTCTACCCTGTTCAATTGCTTTGGATCAATCTTTTGACGGACGGCTTGGTCGCCTTGGCTCTGGGAGCTGATCCTCCTGCTAAAGACATTATGCAAAGAGCTCCGAGGAAAAACGGAGAGCCCCTCATTGATAAAAAGCTGGCATGGTTGATTGGATTGATTGGATTAAAGAAAGCAGCTGTCTTGGTTGTTACTTTTCTGCTGGTTCTACCACAAGGTTTAGATATTGCCAGATCAACGTTACTAACAGGAATTGTCCTTTTCGAATTTGTCAGAATAGGCGCTATTCGATATGGTGAGAAATTGGGATGGTTTGACAATAAGTGGTTAGTCATGGGCCTGGTTGTCTCATTGATACTCCAAGTCGGTCTTATCTATTCACCTTGGAACCACTTCTTTTACCTGACTCCATTGGGCATGCATGAATGGCTTGTGCTCATTGTTGGAGTTGTCATTGGGTACCTGCTAGCCATTCTAATTACCCGGCTGGTAAGCAGATTTTTTAATACAACGAAAGGCTGAAAAAGATCACGTAAGTCGATGAGGTAGGTCATTACATAAGATGGATCATATTGTCAACTTAGCTTTCTTATCAACCAGCGTAAAATGAGCTACTACATCAATAAGTCCGTCTCCAAAGGTTTCGAACAAACTGTACAGCGCACCATTGATCTTTTAGAAAGAGAAGGGTTTGGTGTATTGACAGAGATCAATGTCAATGAGGTCTTGAAGAAGAAATTGGATCTTGATTTTCCCAAGTATAAAATATTAGGTGCATGCAATCCTGCTTTCGCTCATGAGGCCCTTATGAAAGAAAACAAAGTGGGAACTATGTTGCCTTGCAATGTTATCGTTAGAGAAGATGGAAAAATGAGTGTTGAAGTCGCCGCAGTTGACCCCTTAGCTTCCATGCAAGCCATTGATAATCCCGCATTAAAAAATACTGCTAAAAACGTAAAAGAGCGCTTATCCCGCGTCATCAGGGATGTTTAACTTATTTTTTCAACCTTAAAACTATGGAACCATGCAGCAACTCACCATTACTGACAACATCACAAGAGTCGATTGTGATTCACTTAATAAGTACTTTAAAGAGATATCCAGAGAACATTTATTGACGGCAGAAGAGGAAGTCGAAATAGTCAGACGGATCAAGAAAGGAGATCATCGCGCCAAAGACAAACTTGTCAAAGCCAACTTGCGATTTGTGGTGTCTATCGCTAAACAGTACCAAAATGGGCCCGTGCCACTAAGTGATTTGATCAATGAAGGAAATATCGGCTTGATAAAAGCGGCTGAGCGCTTTGATGAAACTCGTGGCTTTAAATTTATCTCTTATGCTGTCTGGTGGATTCGTCAGGCTATTCTTACAGCTTTAGATGAACAATCCAGAGTCATTAGAGTGCCCTCACATAAGATTTCGAATATGTCCAAAATCAAAAAAATCAAAGAGGGATGGGCCAAGAAAAATGGCCGTTATCCAACAAGTGCTGAACTAGCAGAGGACATGAACATGGACGAAGAGGATATAAATGAAACAATCAGCACATTCAATTCCACCTCTTCACTGGACGCTATATGCAGCATGGATGGAGATCACTCACTGATGGATCTTATTACTGATAAAGCAAGTGATGAAGAGCTAGAACAAACGAGTTATTTCGAGCAACTTAAGAATGATGTAAGCCACATATTGGCCAGGCTAAATGAGCGGGAAAAAGAAATTGTAGAAATGGTATTTGGTATAGATTGTCCAAGCCCACTTTCTCTCGATGAAATCAGTAAACATTTGGGTATCTCAAGGGAAAGGATACGTCAAATCAAGGAGAAAGCATTGAAGAAACTATCCTTTCATGCCATAAGGAAAAAAATTAAAAAACTTACAGCAGCTTAAAAATCCTTTTTTATCATGAAAGAAGCCAACACAAATCATAGAAATAAAAAAGGACTGTAGGTAGTATAACTATATGAAAAAATCAGTCCTTGTATTTGAGGATGATCCAGACTTGAAAGAGAACATAGCTGAGCTAATTCAACTCAATGGCTTTCCCGTCAAAACACACTCGCCTGTTAGCCTCGAAACCATCTCACAGGAAGGGCAAAATGCAATTGCCATTTGTAATGCTTCTACTATCGTTTGCCCTATAGAATCATTTATCAGCTTACTTAAAAAGAAGGTTGCTCAAGTGATTGTATTATGTACAGATCTTCAGGACCCAAGAATCAGTGAGGCTGATGAGAAAATCGTCATGCCTTTTGATGAGAAAGTGTTGGTCACTGCTTTACAAAATTGTTCATCACCGACTAAGAAATTCTTCAAGAATGACACACTGAAAAGTGTATTCAAGTTAACCTTGACCGGTATTTAATTGCTTTTAGTTGGACAATACAGTTGAGTCATTTCCTGGTATTTTCTCTCCTAATATTTTTTCTAAATCTTGACGGTATAGGGTTTCTTTTTTGAGTAGTTCTTCAGCCAAGGTTATTAGCTTACTTTGATTCTTTTTCAAGATTTCTTCCGTTTTATGTGACATTTTTTTCACCAAGCTTCTAACTTCTTTATCTATAAGCTGGGCTGTTTCTTCACCATATGGTTTACCAAAAAATTGCTCATTTCTACCTGTAGAGTCAAAATAGCTTAGATTACCCATTTCTTCCCCTAACCCATAGTAAGCTATGAGTGTATAGGCAAGTTTAGTCACTTTCTCAAGGTCATCTAATGCTCCTGATGAAGCTTCATCAAAAATCAATAACTCTGCCATCCTACCACCTAAGGCAATGCACATTTGGCTTAAGAACTGTGACTTGGTATAGATCTGATGTTCCTCTGGAAGATACCAGGCAGCTCCCAAAGATTTTCCCCTGGGAATGATAGATACTTTTATAAGCGGATCGGCATCCCTAATCATCCAACTAACTAGAGCATGACCCGCTTCATGGTGAGCCACAATATTTCTTTCTGTAGGGGAGATGATCTTACTTTTCTTCTCAAGTCCTCCGATGATCCGATCCATAGCACGTACAAAATCCTCCTTTCCTACTGCTTTTTTGTTGTTTCTTGCTGCTATCAATGCTGCTTCGTTACAAACATTGGCAATGTCAGCCCCAGAGAAACCGGGAGTTTGAGAGGCTAAAAAATCAACATCTAGGTTTTCAGCCAACTTTAAGGGTCGCAGATGAACATTAAAAATGGCACTTCTTTCTACTTTATTAGGTAATTCAAGATAAATGTGCCTATCAAATCTTCCAGGTCTGATAAGAGCTCTATCCAGCATATCCGCTCTATTGGTAGCTGCAATCACAATAACCCCTGAATTAGAACTAAATCCATCCATCTCAGTCAAAAGTTGATTGAGTGTATTTTCTCGTTCATCATTTGACTGAAAGGCTTTTACATTCCCTCTACTCCTACCAATTGCATCTATTTCATCTATAAAGACGATACAAGGAGCTTTTTCCTTTGCCCTATTAAACAAATCACGCACCCTCGAAGCTCCTACTCCCACAAACATTTCTACAAATTCAGATCCTGAAATAGAAAAGAAGGGAACAAGAGATTCTCCTGCGATCGCCTTTACCAAAAGCGTCTTTCCAGTTCCTGGAGGACCAACCAATATGACTCCTTTGGGAATTTTTGCTCCTAATTCAGTATACCTTACTGGATTTTGTAAAAAGTCTACAATCTCTTTCATTTCAATTTTTGCTTCTTCCAAGCCTGCCACATCATCGAAGGTTATTAATTGTTTACTATTTGCATCTCTAAATCGAGCAGTGGTTTTTCCAAAATTGAAAAGAGACTTTCCTCCGTCCACACCCTTGCCCGATCGTCTCAACATATAAAGCCAAAATAGAAGTAGTAAGCCAAAGGGCAGCAAAAAACTAAGTCCATCAAACCAATTAGTCCGCGTTTCATATTTTACTTCAACATGCTTTTCAGAAAGTATTTCTTCTTGTGCCTTAGATAGGTTTTTTTCAAAGGTTTCTACCGAACCGATCTGAAAGAAGTAATGGGGTCCTTTTGAATGAGACTGGCTTATATCTTCATACTTTCCTTGCCTATCAGACCGAATGAATATCTCAACAATTTCCTTATTTACCACTACCACATAATCCACATCCTCTGAAGAAAGGAGCTCACTTTTAAACTTATTCCAAGTTATCTCACTGGGCTTGACATTTTCTTTAACTAAATAATAAAGCCCCAGAAAGAGAATAATTATGACCAGATATGACCAGATATTAAATGGTTGAGATTTGTTAGTCCCATCGCTCTTTTGCTTCCTTCTCAATTCGTCCAGATTCTGATTGTTCATAGCTTTTGTGTTTGAACTTCAATTAAAGAGCAACTATCAAGAAACGGGGTGATAATCCTCAACATGATGATTGATTATCATCAACCGCTGATCATTTTCAAGGGCTACTATGATCCTAATCATTCCTTTTGAATAGCTAAAAAGGCTAGGTTGGTAATTCTATATCAACGCATTATTCATGAGTGATTTTGGGCTACTCTTACTTGGAATACTCGGACTATGGCTAGGAACTGAGCTGGTCGTCAGGAAGGCGATTATTCTGACCAAGCGTTTTAACGTCTCATCCGTATTCATTGGTTTATCCATCCTGGCATTCGGAACTGATCTGCCTGAATTGATCGTAGCAATTAATGGAGCCATTCATAGCTCTAGGGGCATAGATAGTTCAGGGGTTATCGTAGGAAATGCCATCGGAAGCTCCATCAGTCAAATAAGCATCATCATTGGATTAACAGCTGTTGTTCACTTTCTGGCGGCTGGTAAAATTCAGATACGTCACTTAGCCGTTGAACTTATTGGGTCTATTGTTTTATTAGCCTTGGTTGGCTTTGATTATGTCATTACATGGAACGATGGAGCCATTCTAATCATTGCTTTTCTCATCTATTTCCTAACTCATCTAAACAGGGAAAGGGCAAATGAAATTCAGGAAGTCAAGGAAAAAACCATATTACTTAACACTACCTCTCACGTCTTATTATTAATCCTCGGACTGGGAATCGTTATTCTTTCTTCCGAATTGACGATAAACAAAGCGCTTAATCTGGCCAATCAATGGAATGTCAATCAATCATTTATTGGTGCTGTGATTATCGGTCTTGGAACGAGTCTTCCCGAATTGGCCATTTCCATTAGTGCCATTTTAAAGGATAAGCCGGGGCTTTCTATTGGCAACATTATCGGCAGCAATATCTTTGATATACTGGTTCCAATAGGTATTAGTTCACTCATTTCTAATATCTATATTGAAAAATCTATCTTACTTTTTGACATGCCCTTTTTGTTAGTGTTGTCGATCGTAGTGATTTACTTTCTAAGTAAAAAGAAGGGACTACAAAAAAAGGAAGGAATTGGGCTTACCCTCCTCTATCTCACTTATGTATTTCTGAAGTACATTCTGTGGCAATAGCTACTTTTCCTTCAACTCTTCTTGCAGTCTTTCCATCCGTAGTTTAGCTGGGAAGTATCCCATTTCAAAAGATGTCGTAAATGCATTCAGAGCCTCTTCAAGACTCTTCTTTTTCCGTTTTGGGGCCAGTCTGATCTTATTTGCAAGCTCCTCCAGCCCCTCACCCTCTGCAAAATAAATCTCAGCCTCACTTAACCTTACAACCTCCATGAGCCCAATGATTTCCATCTGAGCAAGTGCAACATCCATCCTTGAAAAGTTGAGAGATTTTTGTGTTTTCTCAAGCTGTGATTCAGTGATTTCCAACCGGCCTTTCAGCGAATCTTCTAGGTTACGGTATTCGTTGACACTTATTTGCAAGCGATTAATTTCATCATTCTTTTGATCTACCGTAGTTTTTAAACGATCTATTTGAATGGAATAGGTACCGCTTATTTTTTCTAACTCTCTGATTGCCCATTCTGTCTTTTGAAAGTATTGATTAAGGTTTTTTACCTTTTGTATATAATCTTTATCATCCACTCCTTTCTTCAGATCCAGAATTACAGACCTTCTCCTAAGGTCAATGGAATCAAGGTATTGCCCGACTACTTCAAATAGCTGAATAGTATATTCTTTAGACTCTAAAGCTGCCTCAAGCGAATCCACTTTAAGGTGTAAGGCCGTGTTTTCATTCCTAGTCTCAGAATAACAGCCGGTCAATAAGAAGAAAAATAGTACCCAAATTGAAGCTTTGGAAAGAGCATAATGTCTATTTGCTGATTTTGATTCCATCTTTCAGTGAATAGCTCTAAGGTTGATCTCTTCTTTAGCTAGCCCTGAAAGCATACGATCTGTATTCTTTTCCTCTGCCAAAGATTCTCTTAGGAGTATAGCTACATTCTTTTCCGCCAATTCTTCAGCATAAGTACAGAGCGTACCATAGCTGGCAATGTTGTGATGATTTAGGTGTTGGATAGATGCAATAATACCCGCATCCCTAACGTCATCATCAGTACACCTCATTTCCAATTCAAATGCTTCATCAATAAGCCCTTTCACGCCCATGTTATTCTCACCATGAATGTTTCTTTCCAGCAATGAAAAAACATCTTCTAATCGCTCCATTTGCTCTCGCGTTTTTCCTATATGCACATCGATAGCCCCTTGCAAAGCGTTTGAAGTCGTCTGCTCCCTTAATTTTTTTAATGCTTCTAACTGCTGCCTCTCTCCATCTTTCTGCTCTTTGAGCTGTTCGACAAAGAGTCCCATAAAATCAATAATATTTTTCATAACTCTTTTTCTTATAAACCAGATCAATAAATAGGTCTGACTCACTGATGCGCTTCATCTTAATAAATGATCCTGCTCATTCCCAATGATCATACGATCTGATAAATTAATGAAGAACAAAAAATCATGATCGTTTTAATTATTACCGTCATTCTTCTTGCCCTAATCGCATGGGTTTTGTTTACCCCCATCATTTTGAGGATGGATACTATACATCATATCTATGATTTAAGACTTTTCGGTGTAGTTCGTACCTGGCTCGATCTGGAACAGGATGAATTAACCTTTCATCTCAAGCTACCATTCTATCATTATCGGGCAAATCCATCATTCGAGCGATCTGAAACTATTAAAAAGAAGAAAAAACCTGAGCGCAAGAATTTTTCTTTCAAACAAGCCAAACGGATAAGGAATGTTCTTCGCTCATTTAGGTTCAGTACTCTTAAAGCAGCTCTAGATACAGGCAATTATGCTGTAAACGCTCAATTGATTCCGTTAGGTGTATTTCTAATGAATAAAGGGTTCCCTGTCCACATCAATTTTCAAGGAAACTCTTACCTAATGCTAGAGGTCCGAAATACATTTTGGAGGATAAGCACTGCTTACTTAAACATCAGAAAATACAATTAATGTTTTACATAAATATTTAAACCATGGAAATGCATATCGAAGAATTATTAGAACAAATCACAAAGTTCATCAAATCGGAAGCCACTACAGACACTATTATGGGAGATCTCTTCAAGCTAGGTCAGTTTGAATGTGTTCCTGTCATACGTGTAGGAATGGGTTTTGGAAGTGGTGCTGGTGGTGGAAAGGCCCCTAAAAGCTCTGAAGGAGAAGGTGGTGGAGCTGGTGGAGGAATGGGTATAGAGCCAATAGGATTTCTAGTCACTAAGGATGATGAAATATCATTTATCGGTGTGAGTAAATCAAGCAAGGGAATAGCTGCTGCTTTTGAAAAAATCCCCGATCTCGTTGAAAAAATGATCTCGAAAAAGGAGAAAGAAGAAACCGCTTAGGTCTCTGAAGATTAATGAGACTGTCTCAAAAGAATTAAAATAATGTCATTCTGAGGAACGGAGTATCTCAAAGTGTGATAATCCTCCATTCTCAAAGACAGGTTCAGGATAACATTTTGAGACAGTCTCATTCATACCTGCTATCCTTTTCCATCCGATACGATCTCAAGTCGGAATCCTCAGCATGAAAAACAAGAAGTGGTATATCTGTCCTGTAAAACACTTTTTTCGTTATACTTCCGGAAAATAACTGGGCTAATAAACTCAATTTAGATTTTGAAGTTGCTAAAAGATCTACGTTGTAATTATTCACAAATTTCTCCAATTGCTTAGGCACATTTTTTCCTAGAATGAAATGCCATGATATGTCATTGTCCGGCAGCATATCATCTATATCAAATCTGAAGTCTTTCATCATTTTACTCTCCCATTCATCATCCTTCTCGCCAGAAGTCACTCTAATTACAGAAAGTTCTGAATCAAAACGATTGGCTAATTCTTCCAAAAACAAAAGATCATCCTGATCAGTGTCATGATAATCAAGGGCAAAAGCTATATTCTTCGGCGTGTCAAAAGACGAGGCTTGAGGAACGATAAGGAGTCGGCATTGAACCTTATCCAATACTTTCCCAGTTATCGATCCGAAAACAAATTTATCAAGCGGCCCCCTGCTTTCGGTTCCAATAATCAATAAGTCGTAATCCCAACTATTTGCATAGGAAATGATTTTTTCCAAGGCAAACCCTTCCTCATTGATTATTTCACATTCAAGGTGAAATTTTTGTGTAATATCGGCCTGAATAGACTCCAATTCTGACAAAGCTGATTTTCTGAAATACGCTAACTCCTCTTGGTGACTTTTCGTTTTTATGTCCAGGTTTGCTGGCGTAGTGTGATAGGCATGCAAGAGGTTCAATTTTGCATCAAAAGCTCTAGCGATATTTATCCCATAAGCTAAAGCGTTGCTACTTACCTCAGAAAAGTCAAGTGGTATTAGAATGGATTTCATTGCATCATCTTTAGCCTGAATTTCCAAATAAGATGATATCAATGCAATGACTTAAATCCCTTTTGTGACTGACAAATGATAGTTTTTGTAATGGCATGATTTAAGTCAATTTCATCCATGAACACGATCATTTAGAAAAAAGCCTGGGTCATTTATGTTTATCCTAAATAAGATTCAACGGTCTGGAATGGATTACAAAGATTATTATCAGGTACTAGGAGTTAACAAAACAGCTTCACAGAATGAAATAAAAAAAGCCTACAGGAAACTGGCGGTAAAATATCACCCTGACAAAAATCCTGATGACAAGGTAGCTGAGGAGAAGTTTAAAGAAATCAGTGAGGCGCACGAGGTTTTGGGTGATCCAGAGAAGCGCAAAAAATATGATGAACTTGGTGCAAACTGGAAACAATATCAAGAAGCTGGTTTTGATCCTTCGGGACAAAGGCATTCATCTGGTTGGTCAGGTGGTCAGCACTATGAGTTTGATGGAGATCCTTCGGAGATGTTTGGAAGTACTGAGTTTTCTGATTTTTTCGAAACACTTTTCGGTCAGAGAGGTAGAAGACGTGGCTATCAGCAGGAATTTTCAGGTGCTGACCTTGCGGGAGAGGTTGCCATTTCCCTCCAAGAAGCTTACTCTGGAACGGAGCGAATTGCAGATCTGGGATCTGAGAAAATTCGGCTTAAGATTAAGCCAGGATCGTACGATGGCTTAAAGTTGAAGGTCAAAGGGAAAGGCCAAAAAAGTCCGCAAGGAAAGGCTGGTGATCTTTATTTGACCGTAAGAGTTCAAGATCATCCTTCCTATAAGAGACAAGGTGATGATATCTATATGGAGTTGGCAGTTGATCTTTTTACCGCTCTGCTTGGAGGGAATCAAGAAGTGACTACACTATCAGGAAAAGTAAATGTCAAAGTACCCGAAGGCACACAAAACGCAAAAACGCTGCGACTAAAAGGAAAAGGAATGCCTATTTACGGCAAAAAAACACATGGAGACCTGTTTGTAAAGCTCACAATCAAATTACCCACTAAACTGACTTCTGAGCAAAAGAAAATAGCCAAACAATTGCAAGAAAGTTTTCAAATACAATATGCTTAAGCTATGAAGTATTCTATCATAAAATCAGAACCTATCTTCTCAGATGAAACCATGTTGGATTTCATTGAAGCTATCAGAAACAGAGAATTCCTGTATCGAGCAAGTTCGCTAATGGAAACTGATGAGCAATTTGATCAGATGGTTGAGGCAGTAAATCGAGCTATGAAAGCATGTTTACTTAGAAAAATTCCAATACACGATCATTTCCAAGGCATTTATTTAACAAATGCAAAAACTCACGAAACTATCCAGGACTGGAAACTTTCCCGTCTTGGGTATGTACTTGTGATCTTAAACGGCGATCCCCGAAACCAACTCGTCGCTAAAACACAAATAGAACTAGCAAAGAGTCTGCTTTAGTCCTCGATCATCATCAGGCAATAACGTAATCTAAATCATATTTTATCTCATTAGTTCACCCCTTTTTTATAAAAAAAATTATGAAGACGCTTGTAAAGGAACTGATGACAAGTAAAGTCCATTCGATCGGAATATCGAATTCCCTCATTGAAGCACGAGATATGCTACTGAAGTATCACATCCGTCATTTACCTGTAATGGATGATGACAAGTTGGTAGGAATACTAAGTAGAACGGACGTGATGAGACTAAGCTTTGGCGATGTGTATGATGAAATAGAGACTGAAGCAGATGCCGCGCTTTACAATGCGCTTACCATTGAAGATGTAATGGTTAATCGTCCAAGAACGGTGGCTTCAACCGATCCTATAAGTATAGCTTCAAGAATATTCATTGAAGAAGAGTATCATGCATTGCCCGTTTTGGAAGATGATAAACTAGCTGGCATCATCACTACTACTGACGTGATTAGAAATTATCAACAAGAACAACACAGTGCTAAAATTCCCAAAAAATACACTGAGGAGCGACCATGGGGAAACTTTGAACAGTTCTGTGAAAATCGACTTTGTACGGTTAAACTTATTAATGTCAATCCAAACGAAGAGTTGAGCCTTCAATATCATAGAAACAGGAATGAGTTCTGGAGAGTGGTGAAAGGAAAAGGTAAAGTAGTCATTGGTAAACAGGAATTAGATGCAAATGTTGATGACGAATTTTCTGTACCCGCTAAAACCAAACATCGCATCATAACACAAGAATTTTCGTTGCAAATTCTTGAAATTTCTTATGGCTTGTTTGATGAAAAAGACATTGTTCGACTCATCGATAAATACCATCGAACACAACAATAAAGAACAATTCACAGTAGTTTCCTACTCCTCATTATCTAGTTGAATAGATCAATGTTTTTTACCTTCTTGTCCAGCTTATAAGTCCAAACAGGAATACTGATATGATTGATAGTATCTTCTGTCATACTTCCAGCAAGTAAGTGCGAAATTCCTCTTCGTGCGTGAGTAGCCATAGCGATCATATTTGCTTTAGATTCCTGTGAATAAGCAAGTATCCCTTCTGCTGGAAAGACGCTACAGATAATGCATAACTCACTGTCCTGAAAACCATAAGTCTTCATCAGTGAGTCAAATTTTTCCCTCACCACTTTTTCGTTTTCGATGTTGTGCGGTGTACGCACCCATACAAACTCCATAGAAGCCGAGAAGAATTTTTGAAGTTGTGCAAATTTTTTCATCAACTCATCTTGTATTTCTCGGATGTCAATGGGTACCAATATCTTTTTAATTGAATTCACTGAAGTCTTGGAAGGTATTGCTATCACAGGACATTTTACCTTTCTCACTATTTTTTCAGTGTTTGAGCCAATGAAGAACTCTCCCAAGCCTGAAGATCCATGTGTGCCTACGGCTATTAAGTCTATCCCTTCATCCGCTACTATATCTTTAATAGATTCTATAAGACTAAGCCCGGACACACATATTTCGCACTCAACATCCGCAGCGACTCTCTTTCTCAACCCTTCTAATTTTTCATTGATTTCTCGCTCAAATTCTTCAATTAGAGGTTGATAATTATAGGTCATTCCGTAACTAATATCATTGTAATAATTGAAGAATGCACTGTGAAGGAGTATTAGTTTAGCTTTTGACATTTTTGCGATTTCCACCGCAAACATTGCCGCAGAAATGCTTACCTCAGAAAAATCGACAGGTACTAATATTTTTTTCATCATCAATCTTTTTTCAAAGGTGCTTACTAATAAAAAATAGTCGCATGATAGCTGATAGGGTATTCTATGATTTATATCAATTTCTTCATTCCATCTTCACAAATGGTGAAACATCCTATTTATCTAAATCAGAAAAGCTGAAAGACATCAAGTATCGGACTGATAGTTATCAGCATAGGATGATTACTCTGAGCTCACCTTTGCATTAACAATCATAAAGTCAATAATGAAAACAGCATCTTCGGCCATAGAAGCCGTTTCATCTATTCAATCAGGTGAAAATATTTTTATCCATACAGGAGGAGCAGCTCCGCAATCGTTAGTCGATGCATTGACAAGAAGAGCTGATGAATTGGAAAATGTTCGTATCTATCAGATGCATACTGAAGGAAACGCTTCATATGCTGAACCTCAATTCAGCAAAAGTTTCGAAGTAATTGCCATGTTTATTGGTAAAAACACAAGACAATGTGTCAATGAAGGATCTGGCGATTTTCTTCCATGCTTTTTTAGCGAAGTACCTATCATGATTAGAGAGGAAATTATACCAATTGATGTGGCACTAGTACAAGTATCTCCACCAGATAAACACGGATTTTGTTCACTAGGAATCTCCGTGGAAACAACTAAAGCCGCGGTAGATAAAGCAAAAAAAGTCATAGCGCAAATCAATCCTCAAATGCCACGAACTCATGGGGATGGATTGATTCATATTGATAACTTCCATAGTGTATTTGAATATGAACAACTTCTTCCAGAAGTAGTACCTCACCCACTCTCCGAAATTGAAAAAAGGATAGGCGAAAATGTTGCTAGAATAATTGAAGATGGCGCGACACTTCAAATGGGAATTGGAGCAATACCCAATGCAACATTAGCGTGTCTCCATAATCACAAAGACTTAGGTATCCATACTGAAATGTTTTCAGATGGAATTTTACCATTGGTCGAAAATGGTGTCATTAATAACAAATTAAAGAAAAAAAATACGGGTGTAATCGTATCTGGATTCCTAATTGGCACTCGAAAATTATATGACTTTGTAGATGATAACCCACAGGTGAGAATACTAGATATACAATACGTCAATGACATATCTGTTATTAGAAAGCAGCCTAAAATGACAAGTATCAATAGTGCTATTGAGATAGATCTGACAGGACAGGTTTGCGCAGACTCTATTGGCGAACGAATATATAGTGGTGTGGGTGGTCAAATGGATTTTATTAGAGGTGCTTCCCTTTCTCCTGGGGGGAAACCTATTATTGCCCTATCATCGCAAACAAGAAATGAGGAATCCAAAATAGTCTCCCAACTGAAGCCTGGTGCCGGAGTAGTTACCACTCGAGCACATATCCAATATGTGGCTACTGAATATGGAATTGTTAATCTCTATGGTAAAAGTCTAAAGGAGAGGGCTAAAGAATTGATAAAAATCGCTCATCCAAATCATCAAGAAAGTTTGGAAAAAGCATTGTTTGAGAGGTTTGGATGCATTTTATGATGTAGCTCATCAAAAAAATTGAAGGGAGTCATTGAGATTGTCACCTATTGACATCTAGTTTATTCATATCATAAAGTAACTACACAATGGAGATACTAGAAGAAAAGGAATATGCTGCAATGCCCCGAATCGGTGATCTTGCACCAGCTTTCAAAGCAATTACAACACAAGGAGAAATTAACTTTCCCAGTGACTATAAAGGGAATTGGGTTATTTTTTTTAGTCATCCTGCGGACTTCACTCCCGTATGCACCTCTGAATTTATGACCTTCGCCTCCATGGAAGATAAGTTCGAAAAAGCAAATTGTAAGCTTGTCGGGCTCTCTGTTGATGGCTTGTATAGTCACATTGCATGGCTAAGAACCATACAAGAAAAGATCAAATTCAAAGGTATGGAAAATATTGAAGTCAAGTTTCCTTTGATTGAGGACATCTCCATGGAGATTGCAAAAAAATATGGAATGATCCAACCAAATGAAGACACCACCAAGGCAGTACGGGCTGTATTTTTCATTGATCCTACAGGAATTATTAGGGCCATTATTTACTATCCTCTCAGTCTAGGAAGAAACTTCGATGAACTATACCGAGTGTTAATTGGCTTGAAAACATCAGATGAATTTGATGTAGCTACTCCTGCAGATTGGGTTCCAGGTGATCATGTAATAATTCCTCCTGCAGGATCATGTGGAGTTGCAAAAGGTAGAATGGATGGACAAGAGGAAGGCCTAGATTGTAAGGATTGGTTTTTCTGTACCAAGGAACTAGACAAAAAAACTATCCTCGAAAAGGTCTTACGATTAGAGAGTTAATAAAAATAGATTGGCATTGTTCAGGTGAACTTAAATTAGAAACAACTCGACAGACAAAACAAAAAAAGCCCCATACGTATCGTATGAGGCCACAAGTGTGATTGCACAGGGACTCGAACCCCGAACCTGCTGCTTAGAAGGCAGCTGCTCTATCCAGTTGAGCTATGCAACCATGATATTTTGTTGCGGAGAGAGGGATTATTTCATGATCCCCTTTTGGGGGAGATGAAACAAAATGCTGATACTACGTATCAAACTAACCTCCGTAAATCCTTATTCAAGTAAACTTGATCCGGATTTTCTCCAGTTACTGCTTTCGCAGCATTTTGTTGCGGAGAGAGGGGGATTCGAACCCCCGGTACGATTTCTCGCACGCATGTTTAGCAAACATGTGGTTTCAGCCACTCACCCACCTCTCCGTGGCATTAGCTAATGCTCTTTTAAGGCCAACATTATGACCAAAAACCCCTTTCAAAAACATCTTCTAAAGAAGGTTTCCTCTGAAAAGGAGTGCAAATATAAAAGTAACCTTCAAAAATCCATTTCGTTGACCCAATTCTTTAGTAATTTTCTTTTGCAATGAACAGAACTCAAATTTTATTAGCTCTCGTAATACTCAGTTTTATAGGAATGAGTTCCGTATTTCTTGACCTTCATTCTTTAGTCAGTGGTTCTGAAGTAGAGGAAATCTCCAAAAGAAAAGTTCGTGATGGAGAAATAAAGCAGTACACCAAGGATAAACGACTAAAAACAATCGTCAATTACAATAAAGGAATAAAGCATGGAGTATCCTATCTCTATCATGATGATGGCGAAACAGTTCTATTATCCATGCCATACAATAACGGCAAACGAGAAGGCACTTCAAAAAAATATTATAAAAGCGGAGTTCTGTATGCCTCTACTTCTTACCATGATGACCTACTTCATGGTAAACGAGAAATCTATTACTCGTCAGGACAAATAAAAGCTATCATCAACTATGGTTTTGCAAAGCCCGGGGTTGGAACAGTAGAGTATCTAACGGATGGCACACTCAAACAAGCAAACTCAATCGAGATAACAGAGATAGGAAATAATTATTTTCTTTCTACCTCCCAGGAATGTAGAAACCTAAAGTTTTACATTGGTAAGTTGATCGAAGATCAATTTTTTGATGCTGTTCATCCTGACATCAAATTACTTCCAAAAGAAAATGGATCATATTTCGTTGACCTTAGTGTCTACACACCGAGTTTCTTAAAGTATCAAGATGTTGTATGCCATTGCGAAAGCTCTCAGGGTAATCCTATTATCATGAAAAAAAAGCTTTTCTAATACATACACTGCTACTCATCCTTAAAAAATGTTAATCTATAAAATTCTAGTGCCATCCATTGCGCTGTTCTGTTACATTTGCCCGCTGATAGATTCGTACCTAAAATAAAGTATTCAGTGCATGAAGTGGGTTAATACAATCAGCACATTCGAGATCATCTTAATAGGAGTTTTCATACTTCTGTACTTAGTATTTATTTGGCGTGTTATTCGTACCACACAAAGACTAGGTCTTCCTGCCCGACGAGTTATTATAAAAACAATCATTCGGACAATCTACTTTGGATTGATAGTCACCGCTCTTTTGGGACCAAGTTTTGGTGATACATCGAGAGAAGTGAAAACCGTTGGTAAAGACATCTTCGTCTGTATTGACTTAAGCCAATCAATGAATGCCTATGATGTTCAACCATCCAGATTGGAAAAAGTAAAATTTGAATTAAAAAATATTGTTGAAGCATTCAGTTCAGACAGAATTGGCTTGATCATGTTTAGTAGCGAGGCTTACATGCAATGCCCGCTCACCTATGACAACAATGCGCTTAACCTTTTTATTCAAACACTAAATACTGGTATGGTACCTAACTTTGGAACTGACTTTGGGCCTCCGCTAGAAATGGCAACCGAAAAGTTAATCGCAGATGATACGGTGGTCACCAGATCAAAATCTAAAATCACTATTTTAATCAGTGATGGCGAGGACTTTGGAGATAATACGGATGAGATAGCAGAAGAATTAGAATCTGAAGGAATCACATTATTCACGCTCGGGGTTGGCACAAAGCAAGGAAGTAAAATTCCTACTAGGAACGGATTTAAAACTGACCAAAGTGGGAATGAAGTAGTATCACAACTCAATTCAAGTTCATTAGAAGATCTTGCGGAAAATACAGGAGGGGAATATTTCGAGATAAATGAATCAAGAAACGATGTTACTCGTTTGATAAATGCGATTAACAATGTAGAGGGAGAAATGCGCGATTCCAAGCAAGTAGATGCAACCCAAAATCGTTATTTCTATTTCTTAGGTCTAGCACTATTTTTGATGGTATTAGACGTATTATTTAGTGTGAAATTGATCAAACTATGAGAATTTTTTTAGTCATCATATTAGCAGTCTTTATCAATGATCCGAAAGAGATCGCTAAAATCAATGCATTAAAGAAAGAAGCCCAAGCAGCTTATCTCGCTGAGGATTATGAGTTGGCACTTGCCAAATACACCATTCTTAGTGACTCACTAGGAGTAAATGATCCTGCAGTTAAATTAAACCTGGCTCATGCTCATTATCATTTGGGCGACACTGCAGGAGCTAAATTGAATTATGGAAACTTGGCATCCTCGGAGAGTAACAAACTGAAGTCGATAGCACTTCAACAACTTGGTGTGATGAGTAAAGAGGTGGGTAAACTGGAGGAAGCATTGCAGCAACTCAAATCTGCTATCAAAGCAGACCCTTCCAATCAAGAGGCACGATATAACTATGAGGTAGTGAAGAAATTACTTGAAGAGCAAAAAGAACAGGAGCAACAAAATCAAGATCAGCAAAATCAGGACGGAGAAGACGAGCAGGAACAAAATAAGGATCAGAAAAAAGACGGAGAACAAGAGGAACAAGAAAATAAAGACGGAGAAGATCAAGAGAAGTCCGAAGAAGAAAAAAAGAACGAAGAGCAGAAGGAACAAGAGAAAAAAGAGGGTGAGGAAGAAGAGCAAGAGCAAGAAAAATCAAAAGAGGAAATGACGAAAGAGAAGTTGGAAGAGATGGGAATAACCGAAGAAAAAGCCAGGCAATTACTTGAAGCCATGCGTCAAAGTGAAATAAAGTACTTACAGCATCAGAAAAGAAAACCGACCAAACGTCCACCAAGTGGTAAACCAGATTGGTAAGCAGCTACTATCTATACAGCTATTTTTTCCAATCTGATTTTACGATCTTTGCGTCCCGATCTGAACCATCGGGACTTTTTTTTGATTAACAACATATTAAGATAATCTAAACTCAAAATGAAAGAAGTTTACATCGCAGCAGCAGTACGTACCCCAATAGGAAGTTTCGGAGGAAAACTATCAGGCTTTTCAGCTACACAGCTTGGCACCATAGCTATTAAAGGAGCTCTTAAAAAATCTGGAGTTTCAGCAGAGGAAGTAAACGAAGTGTATATGGGTAATGTGCTTTCTGCAGGTCTTGGTCAAGCGCCCGCTAGGCAAGCAGCTATCGGAGCTGGAATAGGACACAACGTGCCATGCACTACCATCAATAAAGTATGCTCGTCGGGAATGAAGTCTGTGATGTTGGGTGCCCAATCTGTTATGCTAGGTATCAACGATGTAGTAGTCGCTGGAGGAATGGAAAACATGTCAAATGTTCCGTTTTACGTACCTAAAGCTCGATTTGGTTATAAGTATGGACATGGACAACTCACCGACGGGTTAATGCATGATGGACTATGGGAAGCTTATAATGAATTTCCTATGGGAAGCTGTGCAGATAACACCGCAAAAGAAATGAATATCTCGCGTGAAGCACAGGATGAATTTGCTATCAACTCATACAAGAAAGTTGCCGCTTCAACTGAGGCCGGAGAATTCAAAGATGAGATTGTTCCTGTTGAAATTCCGCAACGTAAAGGCGATCCAGTAATCATGGATGAAGATGAGGAATTCAGAAACGTGAATTACGATAAAATTCCTACTCTTAGACCTGTATTTAATAAAGACGGTACAGTAACAGCGGCTAATGCTTCCACTATCAATGATGGTGCTTCTGCACTTGTTCTTGTTAGCAAAGAAAAAGCAGAAGAGTTAGGATTGAAAGTGATTGCAAAGATCAAGGGGTTTGCAGATGCCGCACAAGATCCCATGTGGTTTACCACTGCTCCTTCATTGGCTGTGCCAAAAGCATTGGCACATGCTGGAGTTGATAAATCAGATGTAGATTTTTGGGAAGTGAATGAGGCCTTCTCTGCTGTAGCTCTGGCTAATCAGCAAGAATTGGAACTTGATGCTGATAAACTTAATGTCTTCGGTGGTGCTGTAGCGATGGGACATCCACTAGGTACTTCGGGAGCTAGAATCATTGCTACGCTTGTGAACGTACTTAACAAAAAAGGAGGCAAGATCGGCTGTGCAGGTATCTGTAACGGTGGTGGTGGTGCTTCTGCTATTGTTGTAGAAAAAGTATAACATTATATTAAAACACTAATGAAGAGGGGGTTACATTTGTATACCCCTCTTTAATTTTCAATTTATGATGAAAGCATTTACGCTGATTTTATTCTTGATTATCTCAAATGGTCTTGTTGCACAGCCTTTTGATCTTAGATTAAGGACTAAGAAAAAACAGGAACTTGAATATTCGATTACAACTTCTTTAGCAATAACACAATTCGTAGATGGGGTGCAATCCCTTACAAAAATGGAAATCAAGAATGAGATTAGTCTGGAAGTTAAAAACATTCGAAACGATAAGATAGAAATAACCTCACGCTACAAGAAACTGAGTCTCGATTTAGAATTTGAAGAATCCGCCATGTCTATAAATTCAGAAAGTACGGATGAGCGTGATACTTTTTCCAAGATTTTAAGTCAGCTTGTAGATAAACCTTTTCAATTATCTATTTCTGAAAAAGGCGAAATACTTGAATTTAGTGGTCTATCCAAGATCATTGATGGTGCTTTCACAGATTACAAAGAACTTCCACAAGCTAAAATTGATCAACTAAAAGGACAGTTAAACAAAGCATTTGGTGAAGAAGCCTTGAAAGGAAATATTCAATCTTTTATAACCATCTTTCCATCAAATCCAGTCAATGAAAAAGACACCTGGAGAATAGAAACATCATTTAATGATGGTATGTCAGCAAGCATTGAATCAGATTTTATTCTTGAGGATGTAAGAAAAAATCAAGCAAAAATTATATCTACGGGTATTATAGAATCATTAGATAAAGAAAAATATTTCGAATTAAACGGCAATTATTTTAAGTACAACCTGGTAGGAACTACAGATTCTGATATTGTACTAGATCCTGAAACAGGTCAGGTAATTGAAGCAATTACTCATCAGGATATCAGCGGTGATTCTTTTCTTAAGCCAAATGATCATATCGATGAAGACGTCACCATTTCAATTGAAATTAGTAATAAGACAGTAATTACCCGCTTGAACTAACCACCTAATTTCGCCAAGGATTATAGAATCAAAAGCTGGTTTCTATATATCGGATTACTCATTCTGATCGATCGAACTGAATCCAAATATTAACTCAAAATCTTCCGAATAGACCTCCCCTCTTCAAGATATTTATTTATGGCACGTTCATCCTCTGCCTCTATCAACTTTTCTAGCTTTTCTAGTTCTCGCTTGTACGCACCAATTCCTTTCAAAACCATTTCTTTATTTTCCATAAAAATAGAACTCCACATGGATGGAGAACTTTTTGCTAATCTCACGGTAGATTCAAACCCCGAACCTGCGAGATCCAAAATCACCTCACCGTCCTCTTCTTTTTTAAGTACTGTATTACTTAGTGCATAAGAAGTGATGTGACTTAGATGAGATATGTAAGCCAAATGTCGATCGTGCTCATCCGCGTCCATTTTGGTGATATAGAAACCTGCTTCCTTAGCTAGGGATTCAAACGTTTCCAATTTCATTGAATCGGACTTTTCTGTATCGCAAAGAATGAGGTTTTTACCTTGGTACAGCGCTGCGAAAGCTGCTGCTGGGCCTGAATGTTCTGTTCCCGCAATAGGATGAGCAGCGATGTATTGAGCTCTTTTAGGATGTTCATTAACCGACTTACAGATAGATGCCTTGGTCGAGCCAAAATCAACCACAAACTGATCTGGCTTTAATAAATCTAAGACTTCTGGTAGCATTGTCTTAATTGCTTTGACGGGAATCGCAAGTACGACAACATCTGCCCACTCAACCCCATTGGTTATATCGCTAAAAGTTTTCTCGACAATCCCCAATTCTTGTGCCTTATCAGCCGATTCACGATTCTGATCAAAGCTCGCAAAATGTAAATTCTTTTTGCCTTTTAAGGAAAGTGAGAAGGAACCTCCTATTAGACCAACACCCACAATTAGTAAATTCATTCTATAAATTTTAGCTTTGAAAGCAACGAATTTAGTTAGTGCATTTTTTGTGTACTAAAAACCTTTGAGAATCGTTCTAAAATGATGAAAACTCTTGCAACCACAACCTTACTCCTTTTCATTGTCTGCCTAGCTACTGCTCAGCAGACCATCAAAATTTTTTACGACCAAGGCCAGCTAAAAGAAGAATATAGAGTACTCAATGGAGATAGTTCCTTGGTGGATGGCGATTATAAGATGTATGACCCAAGTGGCAATGTCATTATTGCAGGAAACTTTGATTCTGGTGCTAAAAATGGCATTTTCTACAATTACTATCCAGACGGAAACATTCAAAGACAAACTGTCTATCAGGACAACAGACGTGAAGGACTTACGAAGGTCTTTTCCCCTTCGGGTAAGGTAATACAAGAAGCAACCTTTGAGAAAGACACACTTGTAGGATCTGTGAAGTTGTATGATGAGCAGGGCAAACTAAAAGGCATCACTTCATTCGAAAATGGAAAACCCAATGGGTCTGTGCTTTCCTACTATAGTGATGGCACAACTATCAAAGAAGAAATAAGCTATGCCGATGGTAAACCAAACGGCATCACAAAGCACTTTTATGAAAGCGGAAAACTCAAGCTGGAAGCTAATTATCAGGCAGGCCTATTAGACGGCACTTATAAAACCTACTATCCAAGTGGCGATCTGGAAATGACCGTAATAAACAAGCGTGGAGAACGTACTGGATCTGTCAAAATGTATCATGAAAATGGTCAGTTGAAGGCGACAGGCATTTATGAAGATGGTACTCTTCAAGGGGATTACCTTGTATATTTTGACAATGGAGATGCAAAAAGCGAGTATAAGTACAAAGATGGCTATCGCATTGGCAAGAGCCTGGACTATCATAAAAATGGTCAAATTCGATTGAAGTCTATGTTTTCCAATGATGGATTAAGTGCTATCATCAAAGAATACAGTGAGAAAAAACAACTCACCTCTCAAAAAGAATTACTTAATGAATTACCTCACGGAACATGGAAATATTGGGATAGCAAGGGTCATTCACTTAAAGTAGAGCGCTTCGAAAAAGGAAAGAAGCATGGAATTCAAGAAATCTATGATAAGGGGGAGAAGAGTTCGATTACTGAATACCGATTTGGCAACAAGTATGGTCCTCACACGGAGTTTTATCCAAACGGTAGTTTGAAGACAGAAGCCAATTACGAATTAAACAAGCTTGAGGGTAACTATATCGAATATCATAAAAACGGTCAAGTTGAGCATCAGGGAAAATATGTCAGAAATCGCAGGCATGGAGTCTGGAATTATTACGATAAAAAAGGAACTATTATTGATACGGTGACATACAAACATGGGGAGAAAATAGAAAAAGACTGACCTCTGGTAAATTTTCTTTAACTGAAATCCTTTTGCTGCGTAATAAGTCACATGCGCTTAAAGCTGGCCTCCATAATTCTTATCGCTCTATTCTTTTGGGGATGTGATAAAGAAAAAATACCTGAAAGATTCTATCCGAGAAATGATCACCACGCTTATTGGTATTCATTGAAACAAGCCAATTTACTAAACTCTGCACTTGGCAAAGAGTGGTTAGCAGCTTCAGAAAATCCCTTTGATGATCAAATAAAAGTAACTCTACCCTACCAGGAAGCTTTTGTTATCTCAGACTTAAAACCTGATGCAATCGGCTATCGCTTTAGTGTGAAAAGAGGTCAAAGAATTCTTGTAGATATTCAATTAATAACTGAAGACACTACTCGGATTTTTGTTGATCTTTTCCGGGTTGAAAATGATAGTTTAAAAGAGTATCGTCAAGTTGCATCGGCTGACAGCACACTTCAATTAGGTTTTGAACCTCGGAGAGATGCTTCTTATTTATTAAGAATTCAGCCCGAACTTTTAAGAGGTGGAAATTTTTCCATTACCATTGAGAACGTTCCTACGCTGGCTTTTCCAGTTGCGGGGAAGAACAAAAGAGCTATTCAAAGTTTCTTTGGTGATCCGAGGGATGGAGGTCGGAGGGATCATCACGGAGTAGACATATTTGCTAAAAGGCATACCCCAATTATTGCTCCAACAAAAGCAGAGGTTCGCTTTGTCGGTGTGCGAGGGTTAGGAGGTAAGGTGGTTTGGTTATATGATCGAAAGCGAGGAACAAACCTCTATTTTGCGCACTTGCAAGAGCAAAAAGTTAAAAAATATCAGATGGTTAACCCTGGAGATACCATTGGAACTGTGGGTAATACCGGGAATGCTCGCTTCACTCCACCGCATTTACACTTTGGAATTTATAAAAATGGACCGATCAACCCATATGCATTTATTGTTGAAGAATACAAAAGACCTGAGCCCCTGATTCCAGATTCAATATTATTGGGAAGAAAAGTGATACTAAACAATCAGTTATTGCTCATGTCGGAGATGAGTCGTACTGCACAAGTAAAAGATACTCTTTATGCAGGAGCCTCCATTTCCATCAATGCAGTAAATCACAATTACATACGTGTAACCAATGAAAGCGGATTAACTGGATTTCTAGATAAAAAAGACACACGCAAATTCTAAGAGAATCATTAACTTAAATCATGATTTTCTTTCAAACAATTAAATCTTTTCTTCAAGACAAAGAATATCGAGATTTACTCCTTACTGGAATAGCTATCCTAATTATTGGGACATTAGCATATCATGAATTGGAAGGCTGGAGCTACCTGGATTCTTTCTACTTCTCGTTTATCACACTTACAACCATAGGGTTTGGAGATTTTGCACCTCAAACTGACGGTGGGAAAATTTTCACAATTTTGTATATCACGATCGGTGTTGGAATTATTCTCTCTTTCGTAAACACACTCTACCTCCATTATAGCAAGTCCATCAAAAAGAAGAAAAAGGGTAAATAAAAAAAGCAGCTCTAAAGAGCTGCTTCTCTATTACATTCAGTATATCGGATCAATTTCCTCCAAACTCTTTTTCGTAATCTTTGATTTGTTCTTCAATCTTCTTCTTATCCCCTACTATCACAACCTTCATATCTTCAGGCCTGATGTATTTGGATACCAACTCACTCACTTGCTCTGGAGTCACTGCATAAATGTTTTTTACTTTATCAGTTAAAAACGATTCGGGCAAATCATAAATATCCAGATAAGAAAGCTGTCCAATGATTCCTCCAGGAGTAGAATTTTGTAGCACATAAATACCAGCTTCATAATTCTTTATCCCATCCAGTTCTTCTACTGAAGGGGCTTCATCTTGCAATCGATAGATCTCTTTCGTAATCTCACGAAGAGCAGGTCCGGTTACATCTGTTGTAACATCAGCCATCTCAAACCAAACTGCAGACTTGTATCTATCTGAAATAGTACTGTAGGGTGAGTACGTATACCCTTTGTCTTCTCGAATGTTACTCGTGATCCTTGATCCAAAAGATCCCCCTAAAAGAGAGTTGGTAATATCCAATGCCTGATAATCTGGACTTGAAGGGTCTGCCACAGGTAGACCAATCATAATAGTAGACTGTGGGGCATCCGGTCGGTCAATCATTTGAATATTATCAGCCAACTGTGGTTCTGCAACTGGATAATTAGCTTCTTCACCAACAATCCAATCTTTAAAACTATTTTCAATTGCTGCTTTTACTTCTCCTTCATCAAATTTACCTGCTACATAAACGGTCGTTCTCTTGGCACCAAAATTTGAAGAATAGAAGTTTTTAATCTTATCCAGATTATAAGTGTCTAGCATTTCATCCGTAGGAAAAGTTCTCCCATATGGATGATCAGGATAGATAGCGCCATAGAACTGACTAACAGCCTGAGACTGTGGTTGAGTCATACTAACACTCAATTGCCTTTTCCTGTCATTGATCAATCGCTCAAGCTCATCTTCAGGAAAAGCTGGATTAATCAATACGTCAGCCATCAATTCAAGTGCTTTTGGAACAAATTCGTAAAGCACTGATACATTGAGTGTTGTGCTATGTTGACCTACTCCAATCGAGAGGTCTCCACCCATACTTGCCACTTGATCTGCAATCTCATTGCCCGTACGGTTGATACTTCCTTCTTGCATTAAATCTCCAACAAGATCACTCAACCAAACCTCATCGGCTCCTTCATTGATATTTCCAGTTTTAATCACAATTTGAATCGTGGCTTTAGGAATAGATCCCCATTGCACCATCACTCCACTAAGGCCATTCTCAAGGCTGAAAACATCTTTTTCTGGTAAAGCAAAACCTTTAGGCTCCCCTCCGGCAGGTGGAGTTTCTTTTTCTTGTGCAATTCCAAAAACTGGAACCAAACACATCAATAGCATATATTTAAATATCGATTTCATATCTATTTAGTTTAGAGATTCAGCAGTTGGCTTCAAAGTCAAGATTGTCCGGTTAGTCGATCGTAAATACTCTTCAATTGTAGCATTTACATCTTCGACTGTTACTTTTTTAAACTCACTTTCTATAAGGTTAATTCTAGATGGATCATCATCAAATAACGCAAAACTGCAAAGCAAATCTGCTCTGCCAAATCCGAAGAAACCTCCAAGATTATCATACAAACTTGATCGAATTTTCACAATCGCATTGTCAAGCATTTCCTGAGTTACACCTGTAGCTTGCAAAGCTGCAATCACATCATCTATAGATTGTACAATACTATCTGTATCGGCTCTATCATCATAGGTAAGGTTAAACATCCATTGCATTGGGCCTTTATAGTTAAACATGTTACCCAGGTAATTAATACCTCCTGAAACATTTGCAGTGTAACCATTCTCTTTCACCAATTCTTTATAAAGCAGGCTGTTATCGCCTTGAATAAGTATCTGGTCCAACAATCCCATTGCATAGTAGGATGTGCTATTTCGCTCAGGCATATGGTATGCAATCGCTATTGCTGGCTTGGTTGCCAATTTATCTTCCTTCTCGAATCGCTTCTCCTCTGTTTGTCTTTTTTCTGAAATGTCCGGAGTAGCAGGAAGCTCTGCTGTAGGAATATTTGCAAAATATTGATCAATCCATTTTTTGGCATCTTCCATTTCAAAGTCTCCTACCACAGATATTGCAGCATTATTTGGAGCATAGAATGTGTCAAAGAAGCTTTGAACATCAACCAAAGTGGCTGCATCTAAATCTTCCAAATCACCATAGAAGTTATGTGCGTTGTACCAATTTTCATTAGCATATTGTGGCATATCTAACCATGGAAATCCACCGTAAGGTTGATTCAGCACATTTACTTTTACCTCATTCTTCACGACTCCCTGCTGGTTCGTTAGATTATCCTGGGTGATATCCAGTCCTCGCATTCGATCTGCCTCTGCCCAAAGCATTGTTTCAAGCTTATGTGCTGGCACAATTTCAAAGTAGTTTGTGAAGTCAAATCGAGTGGAGCCATTCAGAACTCCACCATTCTTTTGGACCAAGTTGATGAACTCCATTTTCCCAAGATTATTTGAACCTTGAAACATCATATGTTCAAATAAGTGAGCAAATCCGGTTCGGTCCTTTGGTTCAATTCTGAAGCCTATATTATAATAAGCAGCAATCACCACTGTTGGTGATGTTCGATCCTGTGATAGGATCACCTTCAAGCCATTATCCAGCTTATAATATTCTACCGGAACCTCAAATGAGGCCGATTCCTTCTTTTCTTCCTGAGGTGCGCAACTTGCTAGACACATCAGTGAAAAGGCCATAGCCAATAGTTTAGTGTACTTCATTGGTGTTTATATGATTAATGGATTAGTAAGAAAATGAATTCTAATGTGATAAAAGAGTGTATTTACATTAATGGATTATAGTCCAATGTAATTGGAGCGTATTTAATTAGAATAGCTAATTCTAAAAATGGTACCTCCTAAATCATCAGAAACTAGCATAGAGCCATCCGACGCAAAAATTGCATCAACAGGACGAGCCCAAGCTGTATTTGTTTCTTTGCTCAAAAACCCTGTTGCAAAATCCTCATAAGCTATCCCAGAACCATTCTGTTCAGTGACAAGAGTGATTTTATGCCCAGTGTGACCTACTTCAGGATCTCTATTCCATGAGCCATGCTCTGCAATAAATATTTTACCCTGATACTCAGAAGGAAACATATCACTAGTACAGAATTTTAGGCCCAGAGGAGCAACGTGCGGACCTAAGTTTTGCGCTGGTTGCACAAAATCAGAGCATGGATATTTATCACCAAACTCAGGATCCTTGATTTCACCAGCATGACAAAATGGATAACCAAAATGCTGACCTGCCTCTGAAACTCTGTTTAACTCACAAGATGGGGAATCATTCCCAAGCCAATCTCTTCCATTGTCTGTAAACCACATTTCACCTGTTTCAGGATGCCAGGTAAATCCTACGGTGTTTCGTACGCCGTGAACATAGACTTCTCGGTCGGAACCATCTGGATTCATTCGAGTAATGCTCGCATACATTTCATTTTTACTTTCGCAAATATTACAAGGAGCTCCTACAGGTACATAGAGCTTGCCATCGGGTCCGAAGGCTATATATTTCCAGCCATGATGTCCATCAGTTGGATAATCATCATAAATCTTTACAGGTTCAGGAGGGTTAGCCAAGTTCGTTTCTATATCGTCAAACCTCCAGAGTTTGGATACCTCAGCAACATATAATGACCCATCTTTAAAAGCGATACCATTTGGCATACGCATATCACTTGCAATCACATACTTTTCGTCTGCTTTCCAATCTCCATCTGTATCTCTCAAAGCATAGACCTTATCTCCTCCTCTATTACTCACAAACAAAGTTCCATTTTCAGTTAGTGCCATTGATCGTGCATTATTAACTCTTGCAAACACATCAATTTTGAAGCCATCTGGAAGTTGAATAGAATCTAGACTTAGTCCCTCGTATGATACCAGTGACACTTCTTCTTCCGCCGGCTCTTCCGGTTCAGTACTATCTGGAGATTTCGATGAACAGGAAGCGAGGAAAATCAATAGAATAGGTGAGAAAATTCTTAGCATATCGTTTTTTATTTCAAGTTAAATCATCCTATCGACAAAATGCATATTTCGTGCATAGATCGAAGGATTTAATGGTTAAATAGAATAATTATCAAATCCTGTGTTTTGTTATCTAGATTCGAAAATTCAAAACATTTCATGTTTTTCTTTTGGTGGTAATACGGTTTCTAATCATCTTTCCCCTTGTGGTGCAATCCATTTCAGGGTTTGCCCAAAATCAATCTTTTGATTATAACGGTAAAGTAATACCTCTAAGAGGAGACTGGAGCCTTGTTATGGGGTCATTTCTTTCCTATAAAGAAGTATTGGAAGATTCTTCCGCAACCCAGATCCAAGTGCCAGGAACATGGAATGATGTCAAATGGAATGAAGTTTCTATAGGTCCTTATGGGTATGGCACATACTATACGACGGTAATCCTTGATAAGACAATTAAAAATCAAACGCTGGCGCTGGATGTTTCTGAAATAAGCCTGGCCTACCAACTATACATTAATGATCAATTCATTGGTCAGGTAGGTACGCCAGGAACAAGTAAAGAAAATACCGATCCTAAAATTGATGCTGAGGTCTTTGAATTCAACGCTTCACCCGGAGACACATTAGCCCTCATTTTTCATATCAGTAACTTCAGTCATGAAAGTGGAGGATTGTGGTATGAGCCTAAAATCGGCCCTAGCGACAAAGTGCTGAGAAAGCATGATCTAAACAAATTTATTACACTGATTATGATAGGATGTATACTAATCGGTGGTGTTTTCCAGCTTTACATTTTCCTTAGAAAGCAAACCGAGAAATCCGGCCTTTACTTCTCTCTGGTTTGTTTAACAATCATCATGTTAATGATATCTCGCGGAAGCATGCCGATAATGGATTTGTTTCCTAATACTAGCTGGGTGGTATTGAAAAAAATAGTTTATCTCGCTGTATTTCTCATTGGCCCTTCAAATGCACTCTTTCTAAGAGAAATATTTCCCAGGTATTTCAATAAATATATTATTAATTCGATGGCCATTATTGGTTTAGTGCTTTTCTGTTTTACCCTACTAGTCTCTCCTCGGATAAGCTATGCATTGGTCCCATATCATCATGTCTACAATATCCTAATAGGGATCTACTTATTCATTGTATTGATAAAAACTGCTATTGATAATAAGTTTGGAGCAAGGTTCCTGTTAATAGGGTATTTATCTGGATTTTTCGCCGTACTCCACGACATACTCAGCAGCCAATATATTATCCCTGGGTATTCCTTTTCAATGATTCATGTGGGTATCCTTCTATATATGCTCCAATTAATGGCACTATTAGGCGGGCGATACCTTTTCGCATTGGAAGGAAAAGAACAGCTTTCAAACCATCTGAAGAAAGTCAATAAAGAATTGGAAGAAATTGTTGCAAGAAGAACTAAAGCACTGAAAGACAAAAGTGATATAATTGAATTAAAGAATGCAGAACTAGAGAAAGCCATTAAGGAAAAAGACCATCTCATGGCTGTAGTTGCACATGATTTAAAGGCCCCTCTTTCAAGCATTCAGGGAATCAGTGATCTCATGAAGTCAGATCTCAAGGGACAAACCGCAGAATTCAATGAGATGATCAAAAAAGTATCTATCGATGGAAGAGAGATGATAGATAACTTAACAGAACTAAAAACCTACGAGCAAAGTGATTTTAAGGTAACTAAAACAGTTTTTAAACTACCTGATTTTTTCGAACAGAAGAAGATCACCTATGAACTGATTGCCGAAAACAAAGAAATAAACCTACGCTCCAAGTTGTCATCTAGACGGAAAAAGATTCTTTCAGACTCAAATATGCTTGGTAGAATAGCAGATAACTTACTGTCAAATGCATTAAAATTCACTCAAAAAGGCTGTATCGTTAATTTCTTGATATCTGTCAAAAAAGGAAACCTAATACTTATTGTTAGCGATAATGGGCCTGGTTTTAGTGAAAAAGACAAAGACAGCATTTTCAAAGAATTTCAAAAACTTTCTGCTAGACCGACAGCAGGAGAAAGCTCTGCTGGACTTGGCTTATCTATCGTAAAAACTCTTGTGGACAAATTAGAAGGAAGCATTGAACTGGAAAGTGAAAAAGGAGATGGCGCAAAGTTCACCGTCACGATTCCTCTTAACTAAAAAATGTTTGGCATCTGGGAATCTCCTGAATAGTATTGAAGTTACTTTTGCGGCATGATTGATATCACAAATCTATCTTACTTCATAGGCGATAGACCTTTATACGATGAGGCATCTCTTTTTATTGGTCCAAAAGATAAAATTGGTCTTATTGGATTGAATGGAACTGGTAAGTCTACTTTGCTAAAAATGATGGTGAATGATGTGCAGCCATCAGGCGGTAAGATATCTATGAGTAAGGACACGACCATAGGTTTCTTAAATCAAGATCTTCTTTCCTTTCAGACACAGGATTCCATTCTGTCAGTCGCTATGCAGGCTTTTGCATCCACACTTGCTATCCAAAAAGAGATTGATAAAGTCATCAAAGAAATGGAGGAAAACTACCGGGATGAACTGGTAGGCAAATTGGCAAAGTTGCAAGAGCGATTTGAAGCGCAGGAAGGTTATACACTTCAATCAAAAGCTGAAGAAATTTTAGAAGGTATTGGGTTTAAAACATCTGATCTAACAAGACCTTTAAGTGAATTTTCAGGGGGATGGAGAATGCGAGTCATGCTCGCTAAGCTCCTTTTGGAAAAGCCTAGCCTTTTGATGCTGGATGAACCTACTAACCACTTGGACCTTCCTTCCATTCAATGGATTGAAAACTACCTTCAGTCATATGAAGGAGCCTACATCATTGTATCTCACGATAGAGAATTTTTGAATAGAACAGTCAACAAGATAGTCGAGGTTAGTCAGGCAAACCTCAATGTGTACTCAGGAAATTATGACTTCTATGAAGAAGAGAAAGCACTAAGAAATGAGCTCCAGCAAAATGCCTTTGAAAATCAACAAAAAAAGATAAAAGAAGCAGAACGATTCATTGAGCGTTTTAAAGCCAAGGCTACAAAAGCATCTCAAGCACAATCCAAAATGAAGATGCTTGAGAAAATGGATCGTGTAGAAGAGGTGGTAGATGAGAACATGAAGGTGAATTTCAGGTTCAACTTCAAGACCCAATCGGGAAGGCATGTAAAGCGACTTGAAAGTATTTCCAAGTCTTACGGAGACCTTCACATCTTGAATAATACGTCCATTGGAATAGAGCGAGGAGACAAAATTGCTTTAATTGGAGCCAATGGAAAAGGTAAATCGACCCTTCTTCGCATAGTTGCAGAAACAGAATCATGCGAAGGGAAAGTCCAGACTGGACATAATGTAGTTAATTCTTTTTATGCACAGCATCAGTTAGAATCATTGGGCGTACAAAATGACTTGCTTGAAGAACTAAAACAAGCAGGTACTGGCAAATCAGAACTTGAGTTACGAAGTGTATTAGGTTGTTTTTTATTCTCTAGTGATGAGGTATTTAAAAAGATCAAGGTACTTTCTGGGGGTGAGAAATCAAGAGTAGCTCTGGCTAAAACCTTGATCTCGGAAGCTAACTTCTTACTATTAGATGAGCCTACCAACCATTTGGACATGATGTCAGTAAGCATCTTAGTTCAAGCTCTGCAACAGTATGAAGGTACACTCCTATTGGTTTCTCACGATAGGCATTTTATTACCCAGGTAGCAAACAAGGTTTGGTATATAGAGGATCAGGAAGTAAAAGAATACCCAGGTACCTATAAAGAATTTGTATGGTGGTGGGAAAAAAATAATAAAGGACAAGACACCTCCAAGAAAGATGATCGACCAGCTGAAAAAAAAGTAAGTACCAAACCCCGATCAAATAATGAAGAGCAGCAAGCCGCCAAGGAACTCAAACAGGTGGAGGGAAATATTGAAAAACTTGAGGCGACCATTGCTGAAATAGAGGAGCATTTAGCAAATCCAAAAGTCTATGAAAACCCTGATGAATATGAAAAATTAAATGTCTCCTATGGTCAAAAAAAACAGGAACTTACTGATCTAATGGAAAAATGGGAGGAATTAGCCTGACCTGAGAGATGAAAACACTCTATATCAAGCAAACAAAACCACAAAAGTACCTATACATACTGATGGGAGCAATCTTCATCTTTCAGGGTATAGTGGGTCTTATGAAAGATGTAACTGAAATTTCATTTTGGTTCGGTTTCCCTCAGTTAGGTTTTGGAATCTTTTGCGGACTCTATGCTTTTTCTATCATCAAGCCTTCATCAATCAATTCTCCTAGAATTTTTTTAGGAGAAGAAGATATTACACTTCATCTGGGACTTCCATTAAAAAAGCCTAAAACAATTGCTCATTCAGACATAAAGTTGATTCAACTTAAACCTGAACAGCTAAGTGTCATAACCAAGGAGTACGATTTCACTCATTCTATTAGTTATGAAGCGCCTAATAAGGAGGAAACTATGAGTGAATTGGCAGATTATGCCAAAGAAAAAAATCTTCCTGTTGAAAGGCTCTCCTATCGAAACGTATAAGACTTCAGATTAAAGCTTATAATTGACTGCTGTAATCTTCAAGCTCGTTTCTCAACGATTGAGCTCTATTCCTAACATTATCATAAAAGCCACATTTAGCAATGAAAAGATATCGGTAGGCAAATATCATATTGCGAAACTCATCTTTAGGTAAAAATTCTGGGTTGAGAGACTGAGCAGAATTAAATCGAATTTGATTGATGTAAAAAGGCTTAACAAAGTCTCTCACATGCTCATTGATTGAAACATCATACTCACCTGTTCCTCTATAGTACTGTTCATATAAATCAACTATTTCGTTTCGAATATTAAAGTCATTAATCAGGTCCATTTTACCTGAAGCTTTCAAAGATTCATAGGTTGTGCGTTGAGGAGAAAAAGGAGGATTATATTGAATGGTTAAAATATGATTCATTAATGCCGTATCACTGCCATAGGGTCTACCAATACTAGCCTCAGATAAGGTTACTAAAGACGTGGATATTCGATCATTCACTGAACGAAGTGTATCTAATGCTTGAATGTCTATGTCCAGGTCAGAGATTAAGCTTTCCAGGTATTTTCGTTCTAGTTTCTTACTATTGGATTCTTCTTTATATCCTTCCAGATAAAAGGCAATGCTAATACCTAAGATGACCACCAAAAGGTTTGCTATATGATCTAGCCAATTAATATTCTTCATGAATTAAAAATATAACAAATCCATTGGCATAATAAATTGAAACAAGAAGTAGTTAATAATTCATTTAACCAGAAAAAAATCCATTCCTCCTTTCCATATTGACGGGATGATTTTAACTTCATTGAAAATTTACCCATCATGCGAAAAGCACTTTCATTCTCATTTATAGTCGTTGCTCTTATACTCATCCAATGTAAGAGTGTACCTCTTAGTGGTCGTTCGCAACTGAGCCTTATCGGCAATGACAAGATTTTTCCCATGAGTTTTGATCAGTATGAGCAAGTGAAAAAGGAAAGCAAAATCATCAACGGTACCGATGAAGCACGAATGATTAAGCGTGTAGGAACCAGAATACAACGAGCGGTAGAACAATATTTTAGAGAAGAAGGGAAACCCAACTATTTATCTGATTACAAATGGGAGTATAATCTTGTTGATAACGACAGCACCGTGAACGCATGGTGCATGCCGGGCGGGAAAGTAGCTTTTTACACGGGTATCATGCCCATATGTAAAGATGAGCTAGGTGTAGCAGTAGTTATGGGACATGAGATAGCACACGCTATTGCAAATCATGGAGCCGAAAGGATAAGCACCCAATATGCAGCTCAAGCTGGTTTGGCTACAGTTAGTATTTTATTGACTGGAGGAGGGAGCGGTCCTTCAATACCAGCCGAGGTAATCATGCAAGGAGCTGGAGCTGCTACCTCGCTTGGGATACTTGCATTCTCAAGAAAGCATGAATCCGAATCTGACAAATTAGGATTGTATTTTATGGCAATGGCAGGTTACAATCCACAGGAAGCTCCAAAATTCTGGGAACGAATGGCTGCTAATAGTGGTGGGGAAGCTCCACCGGAATTCACATCCACTCACCCGTCACACGATACAAGAATATCTGACTTGAAAGCTAACATGCCTAAAGCGATGGAATACTATCGCAAAAGCCAATAAGTGAATAGATCTAGACCACTCTTTAAGCTTTTTAAGTCGTTAAAAGGATTATTAGGCTCAAGAGGAGAGCGAATTAGCGATATCACAATCGCTAGACAATCTATAGAGGTAAAAGATCAGCTTCTGAGGTGGGTGAAAGAACTCCTATTCCTAAGTCTGGGAATTCTATCTGCTGGTTTTGGCTTAAAGGGCTTTCTTCTTCCGAACGATTTTATCGATGGAGGAGTGACTGGAATATCATTGCTTACCCGTGTTATAACAGGCTATCCTTTACCCATTTTGATTGTAATCATCAATATTCCTTTCATCATACTTGGATATTTTCAAATCGGTAAGTCATTTGTTTTTAAAAGCATTCTTGCAATTGTAGGTTTAGCTTTTGCTCTAGCTTTTATAGAATACCCGACCATCACATCTGACAAATTGCTGGTAGCAGTCTTTGGTGGATTTTTCCTGGGAGCTGGAATAGGCCTTTCTGTGAGGGGCGGAGGTGTTCTTGACGGAACAGAAGTTCTCGCCATTTACCTAGGAAGAAAAACAGGATTGACCATTGGCGACTTAATTCTTGTCTTCAATGTTTTCATCTTTTCAACTGCAGCTTACCTCCTATCTATGGAGATTGCTCTTTATTCTATCCTAACCTATTTGTCGGCTTCAAAAACAGTTGATTTTGTCATCGAAGGTGTGGAAGAATACATTGGGGTCATTATCATTTCTCATCGGAGTGAAGCCATCCGTTTAATGATCACAGAACGTATGGGGCGTGGCGTAACTATTTACAACGGCACTAGTGGATTTGGTCCGCGAGAAGAGCTAAAAGATACTGAGATACTCTACTCTGTAATTACAAGATTAGAGATTGCCAATCTTCAAAACAAGGTGAGACAAATTGATCCAAATGCGTTTATTGTTATGAATAGCGTAAAAGATCTAAAAGGTGGAATGATCAAAAAAAGACAGTTTAAAGAGCATTAGTAGATTGCTCTCATAGAGAACTACTCAAACTGACTCACTTCCAACCTCGGTATGATCTTGCAAGCATTTTTATAGTACACTTTTTTGAGTATCTCATCGGAAAGACCTAGGCCATACATTCTCCAATAGGCATGGTACTTTTTATAGTACGGAAAATACTCATCTTCTGTCTCTAAGACCCGGAAATATGTGTAGAACTCTTCTGGATTATATGCATCTTTTCCAAACAAGACTCGATCCTGATATTTTTCAAAAAATTGATTTGCTCTCCGTGGCTGTCTGCCAAACTCCGCAATGACAGCTCCTATTCCAAAGTAAACATTCGGATAGATATCTAAATGTTTTCCTGCTTTATCCAAATCATTGGCCATCCATCCCATGTGGGCATTTACAAAAGTGGTTTTTGGATGTTTTTTAAAGATGTTGTGCTGCTCTGCAATGATTTGCTCAAATGGGGCCGGATTCTCTGCTCCTCTTTTTCTTCCTGGTCTTAGTTTCAATTCCAACCATCGTTCATTGTCAGCATCCATTGGGTCCCAAAAAGAAGCAGGATCTGCCGCATGGATAAGTACTGGTATCCCCAATTCACCACACTTTGCCCAAATAGGATCTATTCTAGGATCATCAATTGCTACTCTATTTCCATCCATATCTTGGTAGCTAAGACCAAGACTCTTATAAATTTTTAATCCTCTAGCTCCCGCTTTTACATCTTCTTCTAATTCTTTTACAGCTTTCTCTGTCCAACCTTTATCGCCAATATTTTTGAATGATACATTCGTAAAAACAATGATTCTATTAGGAGCTTCTCCCTCCACCCTTCTAACCATCCCTGCTAAGTATTCTTGCGTACCTATATCTCTGGTTTCGCGGCTAAATCCTCTACCACTTAGATTAATCATAGCTCCCATATTCAATTCATCCATCTCCTCTACCAATGAAGCAACTCGATCTTTCGTAAGATTCCATTGATGGCTGTGAATATCCACAAAAGGAAACTTCGCTCTTCGTACAGGATTTTCTGGAACCACTAACGTTGATGTGGGATTGTACTCCTCGAAACTCATCTCTGGATCAGAGGTCTCTGCCTCCTGTGCAACTAGTGAACAAAAAGTGAAGCTGATAAGAATAAAAAGTTTTTGTCGCATATGTCAGGTTTTATTTAAGGCAATAATACAAATGTAAGACTGCATCGAACGAGTCATTTATTTATTTGGTTCGATTTCGATGTGAGCTGGTTAATTTCGCATTATGGAGCGACCTGAGTTTGACGATATATTTATGGAATTGGCAGTAAATCTTGCTAAACGATCTCATTGCATCAAACGACATGTAGGCGCAGTACTCACCAAAGACACCCGCATCATATCTATCGGGTACAATGGGCCACCCTCCGGAACGCATAATTGCGACGTAGAGTGGCCTGATGATGGATGCCCAAGAGACTCAAAAGGAAGCTGCTCCCTGGCACTTCACGCAGAACAAAATGCTATCCTGTATGCTGTTAAAAATAAGACCGATGTAGAAGGTGCTACACTCTATGTGACTCTATCACCTTGTATAGCGTGTGCTAGAATCATCTACACAACGAAAATCAAGAAAGTGATCTACTTAAAATCATATGCTGAGTACAAAGGAATACCGAGTGATGAAGGCGTTGACTTCTTGAGAAAATTTGGTGTAGAGGCCGAAAAATATGAAGGTTCGCTGGATAATGTAAGTGAGTTGGTTTAGAATTGAATATGACAAACAACTTCTTTGTGAATGCTAAAACTTCTCGACGTTTTATTCAAGTTGTATTCCTTTTTGCAGCACTATTCTGCAATAGCACTATTTTAATTGCTTCAAAATCAAGCCTACCTGACTCCCATTATGACAGTATCTATCATGTAATGACAACATCTACAGATAAAGCTGATTTCAAATCCTTTTATGAAGTCGTAAGATTAGATGAGCACTTTCCTGAGAATTTAAAATATGAACTAATACTAATCACTACTAAAAAAGCGAAAAAACTAGGTTTCGATCATTCATATGCCAGTGGCTTGTTTTATCAATCTATTTACAAATCAATTGGTGGAGAATATAGGGAAGCGATTTCGATGGCCTCTATCAGTTTGGCAATATTCCAAAACCTTGAAGATCATACCCAGTTGTCCGCCTGCTACAATACATTGGGTAGTACCCTAACGGCTAATGGGGATCCAGAAACTGGAAAGGAATACCTGCGAAAAGCCATGCAGGAAAATGAGCTTGTCAAAAACTTGAAAAGAAAATTAATCGATAGAATCAATAATCTGATTGTTATGGGTTATGTGTACTTCAATGCTAATCAGCTTGATAGTGCAGAAATATTTACCAGGCAAGCACTCCAGGAAGCCAATGAAAATAGCCTTCCTGAGGTTTCAGCGTACAATCTTTATAAAGAAAAAGCCTATTGCCACATAAATCTGGGAAAGTTTCAACTAACAAGAGGAAATTATAATAAAGCAGTAGAGTTATATAAAAAAGGACTGGAATTTTGCGAAAAAGGATCTTTTAAAGATCTTGAAGCCACTTTTCATCACAGAATTGGTCAGACCTATCAATTAAAAAATGATTGGGAGAATGCGCTTTCTCACTTTGATAAAGGAATTGAGTTGTGTGATAACTACTTTACTTTTCTTCCCATATGGATTGATTTGCTTGAAATTAAAGCCGAGACTTTGCAAAAAACTGGGAATTATAATCAGGCTGTCGAAGTACAAAAAAAACACATACTTCTAAAGGATTCTTTAAATACAATCAACAAAGAAAAAGAATTACAGAGATTAGTCATTGAGTTTGAAGTAGAACAAAAAGATCAGGAAATAGCCTCACTTAACCAGCAAGCAACGATTCAGTCTTTGCGACTCTCACAGCAAAATAATCAGTTACTCGTAATAACTCTTTTTTCCCTAACTGCTATTTTAGGAGGCTTTTTGTATTACCGCCAGTTTAAGTTTAAGAAAGAACGGATAGCGTTTGAGTTGAAACAACGGTTTTTACGCTCACAACTAAACCCTCATTTTATCTTCAATTCAATGACTTCCATCCAATCCTATCTGGTGAATACAGATACCGAGAATGCAGGACGCTACATGGGAATGTTTAGCTCGCTAATGCGCCAAATTTTAGAAAATTCAAGGGAAGAATTTATTCCTTTGGCAGAGGAAGTAAGCATGCTTAAAAACTACATTGAACTACAAAGAATACGTTTTTCCGAACCTTTCGAATATCATATTGAAGTAGACGAAGCAATCGATGAAGTCTATATGGGAATACCTCCTATGTTTGCACAGCCTTTTATCGAAAACGCATTTGAACATGGTTTATTCAAAGAAAAAGGAAAAGAAAATAAGCTTAATGTAATATTTTCAATGACAAGCCCAACCCAAGTTCTTTTGGAAATAGAAGATACTGGCATTGGCGTTAATTGGGCAATGCCAGAAAAAAATCATAAATCCATGGCAACTAGGATCACCGAGGAGCGGTTGCAAAATTTGAATTATTCGAGTAGCCAGAAAAATGGATTACAATCAGAAAACTTGATAGGAAAAGGGGGATATACAAAAGGTTACCGTATCAAACTTTTACTTCCCTTGAAAGTACTCTCATATTCATAGAAAGCCTCCCCAAAAAAGGGTATTTTTTAGAAATAATTAAGAAGGTAGTAAAGTCTTGATCATACTTTTTTTAGGTTTCCGGTAAATGGAACCAATTATGAAAGTTTTACTCCTAGATGATGAAGTAAATGCTCGAGACACCATAAAAGCATATCTATCAAGATTTTCCGGGGCAGATTTTGACATCAGAGAAACAGATTCAATTTCAGATGCACAAGCCATACTAAAAGAGTTTAAGCCTGACATTGTTTTGCTGGATATTAATTTAAAAGAGGGCACTGGGTTTGATTTATTGAGCTTGATTGGAATAGATAACATAACATTCAAAGTAATTTTCATCACTGCTTCAGATGGCTTTGCTATAAAAGCATTTAAGTTCAATGCCGTAGACTACATACTCAAACCGGTAAACCCATTGGAATTTGATCAAACGATTCAAAAAACCATAAAAAGTCTAGATAAGCTTCCTTCGGAAAATCAACTTAAAAACCTCGAAGACAACTTATCTGATGAGTCCCGGTTTCTTGATCGGATTGTACTTAGAGATCAGCAGCAAATCCAATTAGTGAAAACTCAAGATATTATTTATTGTAGTTCAGAAAACAACTACACCATGTTTCATATGGTTGATGGATCAACGCTGGTAATTTCTAAAACACTCAAAGAATACGATGATCTTTTAACAAAAAAACATTTTTTTAGAAGTCATAGATCGCACCTAATTAATCTGGACCACTTTAAGAAATATGATAAAAGAGAAGGGGGTTCTATTCAAATGCAAAATGGCACAATTGTTCCATTAGCAAGAAATAAAAAAGATATCTTCATGAAGTTGATCGAAAGGGTTTAAACGAAAAAAGACTATCCTTATATGGATAGTCTTTTAGGCAAGCAGACTAAGTCATTAAGTTTAGGTATGAGGAACCCTTTCTAAATAATACAGTCTGAACTATAAGTCTCATAATCTTTTAATCCACTATAGCAATAACTATCTCCGTTACTGCACCAAGAATTGCCTCTCCCCAACATCCAAGGTTGCATTTACCTCTTCCTTTCCCTTTCTCATACTTATCTCGGCAGTTATTAAGACAATCAGCAAGTCCATCTTTAAGGAATACAATATCGTCTTCAGACGTATTTTCAATCCAAAAATCCTTGGATAACTTCAACTCGCTAAGCAAGTTGCTGGATAAGCCTAAATATGATAAATTATCATCAACATTCACCACTAAACTGATTTTACCATTGACAGATTGGCCTTCAGCTGTAACAATGTTAATCTCTTGAATCAAGTACGTTGCTTCTTCTGATAATTCTTTGGTAGACTGTAAAGCTTCAGGAATTGAAATTTCAACGAACTCTTCATTAAAACTTTGTTCAGATTTTTCTTGCAACTCAATTGATTCTATTTGTTCTAACTGTTCGTTACAAGAAATAGTAAAAACAAGCAATGTAAGAAAGAATAGATTTTTGATTTTTTTCATGATTTTATTGTTTTGTTATTGATGCATCAAAACTATTTGGTGCATGAATCATTGCTTCATTCACTCTATCGTATGGTATGCTATCATGAGTGAATGGTATGATCTTTTGAGAGAATCTTCTAATTCTCTTATGATGCCATTAATCAACAGTAGTTCCCCATTCACTCAAAAAACTCCTCCTCTCCACTCCCTGGAGTTGTCATTCACTCATATTGCAATTAAATGTTTCCATTAAGTATAAATAAAAACAAGAGTTTGAACTGGATCTAAGTGAGCAGCTAACAGGCATTTATTACTTAATCATTAACAACAGAGGACAGCTAAAACAATCATTAAAAACTAATTGTAGTTAGTTATTGTCCAGCCCTAAACTGGGCTAACTGGATACAAAATAAAACCGTCAAGCATTAAGCTTGATGGTTTTATTTTTGTTAGAACTACTTCATATTAAATATAAGTTTTAGCTGGTGAGGCTTTCTGAGGAAGTTTAAGGCATAGAAACTGAAAAACATGGAGGCTCGCTGGATAATGTAAGTGAGTTGGTTTAGTGATTTTTTTAAAATAAAAAAGGGTCGCATCACTGCGACCCAATTCACTACCACTCTATCACTATCTATTACTCTACTACTATTTTATATTGTGGAGTAGGGTTCAACGGACAGAAGTACACGTACTCGCCCTTTTCTAAAGTAACCGTTTTGGAAGCCGCTTTTTCACCATCACCAATTGTCTTGAACAAGTAAGCGCTCTGTACATGGTTTTCCTTGTTGGTCTTCCCTTTCGGCGCGATCACAAATCCTACTTGACGATCTACTCCACTGTTTTCTACTTCGAAAACGTATGATTTTCCTGCCTCAAGCTTGAGTTCTTGTTGTACAAACTCTCCAGGTGTTTGTACTAAGCTTATTTTCTGTGGTTCTTGTGCATTAAGTGCAGTAGTCCATAAAATTCCAAGCGCGAGTAAAAACAGTACACTAATTCTATTCTTTTTCATAATTTTTAAATTTTATATTGATTTGAATAAGTATTAAGCTAAGGTTGATTCTAGTTTAGCTGCTGCAGGAAAGTCAACTGCAAACTGCCCAGATCCATGGATGAAATTGCTCACAATTTTGTCACCTATCACCATGTTGATATCTATCAAATTTTCTTTTGTGTAACCTGCTTCAAAAAGTCTGGCAACAGCGTCTTCGCTTGGTTTACTTCTATTGATAGTGATGTCTTTCACAAAGTTTGCAAGCGCACCTATCTTCGTATCGAAGTTTGCTTCGCCAGTTCTGATGTCAAGAATTTCTTCATCAGAGAATCCATTCATTTTGCCCAAAGCAGTATGAGCGGCAAGGCAATAATCACATTCATTTACTTGGCTTACCACCAAGTTGATCACTTCTCTTTCTTTTGCTTTTAAAGATGATTTTCTGTTCTGAAAAGTCAGGTAGTCTCCTAGTGCTGTTTCGCTATGAGCGAAAGTTGCATAAAGGTTTGGTACAAATCCCAACTTGCTGTTTAGGTTATCAAAGATTGCCTGATTGTTTTCAGATACTTCTTCTCGATTAGGTACATTGATCGTTTCCATAATTCTATTTTTCTTATTTTATTTTTTGCTAAAAGATTATGGTTCAAAGAACGCAGAGAATGTGCTGTTGGGTACTGTCTATTCTTCCCGAAGGGTTGTCAATTTTTCCCTAATGGTTGAATTTCGTACTGATCTCGAAATTTTGAGGGAGCCAGCTGGGTATGTTTCTTGAAAAAACGACTGAAACCAGGGATGTCTTGAAACCCTGTTTCATAGGCTATCTGCTTCGTTGTTTTATCTGTGTAGATCAACAAACGTTTGGCTTCAAGTACGATCCTTTCATGAATGGTTTCTAAAGGAGATTTATCACTGTATTTTGAAAAAAGGTTTGAAATGGTCTTGGGAGATTTATGTAAAAGATCAGCATAGTCTTGTACTTGATGAAGTGAGCGATAGTTCTTCTCAACCATTAAGTTGAACTTACGAATCACATCCATTTCCTTATTTTCTATACCGGTTAGAGAATTTTGCTCTTTGTAACTTCTGGTCAGTTTAACAATGAGTCTCTTCAAGACGATTCGAAGCATCTCTGTCTTTAGGTTGTCCTCTTCCTCTTCAAACTCATCCAGGAATACTTGAAACATGAGACCAATTTTACGTTGGTTAACTAAATCCAATGTGATGACTGGTGCTCCATTGCTACCATAGAAAAGTAATCCCGCACAGGATACTTCATGATCGTGATCAATGATGCAATAAAAATCACGATTGAATTGCCAAGCAGAAATGTATCTCGGATTTTCAAATCTAAAAGACTGATTTACGTTTAGTACGATTACGTGATTAGTTGGTAGTAAAACAGTCGTTTCATCGACCACTACCATTTGATCATCACCCACATTCCAGGCGATCGTTAGCAGAGCTTCCTGTTCATCTCCTAACAAACCACTAAAGTCTGGGTCATCGTAAGTGAGTCTCATTAGCCCTCCTACTTTCTCGTCTGAATGGGTTAAAGTCATAATTGGTGTATTTGAAGAACTAACACTAATTCAAAGGAAAGTACTCAATTTGATCACAGCTTTTTAACAATTCTTTCTCAAATGTCCAGTAGCTTTCAATCATGAAAAAGTATCTACTATTCATTTGCATTCTTCCCTCCTATCTTCTTGCCCAAAAAGCTGACGTTATAAAGGATGCTGAAATCATGCGTATCGCATTTGGATCATGTAGTGTTTCTAGCCTGACAGACAAACAGCTATGGGCTGAAGTAAACGAAACAAAGCCTGATCTATGGATCTGGTTAGGAGACAACATTTATGGTGACTCTGAAGATGTGAATGTTCTAAGGAGTAAATATGCTGAGCAAAAATCCCATCCTGATTATCAAAAACTCCTCACTGAAACAGAAGTAATAGGTACATGGGATGATCATGATTTTGGCGTAAATGACGGGGGAAAGGAATTCAAATCTAAAGACGGTAGCAAAGAAGAACTCTTTCGTTTTCTGAATGTTGCTCAAGATCATCCTGCTCGATCTAGAAAAGGAGTTTATCAATCTTACACATACAACCACACGAAAGGAAGTATCAAGATAATTCTTTTAGACACTCGCTATTTTCGAGATTCTCTAAAGTGGGAAAATGAGGGAACTAGAGACAAGGCTGCTTTAGTGAATTCCAATGGTGATGTTTTGGGAGAGACTCAATGGTCGTGGTTAGAAAATCAATTATCTGAACCAGGAATTGACATGTTTATAGTAGTGACAGGGATACAATTAATCCCAGATCAGCATCAATTCGAAAAATGGTCTAATTTCCCAAAGTCTAAAGATAGATTGATGAAACTAGTTGATGAGAAAGTAAACGTTCCACTCGTCTTCCTCTCTGGAGATAGACACATCTCTGAGGTTTCAAAGGAGATGTTAAAAAGAAGTAAAGAACCAATCTATGAATTTACTTCCAGCAGCCTCACGAGTCCCTGGGGTACGCAAGTCCCAGAGTTGAATGATAAGAGAATTGGAAAAATAGTTTACGATCCCAACTTTGCGATAATGACGATTGTATGGACTTCATCTAAACCAAGTATTCAGGTAAAGTACATTGGAAAAGAGAACGAGGAACTAGCTCAGCATTCGATAAAGTATGATTAAAAATCACCTCCTCCATCTCCGGAATATTCTCTTTCTCCGTCTCTGGATCTTTGTTTCTTCTGATTGAGGCGATAAGTAAATGAAAGAGTCGCAGTTGTGGTCCTTCGCTGAAACTCACTGATTTGGAAAGATCGCTCATTGGATATCTCACTTCTATATTTTCTTGAATTAAAAAGGTCACTCACATTGAATGCGAGTGTTCCATTGCCTTTTAACACATCTCTGGACATGCCTATGTCTACAGAAGTAATTGATAAAGTTCTACCCTGAACAGTATTGCGCGGTGCACGATAGTTCACATTAATCTGAGCATCAAAGAGTTTCTTGAATTTAAAATTATTACTTACCCGAGAAGTTAAAGTAGTCGCCTCAGCTCCATTGAAAGTAAGTATTTCTTCGCCAAAGATCACACTCCCACTCGGAACAATACTTCTGTAAAAATTAACATTTCCACTTACACGATACCAGTCAGCAAAATCTTTAGAAATATTCACTTCCACACCGTAGGCATCCTCAGTTGAAACATTATATGGTCTTGTAAATGTGACACCTTCTTCATTCGTATTTCTAAGTCTTTGTACTCCTCCCTCAGTATGACGATAGTATATTCCGGTATAAAATGAGCTGGATTGCGTATTCAACAAATAGCCTAGCTCGTATGAATCTGTAAATTCCGGCTGCAGCGTAGGATTTCCCAGCCAAAAATTTCTGCTATCAGATATGGAAGTAAATGGATTCAAACTCCTCCCTCTTGGTCTGCTAATTCTCCGACTATAGCTTGCTTGCACTGCTTGCGATTCTGTCATTTGATATGTTAAGAAGGCACTAGGGAAGAAATTTCCATAGTTTTGGACATTGCGATTATCGTCTGTTTTTTGAAAAGTGATAAGCCTTGTCTGTTCAAAGCGTAGACCAAGTTGCCACGATACCTTGTTTATTTTATTACCTACAATTCCATACACTGCTAACACATCTTCTTCGTATTCAAACTCATTGGAAAACGAAGAATCTACTTCATAAATACCTGCTTCATTCCTTTCTGTTACCAAATAGTTATTACCAACTAATCGATCGGTGTATCTTGTCCCAAGCTCCATTTTACCATTCTTTCCAAAAGGATGTATATAGTCAGACTGGATCATATATCTTTCTTCAATTTCATCTGTATTTGCTTTTTGAAACAAAATAGGTGATTGATCAGCAGCGCTAGCTCCTATGGTTTCGATGAGATCGCTACTCTCCTGTTCATTGTTATTTTGATATTGGAAATCGAAGGTTAATTTCTGACCCTTTCGTTCAAAATTCCTCGTATAGTTAAGCGCATATTCCAAATTTTCATCTCCCTCTCCTTCATCATCATTCCTGAATGAGATGGAATCTGCCCCAGATTGTGGGTAGAAGTCATCATATATCAATCTTGTCTCATTGTTTTCATCAGAAAAGCGGTAGAGAAAGGACAGTGTGATTGAATTAAATTCATTTAGGTAGATGTCTGATCCAAACCTGCTAGAATAGCTCAATCCTCCTCTGTCATGACTCCTGTCTCTTATAGTCTGAAGGACGGCAGTGGTTTTTTCTGGGGAATCAAAGAATGTCTGATCTGACGAGCCACCTCCATTGTTTCTTCTATAGTTAATTCCAAAGTTTGTAAAAAAATTGATCCAATTCCTCCTAAAGTTTAGATTGATTGAACCGCCATGATTATCAGGCAACCCTGTATTAACCTGAAAACTTCCATTGACTCCATTCTTTTTATCCTTCTTTAAAATGATATTGATAATACCAGCAAGGCCTTCAGCATCATATCTGGCAGATGGATTGGTGATCACTTCTACACTCTCTACCAAATTACTATTTAACTGACGTAGTGCATCGTTGCTACTCAACCCGACAAGGCCAGACGGCTTTCCATCAATGAGTATTCGCACATTTTCACTTCCACGAAGACTTACATTTCCTTCTACATCTACCTGCACAGATGGTAGATTATCCAAAATATCTGTAGCACTACCACCGAGGTTACTGAGATCCTTCCCAATGTTAAACACCTTCTTATCTAGCGTCATTTCCATTTGAGTTCTCTCCGCTTGGATAACCACCTCTTCCAATAACGTTTCATTTTCCTGGAATTGAATATTTCCAGTTTCATATATAGGGTTTGCTTTGGATATGACCACATTTGAAATCATGACATCCTTGAATCCCATGAACTGAATTCTGATGTAATAGCTTCCCGGCTTCACAGGAACATTAAATATTCCTGTCGCATCCGTCAGTCCTCCCGTTGATAAAGTAGAATCAGATTCACTGAAAATGCTAACAGTTGCAAATTCCACAGGCAGATGAGTGCCTGATTTAATTAGTTTGCCTTTAATAGAATAATTGGGGGCAGCATAATTTTTATTCGCTTGCCCATATGTGATTATAAATGCACTTAATAGAACAACAAAAAGCTTACTCTTTAATTTCATAGTGCAACATTAACACTCATATTTGATGCATGTTTGATTGAAATTTGAAGCAAATCTGAAGTTTTACATTTCTTTCTATTTGCGGTTAAAACCTAATATGAATGGTATGTAAATCAGCATCATTATGATATTGAATTTGATAATCATAGAAATCACAAATCTTTTTCACAATAGCAAGACCTAAACCCATAGATTTAGCACTCTGATTAGCCTTTTTAAACCTTTGAAAAAGTTCGTTCGAAGAAACTTGAAGTTCTGGACCCGAATTTGAAATTGAAAGCCTTTCTTCATCTAATGAGAGACTAATATTTCCTCCTTCCCAATTATGCCGAATTGCATTATTTATCAAATTGGTAAGCAATAGTTCTATAAGAACTGGATCTGCCTGGATAATGACTCCCTCTTTAACTTCAACAATTCTTTTTATACTTTTCAATTCTACCAACTCTCTAAACTCTTCAAGCATATGCTCAAGCGTCATTGAAAGATCAATACTAGAAACGTTTATAAACTCTTTATTATCAATTTTAGTAAGTAATGAAAGAGCATTTCCCAATTGACTTAAGCGCTTAATTGTGCTTTGAGTAGAACTGATCTGCTGAATTTGTTCTTCGGTAAGATTATCTGCATCTATTAAAACCTCCAGCTTACTCTGCACAATGGCAATAGGAGTCTGGATTTCATGAGAGGCATTCTCAGAAAACTCCTTTAACGATTGGTAGTCTGATTGAACTTTGCTGGTCATTTCACTAAGAAAGGCATTGAGTCTCTTAAATTCTTTAACACTTGAAGTAGGGAATTGCATCTTTTGATCTGGTTTGGTAAGTGAGAAGCTTTTAATAGCTTCCAAAGTCAGATTAAAGGGTCTTAAAATAAAGTAAGATGCCAGAAAACCTAGAATCAAAACTGTACCGAGCAAAATCAAGTACAAGGTCAGCAGTGATTCGACAAGACCATCTCTGATATCATCTGCTTCTACGATAACGTCGTACAAACTAATAAGATAACTTTTCCCATCTACATTTCTGATAGCATCCAACCGGAGGTGCAATTCCAATCGATCAAGTTGACTATGCATTACTAAAGTATCAGAAAATGAAACGCGCTCATTTATCAGTTTTTCTAGTGGGATAACCTTCAGCTTAGTCCACTCTAAAGTGTCCTTAGGTGGCTTCCTTTCAATTCTCAATTGCATACGATCCAAGCGCTCTATTAGAAACCTACGTTGCTCAAAGTTCACTTCTCTCATCATTATATTGAAACTAATGACTCCTCCTATGATAAAGACAACCAATGATACTAATACAAATAATATGGTGATTCTTATGATTAGATTCATCTTTCATTTTTCATTTTATATCCAGCTCCATACATTGTTTTCAAATAATCATTTCCCCCTGCTTGTATGATTTTCTTTCTCAAGTTTTTTATATGCTGGTATACAAAGTCAAATGAATCCATTGTATCCATATAATCACCCCATAAGTGCTCTGCAATTGATTGTTTCGTCAATAAACGATTTTGATTTACCATAAAATAGTGAAGCAACTCATACTCCTTCTTCGTTAATTCAATAGTTGTCTCATTGATTTTTACTTCATGATTTTCCAGATTCAATTCGATTTCATTGAAGGTTAACTTTTGCTTACCTTCTTGTTTTCTCCGTCTATAAACTGCATTAGCTCTTGCATTTAACTCCGCAAGGTGAAAAGGTTTAGGTAAGTAATCGTCGGCTCCAAGTTCCAATCCTAGTAATTTATCATTGAGAGCATTTTTAGCAGATACAATCACTACGCCCATATCCGGCCAATTGTCTTTGACAATCTTCAATAATGACAGGCCATCACCATCAGGTAGCATCAAATCAAGTAACAACACATCATATGAAAATGAATAGAGTTTATCTGTTGCTTTAGATAATGAGGTCGCCACCTCACAGATATCGCCTTCTTTCAAAAAATAATTTCGAACCCCCGATGCTAACTCTTCTTGGTCTTCTACAAACAACAATTTCATTATGCAAACATAAAAGGGCTTTTTGAAGCAAATTTGAAATTACATAAATATACCAACACCCCTGCCAGCCAGACTCTTACATGAACGGTCTTCCATTAACGCCACTATTTTCTAACTTGAAGTTTAAACTTAAAACAGCTAGGATCATGAAAAGAATCATTAATCATTCTCTCTTATTCCTCTTATCCTTAGGTGCCTTTGCCCAAGGAAGTCTCGGGTATCAGGAACCTCCCAAAGAGATCAAAGAACTAGTAGACGCACCACTTGCTCCTTCTGTTCGAATAGATAACAAAGGAGAAAATGTAGTATTGCTTTATAGAAATGCATATAAGACGATCGCTGAATTATCTGAGGAAGAACTGAGGCTTGGTGGTCTTCGAATCAACCCTTTAACTAATATCGGTAGCCGTACTACATTTTATAACAACATCAAAGTAAAGAAGGCATTCGATCAGGATGCTAAGCAAGTGAGCGGACTACCTGCTAATCCAAGGCTAGCCAACTTTAGTTGGTCCCCGAATGAGTCGATGATGGCTTTTACGCATACCACCGCTACCGGAGTAGAAGTCTGGGTGTTGGATGTAGCTAAGGGAGCTTCGAAAAAACTCACAAATGCAGGTACCAATGCAAACCTTGGTCGTCCCATGGTTTGGGCCGCTGACAGCAAAAGCATGCTGGTAAAAATGCTTCCGGGCGACCGAAAGCCACTGATCAACGCACAAACTGCCGTGCCAACAGGACCTACTGTCACAGAAAGTTCAGGTGCTAAGGCCCAGAATCGTACGTATCAGGATCTATTAAAAAATCCGGTGGACGAGAAAAACTTTGAGCAACTGGCACGCTCTGAAATCTACCGTGTATCATTGGATGGTAGCTCCAAAAAATGGATGGATACGGGAATGTACCGTGGAATGAATTTTTCTCCTGATGGAAACTATTTAATCATTATGAAAGTAAAACGCCCATTTTCTTATCTAGTACCCTACTACAGGTTTGCCTCTGAAACTGCCATTTTCAACAAAGACGGTAAGCAAGTAAAAATGCTTCTGGATATGCCCGTAGATGAGGTTCGTCCGAAAGGATTCATGTCTACCACGGACAAGCCTAGAGGATTTAGCTGGCGTGGAGATAAGCCTGCTTCTGTTGTTTGGGCTCAGGCACTGGATGGTGGCGATCCTGCCGCCGAAGTAGCATATCATGATGAGGCATTTGAATTAGCTGCACCATTCACAGGTGAGAAACGCTCTTTAATGAAGATGAAAAATCGATTCTCAGGTATCACATGGGGAGATGATGATTTAGCCATCGCATACGATTATTGGTTCGACAATCGAAATACAAAAACCTATGTTTTTAACCCTTCCGATAATTCGGTAGAACCTAAAATCATTTTCGATAGAAACTATCAGGATGCATACAGCGACCCTGGCAACTTTGTCACAACTAAAAACAAACTGAATAGGTATGTGCTGTCTATGGACAATGGCAGTGCTTACCTCATGGGAGATGGTTTCACGGAAGAGGGTCAGTTTCCATTTGTAGATCAAATGAATTTGGAAAGTGGAAAAACAATCCGGTTGTATCAATCAACCTACATGGATAAAGTAGAAGACCTAATCTATGCGATCGACATGAGTAAGGGAGAACTTTTGGTACGCATAGAGTCCGCTACAGACTACCCTAACTATTACGTGCGCAACATCAAAAAGAAGATGGCATTACGTCCTATCACACAGTTTGAAAATCCTTTCAAAGCCATGATGGATGTAGAGAAAGAGGTGATCACTTACAAGCGTGACGATGGTGTGGAGCTAACGGGTACGCTTTATCTACCTCTGGGGTATGATAAAGAGAAGAAAGAAAAAATGCCCATGATCATGTGGGCCTACCCTGTGGAATATAAGGATAAGGCCAGTGCAGGTAGAAACACCACGAACCCCAATGAATTTGTGTATCCGTACTACGGGTCACCGATCTACTGGGTGACGCGCGGGTATGTCGTGTTGGATGATGCCGCTTTCCCGATCATTGGTGAAGATGATGAAGAGCCAAACGATTCTTTCAGAAAGCAGCTGGTAGCCAATGCCAAGGCTGGAATAGATGCAGTAGATGAGATGGGATACGTTGACCGAAATCGAGTTGCTGTAGGCGGTCACTCCTATGGCGCATTTATGGTGGCTAACCTGTTGAGTCACTCCAATCTTTTTGCCGCCGGTATTGCCAGAAGTGGAGCCTACAACAGAACGCTGACACCATTCGGATTTCAGCGTGAAGAACGATCTTATTGGGATGCTCCTGAAATTTATAATACCATGTCTCCATTCATGCATGCAGATAAGATGAAGACTCCTCTCCTATTGATTCATGGGCAGGCTGATAACAATTCAGGTACTTACCCTATGCAGAGTGAACGATACTTTAATGCGCTTAAAGGGTTGGGAGGGCCAGCCAGACTGGTGATGCTTCCCAAAGAAAGTCATGGCTACCGTGCTAAAGAAAGCATTCTACATGTATTATGGGAGCAGGACCAGTGGCTGGAAGAGCATGTTAAAAATCGTGATACGATGGAAACCACAGTACAAATGGATAAATAGAAACCAATTACCAACCTGTTCGAAAGCCGGGCTGAAAAGCTCGGCTTTTTTATTTTCGCAAAGACTAGACTAAGTTAATAGATATAGTTCTGCCGACATGCAATGAGGAAATTTCAACCTCGTTCTTATAGTAAGTCAGATAATGACAAAGATTGATCCTATCATAGCCGTTAAAAACATTGAAACCAGTTCAAAATGGTATCAATCTATTTTTGATTGTAGGAGTAGACACGGTGGAGACACGTTTGATATATTGGTGGACGGAAATGATGAAGTATTGATTTGTCTTCATAAATGGGAAGAACATGACCACCCTACCATGCAAAACCCCAATGTACCACCAGGAAATGGGCTAATTCTGTACTTCAGAACTGAAAATATGCAGCTTATACGCCAGAACATTGAAAGCTTGGGGTACTCTGTAGAATCAGATATTCAATTGAACCCAAATTCTGGCAAGAAAGAATTCTCCTTAAGAGATCCTGACGGATATTATTTAATTGTTTCTGAATTTCATCAATACGGCGTTTAAGCCAGTTCATTCCGATCATCACATATTGATCGGAAGTACTTGCACACGCTATATTCTCGTTTTGCTGACAGGTTTTTAAGGTAGAGGCCTCTACGTTTCTTATATCACATACAATTTCTTTCTATCACTCAATTCCTAATTAATGTAGGTATCCTGAAACTATTAAAGATCTGCTACTATCTCTAAATAGATTTTAATAAATCAATAGAAAGGAGTAAATATGAATAAATCAATAGTATTATTAATGCTTGTTCTGAGCATAAATTCTCAAGGTCAAAGCGAAAAGAAAAGCTATTTCAAGGATGCAAAATCCGGCCTGATTCTTAATGAGGTAGAATATCAAAAAGCCAAAGAAAAAAAATCCGAGGAATTAAAAAAGTACAAAGATCTAATTCTTAAAGAGACCTTCATAGATAGTGTTGTCACAAGTGATTCAATCATCAACACATTCAAACTAGGATATAAAATTGATTTACAAGCTAAAATTGACAGAGAAGAAAAAAGTGCCAAAAAATGGATAGGACAGCAATTCACTTTCAGTGATTTAAACACTGTTGCTGGCGAGAAAATTAAATCCGAGATGCTAAATGGAAAGCCAACACTCATTAATATATGGTACGTCGCTTGTAAACCTTGCATTGAAGAGATGCCAATACTGAATAATATAGCAAGTACGTATTCTGAAAAAGTAAACTTTATCTCTATCTCATATGATAGCAAAGAAAGTGTGGCGAAATTTTTACAGAAAAGAGATTTTAATTTTTCGCATCACATAGTAAACGCCAAATCGCTCATTGATGAATTAGGTATTCAATCCTATCCAAAAAACATACTGCTGGATAAGAATGGAGTTATAACACAAATAGAGGATGGAATACACTATCAAAAGATCAATGGCAAATCAGTGATTGGAAATGGAGAAGAATTGATTAAACTGATTGAAAGATTACTCTAGCAACAATTAAATGATTATTTGGTAACTATTATTACACTAAATCCACCTTCTCACCTTTTTAAGGTACTCTGGATACTCATTGGGGAATAAGTTTTTGAGAGCTCCCTCTTCTGGCCTGATTTGAAATTTATTCATATACAAGACAAAAAAAATAGCAGATAAGATACAAAATGGATTTCCAATTCGTATGATTCCTCCTATTAGCACCAAGAGCATTCCAAAATACATTGGGTTTCGCGTATACATATAGATCCCGTTAGTTACCAAAGTACTTGCTTTTTCTGGTTTTGTCGGATCTGTGGTTGTTCCCCTTAATCTAAATGCGGCTATTCCTGCAAGCGCTATCAATGCACCTGATACCAATGGTATTCTAGATAATAAAGTCTTATAAGGATAGTTATATGAATACTCTTTTGTCAAATAGTAAATACCAAATGCAATTCCTAAAGAAAGCAGGAATACAATCACTGGTGGTATTTTAAGTCTCATTGTTTATAGATTTTACCGTCCTTCATAACTAATTTGATATTGTAAAGGTCTGAAATAGATTCTTCAGGGTTACCCTTTACTACTACAATATCTGCAAGAAAATTAGCATCCAGCTTTCCCAGTTTATTCAGTCCGAATATCTGAGCATTTACAGAGGTGACTGACCTTAATACATCGCGTTCCTTCATCCCATAATCAACCATCAATTCCAATTCTTTTACATTTTCTCCATGCTCAAAAACGCCTACATCTCCACCTGCCACAATTGTAACTCCGCTTTCTAAGACACGCTTAAACATTTCACGCTTGCCTAATACTCTTCGTGGTTCTGGAGCCTCTCCATTCCATCCATCAAAATACTGTGCAATCGCATGAGTAGCTGCTAATGTTGGGCACAATGCCACTTCTCGTTCTTTCATTAGTTCCAATACTTCTACGGTTGCATCCGATCCATGCTCAATTGTTTTTACACCTGCAAGTGTTGCCCTTCTCATTCCTTCTGCTGTAGCTGCATGTGCTACTACTACCCTACCACTACTCTTTGCTGTTTCCACAATGAGTTTTAATTCTTCAATAGAAAAGGTTGGCATGGCTGTTTTGTTCGGTCCCCAGCGGTAATCCGCATAAACCTTTATAAAATCAGCCCCCTTTCCAATTTGATCCCTTGTCACTGTAATCAAATTTTGCCCGTCTGCTGGCTCTGCACCCAACGGAACTTCAAAATCCGGATGGAATCCTTTAGGTCCATAACTCCCTGTAGCCACAATAGCTTTTCCGGCTACCAGCATCCTGGGGCCGTCTATTATTCCTTCTTCAATGCTTTGCTTAATAGCCACATCCGCGTACCCTGCACCTTCAGATCCTAAGTCTCGAATAGTCGTAAATCCAGCATATAAGTTTTTAGTAGCCATTTTTGCACCACGAATAGCACGCAAGCTCCGGGATTCTTTTAGTACCTGATCATTCCAACCCGTCTGATTGTATGGGTAAAGTAAAACGTGCGAGTGACCTTCAATCATGCCTGGCATGATCGTACCACCTTCATAATTAATTGTTTCATCAGATTTGCCCAACTGATTAATAGGCCCTACTTCTAGAATTGTATTGCCTTCAACAATTACTCCCCAATCAGTCTTCATATTTTCACCGTCAAAAAGACGATCTGCAGTGATTTTAATCTTTTGGGATGTAGCTAAGAAACTTAAAAAGCAAAAAAATAAAATAATAGTTAGGCGCATTGAATAGAATTTCATCCTAAGATAATACCATTCAATGAGCATAAATAAAAAGCCCCATCCGCAATGCAGACAGGGCTTCCGACTAGGTTAGGTTTAAGTTATTGCTTTATAAATTTTCTATTGACTGATTTTCCACCAGAGGAAAGCTCAATCATATATATGCCTTCTTTCAATTGACTTACATCAACTTTGTTTGCACTAACATCTCCTTGTGAGATCGTTTGGCCACTTAAGTTTGTTATTTTATATGCTACTTCGTTGCGAGTAGTCGCAATGTGGAGGTCATTTCCTACCGCAGGGTTAGGATATATCTCAAAGCTAACAGGCTGACCTACAGATGACGTTTGGATTGCATAAGAAGCTGTTGCCCCACCCACACAGAATGCAGTGGTTTCACTAGTTCCAAATGATCCTCCAGAAGCAAGCGTAGTTGCTCCATCTGCCAGGCTGTAAGCCCCGTTTCCAAATGAACAGCAGATACCATCACCATATGTATCACTGATTACAAAATCATAACATCCTGCATTCAAGTCAACATTTACATTGATGGTAGATCCATCAGGTTGTGAAGGATACGTGCCTCCAGAAGCAACTACCGTAGATCCATTTAGTATCTGCCAGCTAGTTTCTTCAGGATAGTTATCAAATGTCAACGTTAGGTTAACAGTAGTCGGTACTACCACACCACCTGCACTAACTGAAAGATCATCGATGGCAATATCACTTGACCATCCAGCTCCTGTCGTTCCGACCATTCTCAACTTTACTGTTCCGCCTGCATAAGCATCAAGACTTACATTCACAGTTTCCCATGAGTTACCTTGATTTCCAGAAAGTGTCCAAAGGTTTGTGAAGTTGGTGCCATCTGTAGAAACTTGAGCCGTTAATGATCCTACATCAGTTCCAAACATGTGATGCTTGAACGAGAAGGTAGCTGAAGTTTCCCCAGAAAGATCAAAGCACGGACTTTCAAGAATTGCCGTAGCATTGTTTCCAATTTGTCCAGCACTTCCATTTGTAGAAGCTTCTAAGAAGATATAAAATGATCCCTCAGCAGCTGCACCAGGTCCCGTGTTTGAAGAAGGGGTTCCACCTGAATCTCTTGTCCAGTCCCCATCATCACCACCTACCTGAGTCCATCCATCATTGGTTTCAAAACCCTCCGAATATGGTAGGCTTGCAGTTGAAGAGCAGCTGATGCCTGAGCTCTGCGTGGTTACATTTACTGCATTACTTGCAGCAGAAACATTTCCGGCAGCATCTTTAGCTCGTACCGTAAATGTATAAGCTGTACCTGCAGTAAGGCCTGTGATATTAGCAGATGTGCTTGTTACTTCACCAAGGTTCGATGATCCATTAAATACATCATAGGCAGTGACTCCAATATTGTCACTTGATGCATTCCAGTTTAGCGTCAAAGTAGTTTGCGCTACCGCATTAGCTGTCAATCCTGTTGGGGTGGTAGGGGCTTGGGTATCAGGTGTAGATCCACCCGTTAATGCAAAGTTATCAATGGCAATATCTCCCTGCCAAGAGGCTGCAGAGATTCCGTTGAATCTCAACAATAATGTACCACCTGCATATGCAGATAGGTCCACATCAGCATTATTCCATGCTGCTCCTTGATCACCGGCAACAGACCAAACAGATGTCCAGCTTCCGCCATTATCGTTACTTGCTTCCAATGCTACAGATCCAACAGCATTTCCTGTCATCTGGTAATCAAAAGTCGCATTAGCTCCAGATTCACCTGAAAGATCAAAACACGAGGAATTTAAGATAGCACGCTTATTAGGGAAGCCTGTGCCATCACCTGAAACCTCCATGTAGATATAGTAAGATCCATCGGATGCTCCAGTAGGTCCTGTGCTAGCTGAAGGAGTACCTCCCGTTTGAACAGTCCAATTAATATCATCTGTCGTAGACTGACTCCATGTACCTAATGTATTTTCAAAGCTTTCTCCGTAAGGGAATGTAGAAGTTCCTCCAGAACAATTCGTTGATCCGGTTGTGAAACTAACTGAGCTTGAATAGGAAGATGTAGAGTTATCAGGGCATATGCTACGTACTTGTGCTTCATATGAAGTTTCTCCAGCTAAACCAGTTAGTGTCGTTGAAGTTCCTGAAACTGCAGTAGTCGTCCAGGTAGTCGTTCCTGTAGCTCTATATCTTAAATCGTAGGTTGTTCCACTAACAGCATTCCAGCCTAAAGTAGCTGAAGTTGTACTTACACCAGAAGGTGATAGTCCTGTTGGAGTAGTCGCATTACATACAGGAGGTGTGCCTGTAACACCCGTCACTACCAATGAGAAATTTTGACTTCCACCCGATAGAGAACCTTTGTGAGTAACTGTTACGGTATAAGAACCAGAAGCTCCTGAAACGTCTACTCTTTCGTAAGGATCTACTAGATTGTCTCCTGTACTGTTAGAGTTAACTCCTGTCATTCTGTAAGGATTGTAAGTAGTTCCTCCTTGGGTAACTCTAATATCAAGATCATTAACCAATACTGGTGTAGCCAAATTTATCGTTCCAGTATTTGCTGTTCCAGCTGGATCTGTCCAAGAGATCGAAACCATAAGAGGATTTGTTCCATCAGCGTCCACGTTTAAAGTATATGATCCACCATTGGCTAGTGTCAGTTCATCTATCACAGATCCATTTCCATTGTCAGTAAGGGTCTCAGCAGCAGCCTTTGCATTTAGAAGCCCCCATCCGAAAACGGCATCAGGCCCTGAAATACCAGCATCATCTGCTGTATGGAGTGCAACTCCTTTCAAAGTTGCAGCTCTCATGAAATTACCGTTGATATTATTATAGTGCTGCTGAAGAAGAAGTAATGTTCCTGCAACATTAGGTGATGCCATAGAAGTACCACTAATAGAATTGTATGCATTATCAGCATTATCGTAAGTAGAATAAACACCTGAACCATTTCCAGTGATATCTGGCTTAATTCTTAAATCATCTGTAGGCCCTTCACTGCTGCTACCGCTGATTGTAACGCTGTTAAATGAACCATCATTGTTCACATTAGCATCTTGACCATTGGCTACTACCATATTATTTTTTGAGGTAGAGTGCCCTGTCAATTTATCGAATGCAGAATTACCACCAAGAGGATCGGAATTTGCACTATTATCGTTTCCATCATTACCGGCGGCTACTACCATAAGATAATATGGAGAGTTATACATAAGATTATCCCAATCTCTGGAATCATCTATATAGGCACCCCCATACCAGGATGGAAGTTGTACCTGTCCAAATTGATTTCTCCAAGCAAAACCATATGAATGATTAGATATCAGCATACCCGCGGCAGCTTCAGATGTTGCCTCTGATAGGTCATTGTTCCAATCATGCGTACGTGCTTGAGCACGAGGGGCCATTCCTTTAGCAGCTGCCTGAACTCCAGAGGCTACAATAGTACCGGTCACATGTTGAGCATGAAAACTATTCCCATTAAGGCCCGTTACTCCATCGTTGATAGACACACGGTTATTCCCGCCTGGTCCATCAAATTCCTGATGCGTGGTTCTTGTCGGCCCACCATCCCAAACGTGTGCCGTCATGTTTTGCCCATCCAAACTAAGTCCAAGCGATCCCCCAATGTTCAGATGATTTGCTCGTGTAGATCTAGCGGCATCTTCATTATGAATTGAATAGTAAATAGGATAACCATCTGGAGAAACAGCTACCAATTCATCTACCGAACCATCTGAATTTGCTTTTAGAATATCCCAACCTCGCAAAGAAGCCATGTTAATCGCTTCCGACCTTCTCGAGTCTTCCTTCAATTTGAAATCTTTTTGAAGTTGGGTAAGCTTAGCTTTATTGTATTTGTCGCTGATGCCCTGTCTTTGCTGTAGTGTCTGAGCAAAGGTAGTAGTAGTGGACACAATCAAGGCGAGCAACAACGCCTTGATGTATCGCTTATTTCTTCTCATAATAAAACGATTAGGTTAATAGATTAATTCTCCGAATATATAGTCATTCCCCAATTACTTCCAATAATATTCTTACTTAAATTGCTAATTCATAATAATGTTATTACTAATTATTGCATCTAAGAATATTATTCTTAAAAATTGATTTAGTGTTCATTTTTTGGATAAAACAAATATTTAATTAAACTATTAGGTGAAAATCGTTAAATAGGTACTGGACGAATCGTTGAAAATTGTAGACTAAATCGGTTAACATTGAAAAAATATATTGTCATAAATAATCATTACAGTATGTGCAAAAATTATTATTTCAGCTATCTGTTCTTTGTGGTAGGGCTTCTATCCTGCGTTGCTCAAAAACCCAGTCAAACAAGCGGAACTTTGAAAGGAACCATTGGTCTCTATGAGGGTAATTGTATGCCTGGACCAGGTGTTGATCCTTGTGAGCCAAAGCCTATTTCAACAATGGTCTACATTACAAAAATTAGTGAAAAGTTTCAATTAGATCTGGCCGTTGATAGTGTCCAGTCAAAAGCAGATGGTACTTACGCTATTGATTTAGCAATAGGTACTTACAGTCTTTTCCTAAGAGATGAAGAAAGTATAATTTGTGATTTAATAAAATGCCCCAATACATGTTACTGTAACCCTTTCAAGATAACTATCGATTCTACTACAATAGTAGATGCAAACCTTGATCACGCGACTTGGTGAAAATTTTTGCTATAATATCTCCAGAGAAGCAATTAGGTTTTTCCTGAAAGATTTTCCAACGGACAAATGATGACCTTTTATGTATACAAGGTTTTCCGATATAGAATCTATTTTATCAAAATTGATTAAATACGAGCGATGTATTCTCAAAAAACCGTACTTCAACAATTTCTCTTCTACGCTTTTGAGGGTATGGCTTATGGTATGTTTCTTTGATTTAGTGTGAATCACCGTATAGTTATCCATAGCCTCAGCAAAAAGGATTTCCTTGGGCTTGAGGGATAAAATAGACTGTTGATCTCTTATGAAAATTGTTTCTGAAACAACCTCTTCTTGTTTTACGCCAACAATCTTTCTCCTTCGCGCTAATTCAACATTAGCAACTAGGTCTTGGCTATTGAAAGGTTTTACAATAAAGCCAGATGGACTTAGCATGCTTACTTTATCCAACGTCTCTTTATCATAATATGAGGTAACGAATATGAAGGGTATTTTAAGCTGAGAAGCCAACTCAATTCCGTCCATGTCACCTTCAATATTGATATCTAGAATCGCAAGATCCGGAGATTTTGCTGATATTTTCGTAAAAGCGTCCTCTGCATTATCTACAATCGCTGTGACTTCATAGCCCGACTTTTCTAAAGTAGTTGCTATATCATCCGCTATGAGCGGCTCATCTTCCACGATTAAAAGAGAAATCATAAATCGGTTTTATATCAAGGGATAAATATATCCACAAGCTTACAAAATCAATTTAACTAGCCCTTTACGATCCTCGTAAAATCGAGAAATCGAGAAATCAAAAATCTACAAGCATGATACAGGAGAAACTAAATCACCATTTTATATCGACTAATGAAAATATCGACGAGTGTACCTTCTTCATTAAGGATACTCAGTTCCGCTTTTAATTTTCTAGATAATGAGTCTATCATCTTCCATCCAAATGAATTGGAATTTTGCAGTTCTGCCTCATTGAAACCCTTGCCATTGTCTTTTATGCTTACATGCAACATATCATTTTCTTCCCTAATCTTCAGCTCGATGATTCCGCTATTCATCTCTTCAAAAGCGTGTTTCAGGCTATTGGTGACCAGCTCGTTGATGATCAACCCGAGGGGCACCAGTGTATCCACATCCAACTTAATATCTCCAACATCTATTTTATAGTCGATTTCTTTGTTGTTGAGTGCAAACGAACTGATCAGCTGAGGAATAAGATTTTTAAGGTAGTCATTTACATCTACCCCTCTCAGGTCATTTTCTTGATAGAGGCGCTGGTGAATGAGTGACATAGATTTCACCCTATTTTGTCCATCAGTGAGTGCTTCCAGGGCCGATTCAGTCGAAAGGTTCTCAGCTTGCAAATTGAGCAAACTGGAGATTACCTGTAAGTTGTTTTTGACCCGATGGTGAATTTCCTTCAGAAGGATTTCTTTCTCATTGAGTGACTTCTCAATACTTTCTTTTTGTTCACCAATTAGCTTATTCTTCTTTTGACTAGACCTGTTATTTCTAAAGAGTATTAGACTAATCGCTAAAAGTAATAGTGTACTAGACCCAATCAAGATAATCGTGATTCTTTGATTGCTAACCAGGATTTTATTTTTCTGTTGTTCCAGTAAGGCAAGCTGATCTTTCTCAGCATATTGTAGCGAATCTTTTAGTTGCTGTCGGTCATAGGTACTTTCATATTGAAGTCTGATACCTTGTGTAAGGTTGTCTAAATTTATTACACTATCATTCAAGATCTGATACTTTTCGATTGCACTGATCGCATCTCTGAAGCGTCCCTGATCATATTTAATGTGGTACAGCAATTCATAACTATCCCTTATAATAGTCAAGCTATTAATTTCACGCTCTTGCCTGATGATTTCGTTTATAATACCCTGTGCTCGTTTTAAATTCCCTCTACTATAATTAGCAGATGCTTGAATGAACTTTGCACCAAAGTAGAGGGAAGGTATTTCTTTTACTTTTTGATTGCCCATCAAATAGTTAGCGTATAACAAAGCAGAATCAGGTTGACCGACCATAATGTGATACTTCGCGAGATAATGATAGGTTTCTGGAATTATCTCATCTTCCTTGGTTTCTTGTATAGCTTGATCCAAGAACCATTTTGCAGAATCATACTGTGAGGTTGCTAAATATGTTGATCCCAGATCGTTCAATATATTCGTATGCACCCTCTTGATTTCTGATGACCCTGTGAATTTTAGTGCCTGACGAAAGAGCTTTATAGCTTCCCTATGATTGCCTGAAATGGTAAACGAAAAACCAATATCTTTTAAAACTGAAGCTCGTTCATAAAGATCAGTATTACCCTCCTGATAGTCAAATAACTGCCATAAAATATCCTGAGCGGCGCTCACTTTTCCTTGTCTTAAAAGAACGGTGCTTTTAAAGCGAAGACTCTTCATGATCTCCTCACGCTCCTTTATTACTTCATAGAGTTGTAGTGCTGAATCAATAGTGACTAGTGCCAGCTGATATTCATTTTTCAAAAAATGCAGTGTTGATTTCCTTTCGAAAACCTGGGATCGATGCTTTATTAATTCTTCCTGGTTTGGCATTTTTAGTTTCAATGCACTGTTAAGTTCTCTTTCGGCTTTTGAGTAATCTTTAAGGTTTTGGTAGATAATGGTTTTTGTGATATGCAGTTCTGCTATTCTGTGATAGCTTGTGGTCTTAGACAATACCTCTTGACTCTTGGCGTAATAGAACAGTGCACTATCCAATAACCCTTTCATGTAATTGGTATTGCCAATATTCATCCATAGAATTCCTTCTCTCTCGGTTTTATGATATTTTTTGGCGAGTAAAATACCTTTCCTGAAATAATAGGCAGCACTATCTGGCTGATAAGATTGATAATGTGCAATCCCAATCCCGGTATATAATATTTCTAATTCTGGTATCTCCTTATTTGATATCTCTTTCAAAACCCGTAAAAGAAAACCTATGGCAAGCTGTTTTCTCCTTGTTTTCCTGAGATAGTCGCCTTTTTCTCTGGCAACATTGATATATGCAATATTCCCAAGCTCCTTACTAATGATAATTGCGTCATTGTAAAACTTACTAGCAAGTGCAGTGTCTAAGACGGAGTGTTCTTTAGCCAGATCAAGGAGGAGCTGTATTTTGCTGGAATCCTGCTCTGCGACCTCCAGAAGATTGCGCAATGAATCAATTCTAGTGTCTTGAGCGATTAGATCAAGTATTAGAAAGCAACCCATTAGGTACAGGGCAAAGATTTTCATGGTGATTGGTCTTCAGTTAGGTGGTTACGCTGTAAAAATCAGTCATAAAGTTCTATAAGTCTCTATTCAAATCCGTTTTCATTCGTTTTGGAGTAGTCTTTTAATGGAAAGAAGCCCTCATCCATTTATCAGACGAGGGCTTAAAATGAACCAGCTAAGTCATCTTTGAAAACCACATGGATAATGGGGGTGCCATGGATCAAAAGGCTTACAATCTCCACATGAATAACTTTCAGATATTTTGATAGGGTATGGTGCCAGGCAGCTCCATCGAATAGTTCTGGTACAGCAGCGATAAGAGTTTGCATCACATAAATCGAAATATTCCTCTGAGGTCTCATACCAGGTTTTGTAGCCACATGGTGATACTATCTCGTGCCAGATTCCAAAATCAAGTACATAGTCTTTACCATCACCAAGCGTAATAATATCTGTGACATTATTCGAATAAATCACTTCTACTTTGATTGCATTATCATAGTCATCCTGACTTTTACTCATTGATCCATCTTTCATTAGATATATACGATTCTCGGGTCCTTCAAACTTGAATACTCCCGGGGTGCTGAGCAATTCATCAAGCGTCATGACTAATTCAGGTGTCGAGCCCCAAACTCCGCTTGTTTCTGATAAATTTATTGACTCCTTTTCCAATTGATCCGAGCAAGCAAAAGCGCACAGAAGGGCTAATAAAAAAACGAATAGATTACTTTTCATAATGTTAAAATTTAAAGTGAGTAATTATTTTCTAATAATGATTCTTCTGTTGACAGATCCAATCTTTAGGATGTAGATGCCTTCATCGTACCGACTGACTGGAAGAGACATTTCTTTAAAGACCTCTTTTTGTTTGTAAACTATTCTACCTGATGCATCGATCAAACGTAGCTCAGAGACCTCCTGTATTACCTCAGGTGTGAGCTTGACATGAAGTGTTTCTCTAACAGGGTTGGGATAGACCTGAATCAAGTTGTCCAATTCTTCATTGCTTAATACAACTTCCGAGCCTGAAGTTCGAAAGGCAAACGTACAGGCGGATTCATACCTTGAGGTAAACCCCAGGCCTAACTCTCCATGATAATTCCCACCCCATGTATCAATGACAATACCTACTCGATTAGCAAGCACATGAGTTTCTACAGATAAGCTAGAGTACATTGAAACCGAATACCCAGGAGCATTGCATGCTATAGGTTGTGGAATAAACTCTTCCTTACTTATAAAACCTCTCCCTAGTTCAGCAAAATTATTAACTCCCCATGCCCATGTAGCGCCATCTGCCATTATAAAGGTCCCTAAATTATCTCCTGCATATATTCTCTTTACATTTCTTATGAGATCAGGAGATACTTCATTTTCGTGAATAAATGTGGGTGTATTTACTCTATAGAATGTGCCTCCTAACTGACATATATTAAAAAAATTCCGGCTGCTAAGAGCATTAACAACCCCCCAGACTAAAATTCTCCCGTCAGTTGACAGACCCATTCTAAATCTCCGATTAGTTGAAATAGATTTGAACCTAGTTGGTGTAGCTATTCCCACAGGAGTAATAGCATAGCTACCAACGACCCCTATACCAGCTGTCTCCTTACGTCCCCAAACCTGAACAGTATTATCCGCATAAAGTGCAAATGAATTATCTTCAGCAAGCGACGTACTAAAAACCTTACCAGCAGCAGTAGTCCTGATCGGTGTTAGCCTTCTTGTTCTTGTACCATCTCCAAGTTCATAATGGTTGTTTTCCCCCCACATAAATAGATCTCCATTTACATCTATAGCTGAAGCATGAGAACAATCTCCTAAACATCGATTATATCCAGCCTGAACAGCACCCTCAACAAAAACAATATCGGATAGCGTTGGTATTTTAACAGGGGTTGTATGTATGGTAGTTGTACTACCTGTACCGCAGACTCCTAACCTGTTGTCGCCCCAGGTCCAAACATTCCCGTTTACATCAAGAGCAAAGGCTGCATTACTAGTACCTCCAATAGAAATAATATCGCTTAAGGATACTATCTGGGTAGGTGTGGTCACGTTTAAAGTACTGGAAGTAAAACCAATAGCGAGAGAATCACCCATTGACCAAACTGTGCCATCTGAACGAAGGATATACGAATTTTCATTAGTAGCTAACTGAGCTAGCCTATCTACTTTATTAAAAAATGGCACAAATGAAGGAATAGCCGGAGGGCCGGGATGTATACCAAATTGTGAGTGTGCGTTATCTCCTGCTCCTACCAAAGACCCATCCGATTTTAGTATGATGGTAAAATCAGCACCACAGGCTAATGCTACTGACTTATCGTATGAAACTGTGCTATCACTGAACACACGTGCGGTGGTCAGAGGTATACCAAACTGACCATGAAAATTAGCGCCAAAAAAGTGCAACTCTCCTTTGCTATCAATGAAAGTACTATGGCTGTATCCTGCCGCCATAGTACGCACTTTTGATGCTACACTCTCAGCATATTCTCTACGATACGTGGTAGGATCTAAAGGATCAATTGGCCCTCCTATCCCAAGTTGACCATAAACTCCCTCTCCCCATGTCCATAGATTTCCCTCCACATCAGTAGCTATTGAATGGGTTTCTCCTGCGGATAAAGCAATAACATCTGTCAGTGGTATTGGGAAAAAACCAATCTTTTTTCTTACGGCAATAGGTGTGTTCCGTGAGGCAAAACTAGATGGTGAGCGGCCCAGTTGTGTGTTAAGGTTATCTCCCCATCCAAGCACACGTCCATCCTTGATTGCCAGGCTATGTCTTGCTCCAGCAGATATTAATGTCACGCCATTTAAAATACCAGTCCCTGAAGAATTCACAACATTTCCAGGAAGGGCTGATGGAGAAAAAAAGCCTTGTCCTAGTTCTCCCAGGTTATTAATCCCCCAGGAGATCACGGTTCCGTCGCTTTTAAGTGCCATGCAATGAAAGTCTCCAGCCTGAATATCAATGATATCCGACACACCGGAAAGTTGAACCGGGATAGCGGACCCAACCCCTACAGTGCCTAGCTGGCCGTAGGTGTTATCCCCCCAAACAAAGACTTTCCCATCTGCTCTTAGCGCCATGCTATGTCTTCTTCCGGCAGAAACAGCAATAATATGATCTAATCCTACAGCAAGTACACCCGCTCCTGAGATTGTAATAGTACTATCTCCTAGCTGGCCATATGTGTTTTCGCCCCAGGAAAACACCGCTCCTTCTTGTATGATTAATGTATGATTGAAGCCCGCTGAAATGGCTTTTTCAGTCATCGTAGGTGTAGTGCTTGCGTTTCTATCTCTGTCCTTTGCGAAGAGAGAGTGTAAGAATAAAATCAGAATAAGGTAAATCAGTGATCGTGTCATAAGTGATAGGTTTTTTCTTCAAGTTTTTCTATTCACCTGTCAATTGAAATCAGTTTTGAGTGAAGGGCAGGTATTTCTTCGTGAGTGTAAACTTTTTTGAAGTAAGAAGTTTTGGGTAGATAAGAAAAGATTAACCTGATCGTATTGAAAATAAAAAAGGCAGCTCCTCCGCAGAACTGCCCAAGCATTGGCCGCCACAGCCTTTTGCTCACCATAGAGTCATTGTTGTCTTTTAGATGAATCTAGTTCGTCCTTTTAACGAAACGAAACGTTTTGGTCTCTCCTTTTTCATTAGTCAATCGCAACAGATGTATTCCGTTTGGAAGTAAACTCAGATCGATCTTGCTTGCCGAACTTCCTTGTAGCAATTGTTTGCCATCGAGGCTCAGGACTTCTGCTTGCAGCACTTCATTTGTCTCTATGACCAAATAATCTTGTGTGGGGTTCGGGTAAACATTTACTGGAGTATCCGTCAGACCTAATACTTGGATAAGCTTCAGGGTTCCACTTTTCTCTCCTTCATAGTTTGTCTCTTTAACAGTGACTGTGAAGTTGTGGTTTCCTGCTCTTGTTGGAGTGCTACCTGCATCCCATGAGATTGAATAACTTAGGTTTGATGGTTCTGTTATAACTGTTGGTTCTTTGATTGTGCCATCGGCTTCCTGTATTAAATCATCGAGTTCAATGGTAGTTTGGGCTTTATTGATCACCAATGTACCCTCAGCAAAATCTACAATATAATTACTTCCTGCATCTACATTTCCCTGCAAAATGCTATAAGTTCCGGCATCTTCGCCAATATCCCTTGCTAAGTCCCCACTGATAACATCAGTACCTAGAAGTAGACCAGCTTTAATCTCAAAAGTAAAATCAGGATCTACTTCTCCATAGGATTTGGTCTGATCATTAGCTTTAATAGTCAATGGGGCCCGCATGACTTGAAATTCATGTGTAGATATACTGCTCTCATTTGCACCAGATAGTTTACTGAAACTTATACTGGCATTTCCTGCATGTGAGGAGCGAAAAATTATCTGGGCTGAAGGATCAAATAAAGAACCAGTAGCTACTTGTTCGTCATTGATATGTACCTGGCCATTGGTAGCAGATACAAATCGATATTGATCAGTAGAAAAAACATCATCTGGATCAGGGGATAAATCAATTTCGACCGTTTGGCCATATTGCACGGAAGGGATGCTAATTATTGGCGATAGTATTTCGGTTGTCAATTCAAAGAAATAAACTGCTCCGGCATTAGAAAGTGGCTGTACTCCATCCTCATTGAGATCCTGTGCAAATGACCCTATGACGAGTTGTTTGTTTTCCATTTTTATGGAACTGAAACGGCCAATTTTATCATCTTCCATCCTATCAGAGGTTACTACTTTTTGAATCTCTGAAAACTGACCATTCATATCTGCCTGGAAGATATAGACTGAGCCAGCTGCTTTTATTGTACCAGTACCATCCCGATTTTCATCTTCATCTGGAGCACCTACAACCAGTAGGTCTTCTGATAGACTTACCCCATTGCCAAAATTATCAAGTGCTGAACGGTCTGATGCTTCGATTTTTTGCGTTTGACTCCAATAGCCATTTTCATCTTTATGAAATAGGTATGCCGCACCAGCATTGTTTAGATATCCGTTAGCTGATTTATCTTGTAGAGGAGCCCCAACCACTAGCCTAGATCCTTCAATATCTAGTGAGTACCCAAAAAGATCACCGGCGGACCGATCATCTGGAACAATCTTTTGAGCTTGATTCCACTCCCCTGATTCATTTCTTTCAAAAAAATAAACTGCTCCAGCTTGATATTGGTAGTTTTCATTGTTTGCATCATCGTTTTCTGTCTGTGCTCCTACTACCAAATAGTCACCCTCCAGGTCGATAGAAAATCCAAAAGCAGCACCTGTTTCAGCATCATCAGCAACAAGCTTTGCTGTTTCATTCCACTGCCCATTCCCATCTTTTTCAAAAATATACACCGCTCCTTGTCGAGAATTATGAAATAGAGATGAAACGGCTATTCGTTCTCCAGATACAGACACTTGAGATCCAAAGTTGTCTTGCTCTGCTCGATCTGATGCAACTGCTTTCTGTTTTTCTATCCAAATTCCTTGCGCATCTTTTTCAAAAATAAATGCTGCTCCTGCACCTCGAATATTATTCATCCCATCAAGATCTGTACGATTAAGTACCGCTCCAATCACAGCAAGAGTACCGGATACTGCTACCGAACTCCCAAATACGTCTTGTGAATTTCTATCTGAAGGAACCAATTTTTGCATCATATCCCAGTTCCCGTTTACATTTTCGTATGCATAAACAGCCCCAGCTGTCTCCAACGGGTTTTCTCCATTTTCATCTGTATCCGTTCCTAAAGAACAAATCATAGCCACATCTCCTGACATATCTAGAAAGGTTCCAAAAAAATCCAAAGTAGTTCGATCTGAAGGTACAACCTTCGATTTTTCCTTGAATACAGCCTGACCAAACAGGTGGCTTCCGAATACCATTAGCAACAAAATAATCGTCAAATATTTACTCATCGTACTTATTAATTCATTCTAGAATTTGAAAGTACGTTTTCTATCGTCTTGACGCTAAAAATCGATCTCTACATGATCTCTACAAATACAAAATGTTCGATAAGAACTTCTGTTATTCCAATAAAAATAGGAGCCCTGGACAGCAAACATCATAATCGCTCTGCTGATATGGTTCGTTCAAAACTTGACATAATCCATGAAAGTATTTATCCCCAAACTATTAGCCAAAAAAGACAGCCTCCCCTGAAAATTAAAATCAGACTCCTTATAGCTATCTGAAAAAACACTTTTCAATTGAAACTATAGTATCACCGTCACTCAAAACCACTTAATTATCAGTTCTTATCAAACAGGCTTGATCGCTTTCGCACGCTAGTCTCTAAACTTCGTTTATTTTTAACCTTCATCAATTACTTGCCACTTTGGAAGAGAATGATTTAAAGCCTAAATGGCTCACTGAACTACAACTGAAAAGTTGGGAACCGGAGGTTTTGCTTTCTGGAATTGTCTTGTACGGCATGTTCAAAATGCCGGATTTGCTGGATGACTTCCTGTATTACTTCAAAGTCAATTTTGATAGCAACAGCAACAATATTGACAATTTCATAGGGATGATGAAGGTTGCAGTGTATTGGCTTACTGGTGGTCTCATCGCTCATTTGATTAGTCGTGGAATTTGGGTAGGCATGGTGGGTCTCAGCTTTACTTTCCCAAAAGGAATCCTGTTAGAGGATATGAAATTGACGGATAAGTATCGAAACTACCTCTCTCGAATTCCTTCTACTGAAAAGATCATCCTTAATCTGGAAAGTTTTTCCAGTTCCTTGTTCTCTATCTCCTTCATGATGTTTATGATGATATTGGGAGCTTACTTCTATCTCTTAATCACCATCATTACTCCAGTACTCACTTTGCTTTACTTTTTCGGCAACATCTTTGATATTGAGTGGTTAGGATTTGTGATGGCAGGCTATATCTTGATTGTCATAGGTATTGGCTTTCTCGGGTTCATCGATTTTGTGACACTAGGATTTCTCAAGCGGTTTAAGTGGGTATCTAAGGTGTATTGGCCTATTTATCGTCTGGTAGGTGCTTTGACTTTTGCCCGGTTCTATCGACCTATTTATTACATTCTGATTTCTAATGTAAAAGGTTGGAAAATAGCCGTTTTGCTCACTTTCTTCGTAGTAGCTAGTTTTCAGATGGTCGGTAGTATAAGCAACAGCACTTATCCAGGTGAAAGATTATCTCAAATATCCTTATGGTCGGATAGTCAAGCTACAGGAGCCTACACTGGCTATTATGACGATCAAATAGAGGATATCAAGTCAATCACTGCATCCATTCCTTCCGATATAATTCGAGGAAATACCATTAGACTATTTGTGGTGTTGAAAGCCAACAGGGAGGATTCAATCAAAGCTCACTGTAACCTTGATTCACTCTTTCAAGTGGAAAATTTAAGTGGCGCTCAAGCCAGAATACAATGTCTTAGCTCGTTCTACTCTGTATCCATAGATGATTCTGTTTATTCTGATCTGCCTTTCAAGTTTCACTACAAAAGCAAAACCAAACAACGAGGTATTCTTACTTACCTTGATGTCAGTTCTTTGGAAGCAGGGTTACATCATTTACAGCTCAAAATACCATCTGAAATGTTCAATAATAATAGGATAGCCAACATCCCATTTTATCGCGAAGAACCCTATATCCCTTATGTGGTTCCAGATACGGATATGAAAAAGGGTAGCGAAGATGAATCTTACCTAAAACTAAAACCTATTTTACCTAAGTGACTATTCATTTAATTGATTAACATTAATTATCGTCCTTTCTCTCCACCAAAAGAACGAAACCTTCATCTAATAATAAGTAACCTTGCTCATAACAGAATCGATAGGTGTCTCCAGCTTTGGTGACATAGCTGTTGGTATAAAAGTCAAAGTCAAAACCCTTTTTCAATAGTTTGTCTTTATGGGTTTTCTTCTTCCCATCAGGATTGAGGTCTATTAAGATTCTTCTGTTTTTAGCCAATGCGTTATTTACATTTCTCATGTAATTCGTAGTGGCAGAATTAACCTTATTATTGAAGGCATTGCGGCATGCATCCGAACAGAATTTCTTATCTATCCGACCATGTACGGGTCTTCCACATTCAGGACATTGTCTTTCCTCCATTTGCCTAAAATATCGACAAACAGAAATAAATGCAATTACAACTGATGAGAGAATTCTCGAAAAGGTCTCCTAATAGTTGGGGCAAAGTTTTTATAAAAACTTATCAATAGATACCAGAAATGAAACTCCGATGATTATAACCCATTGAATTATCCCGAGTATTCTACTCAATTGTCTTCTAAGTTGATCAGATTTTTCCATGGAATAAAATTCATTTACTTCCATGATTTATGTAAGTGTATATCGCTTAATATCCTATTTAAGTGAAATACTTAAATAAATAAAAAATAATTTAAGTAATTGATTCTCAATTATAAATCCACTTACAAACGACTACAAACGGATAGTAAATGACTACAAACATTTAAAAACCGAATCCGATTTGATGCTCACTACAGCTTTGCCATCGTCAAACGACAAATTCATCTACCAACAAGGGTGAATCAATTAACACATTAAAATTTATTATTATGACAAGTTTAAAAAACAGCGTACAACTAATTGGTAGATTAGGTAACGAACCAGAAGTTAGAACTTTTGAAAGCGGGAAAAAGATGGCCACTTTTTCTCTAGCAACGAACGAAACTTATTACAACAATAAGGGCGAGAAAGTAACAGATACACAGTGGCACAATATTGTAGTATGGGGCAAGAAAGCTGATGTAGTTGAAAACTACCTAAATAAGGGGAGCGAGATAGCGATGGAAGGAAAATTGCTTAATCGATCATACGAGAAAGATGGTGAAACAAAGTATATCACCGAAATAAGTTTGAACGAACTTCTCATGATGGGTAAGAAAGACCAATCCTGATGAATATAAAAGGCCTGCAATTATTCAGACTGCAGGCCTTTGTTTTTGTACAACTAACTATCTTATTACTTTTTCTTCACGCTTACTTGCTCCACTGCTTTATCTCTTGAAAGAGATCCTTTATCATAATCTTGAAGCGTTTTTCCTTTTACGGTTACTTCTATTTCTTCTGGCATATCGCAACCTATACATTCAGTTAGCTTGACTTTAAAGATTAACATTTCGTCAGATTTCAAACTCCTTATTGTACGACCATAGTCTAGTAGGTTCTCTTTAAAAGTTTTTTCAAATTCAGGATACATCGCCTCGACTTTCTCATCTCGTTCCTCTCGAGATAACCCTGTTTCTCCAGTTGCATTTATTACATGTAATCCATCATTACTACTAGAGGAATAAACCCTCATATTAAAAGTCACACCTAGTCCATCAAGTTTTGTATACCCTAGACTTCTTCCTGACATATAATAGGTGTTGGAAAGGTCAGATTCATAGAGTCTTGAAAATATTGTAGAAAAAAGCTCAAGGTCTTTTGAAACTGATCCTTCTTCATTTGTGGTAAAAGAAATCTTATCAATCAATTGATCCCTATTCATCTTGCCTTGCTTATATGCCATCAAATCACTTTTAAGTATTTGAGCTGATAGCGCAGATTGGCTTTGAGAAATACGTCTTCCATTGAATATATAGAGCTTATCATTTCTTCCTCGTGACTGTATAACGATTCTATGAGAAGGCTGTAATTGTCCGATTAAATCAGCATAGTCAGCTAAGAATAAGACCATTTGCTCTTTCATTTTCTCAGAAGATTCTTTATTGACTTCATCTAGCTTCTTCTGCTTCTCAGTTTTTTTCGCTTTACCACTAACCTCTTCTTCTTCATCATCTTCAGAGGATTCAGAAATAACGTATGTATTAACACCTACACTGCGAGAAGATCTTACCACGCTTCTAGCTTCGCCTACACTATAAATGTGTGAGGGACTAGGGATGCTAAAAATCACTCCATAATCTGGTATAAAATTACTTTCAACATTATCAAACAGTCTAACACGATTATTGTCACTTGCCAGTGTACTGAGAATGTTTTCAGCAACTTTCAAATCACGCTCCATCCGTTCTTCATCGATTGATTGTCCGAAAGAAGTAGTGATGCTGCATGCAATCACCAGGATTCCAATTGCTATTTTTCTAGTCATTTTCATTGTATTCTTTTTTAGTCCTTAAAATCAATATTGGTTAAGGTTAGGCTGATCAACTGACGATATGATGTTTGCCAGTATTTCATTTGTTTGAATTTGGTTCAGTTCTGCATCGTCTTGCAGGTTATTGAATTGAGTTTGAATCACTTCAATATCATTTTGTCTTTGAACATCCAGATAGATAGCAAAGTCTGTCAATACCTCATCGGTATATTTCTTTTGATCTAACTCAGATGTTTCAAGCATTTTTCGGAAGGTTTCAAGAAATTGTTGACGTTGGTCCACAAATTCATTGTTATCAAAAGTCTTTTGATTAACAAATTGAGCTTGTAAAGATTGGCTCTTATCAGCAATCAATTGCTTCATACCGGCCTCAGTGTTTTGTAGTTGATCATTTAATTGATCATTATTCTGTTTTATAGCTGATGCAATCATCGACTCTACCTGTGCTTGATCATAGTCTTGCTCTTTAGTTTCACCAAATGCCACTTGAAAACCCTCACTTCCTAATGAAACTTGAAATTTGGTGAGGTATCCAACAAAGAGCACCAACACAACACTAGCCGCAATGGCCAATGTTTTTTTCCAGAAATTAAATGATGGACGTTGACCAACAACTACCTTCGAGGAATCACTGAACGTAAATGTGGGTATATCAACCTCTCTGTCCTTCAGGTTTCCGAAGATTGAACGCACAGACGTTAATTCCTCTAACTCTTTTCTAGCATTATCATTACCAGAAAGGTATTCTTCTACTTTCTTCTTTTCATCACCTGATAACTCACCATAGAGGTAAGCAATCAATGTTTGTTCTTCTGGTTTATAATTCATAACTCAATGTTTCTTTCGTGATTTTCCTTTCTTCCAATAGTTGCTTCAGCATTCTAAGACCTCTGTATAACCAAGTTTTCACTGTGTTTTCAGAAGTATTTAACACGTCCGCTATTTCTCTAAACTTCATCCCCTCGTACTCTTTCATAATTATTACACTTCTTTGATCCGAGGATAATCCATCTAAACAATCAAAAAGTATCCGCTCAAGTTCTTGTTGTCTAAATGACATTTCCGGATTGAAAAAGGCACCTTCCGCAATTCCTTCTTCAACCACAGTCTCATCACCGTCCTCGCTTCTATTCATCGTAAAGGGAACTGTCTTACTTTTAGATTTTTTTCTCCCCTCTTCAATGCAAAAATTCGTTGCTATACGATAGATCCATGGTTTAAAACGCGATATATCATTCAACTTTTTCAAACTTTTAAAAACTGCTATAAAAGTTCTCTGTGTAATGTCTGATGCGAGACTCTCATCAGAACAGTGCTTAAGCGAGTAGTTATATATCCTTTTGTACCAAAGACTCACCAACTGGTTAAATGACTGTTCATCTCCAGTCATAGCCTTCTTAATCAGCTCATCTACTGGCATCATGGTCATTCTTATCTGATCCGCTTGCATAGTATCTGAGTAAAATAATTTTGACTCTCTTTCATACTTGAAATTAGGTTTCTTCTATGATGAAAGGCAAGTTAAAAAAGTTTTGATTTTGAAAAATAATCCACACAGTAATCGGTAACTAACTGTAAATCAGTCAGTAAAAATCAACGAATTAAAATTCTCCCTGTATGTATTTGTCCGTCTACAAATAATCTGTAGAGATAAATACCTGCTCTTAGTCCACTGGTAGAAAGGGCATCCTGAGTACCCTGAACTATACTTTCATAAACAATAGCCCCTTGACTATCAATCAATTGGAGAGTTGGAGTCCTCTCTTCAAATTCTTTCGTAATGATATTTAAAGATTCTCCGACTGAAATAGGGTTTGGAAAGACCCTAACAGGTATTTCAGTCAAGTAGAATGAAGTTCCAGCAGAAAGTATCAGCTCTTCACCATTAATGAATCTTATAATTATCCGATGTTCATTGTACCCCTGATTAGGCATTTCATCCAGGAATAGATATTCATCAGATTGGAAATCCTGTATAGCACCTATTTCAATAAATGTAGAAAGCTCATTTCGTTCGAAAACAATTTCATCAATCCCATAGGTGGTGCCCAATGTAAGATTTAAGTAAATCCCTGTGTCTAAGGCGACTGTTTGAAAAAAAGAAAACACATAGCATTCTACTCCTTGAAGCGTGTAGTCGAAGGAAGGAGTAGATAAAAGGCTTTTGCTACCTTCAAGATTTGGTTCAATGGTGAACCGTCTCCCATCAAGTAAGTTCGTATTCGGAATGATTAAGAATGTATCAGTTACCGTTTGAAAAGGCTCTAATATATCATCCGCTAAACTATATATTGTATAATCGACAGCATTGGGTGATACATCCCACCTCAACATCAATGAGTCTGAACAATTGAATCCAACAGATGTGGAAACAGGGAATGAAACGGTGAAAAAATCGGTCTCAAAGGTTTCCGCGTCTATCTGTATCCGCGCCTTTACTTTATCATTTATTTCTGGAGGATTACTCCATCTCCAATACCCTTTGGATAGATCAATTGCTGATTCTAAAATAATCCAATCAATTTCATTTACTGTATAGGATAGCTCCCCAATTCCTGTTTTGGAAGTAGTCCATCTAAAATATGAACCTGTTTCACCATTGTAGGGCATGTTATCACTTCGCGTTGGGTAGTCCCATTCGAATGAGTCTTCAATCTCATAACCCCAGGCAATATTGAACTCTTGAGTTCCAGCTATAGATTTACCTTCCACCTCTATCTGATAGTTAGTTTTAGGATCTTCAATGGTTACCTGTTCTACATTATTTAAATTATCAATTCCCCTTGTGGCAGCACTTGAAAGACTGGTTACGTTAGCTTGATTGTCCAGAATCCAAGGCAAAGTGGTAGTTTCATCATCAATAAGTCTCAAATTGAGATTATTTACTAATGCTGAAAAGTCGTTGACATTGGCTGGTGGGTCATTCCAACATAAAGTGATCTTTAAGTTAGTCGCATTGTCAGGTATATTGAGCTCAAAAGATTCTATACTTCCTTCATCCACACTTCCTGAAAAATACTGGGCGTTTCTAAGATCAGTTAAACTTTTCCAGGCATTTACATTTCCATAACCTGTGATATAATCCAATCCTTCTGGTCCAACATCCAAAGCTCCATTAATTAGAAGAGCCTTTGTGAGTGACGAAGGCATGTCTGAAGAGTTATCTTCGCGAAATTGCTGTTGAAGCAATGAACTGATTCCTGAGACAAGTGCTGCTGAGTTAGAACTACCAACAACACTGTATGCTACAATCTCCGGCTTAATTCGACCATCGTATGCAGGCCCTCGAGATACAAAACCAGGGATGTTTCCCACAGTATCTACAGAACCGACAACAAGGGAGTTTTTAGACATTTTAAAATTCCCGGTAAGGTTCGCATACCCCTCAATTCCTTGGTACATCCCTGTCGTAGAAACCGTGTTACCCTCATTTCCACTTGAAAAGACATGAAGCAAGTTTTTGTTGTTAAATGCACTTTGATCAAAAGCTCTTGCCTCCACACCGTAGTGCGTTGTGTCTCCAGGAATCCCATACGAATGATTTTGCGTGATGACACCAAGATTTAAGTATGAATCATTTGAATCCGGCATGACATCAGAAAAATCTGATGAAGAGATGGTTAACTCGTCGGCAACACCTCGTCCAGTAACAAAAGAATTTCCCTTCCCAGCGATAATGGTAGCCATTTCAGTTGCATGATTATCCGTGGTTTCACTTTCTAAACCAGAGTCAGTACTTCTTCCTAACAAATCAATATCCATCTCATCATAACGATTTTCTTGAATTGAGATAACCTCAGTGTTCCCATTCAGATTTGGGTAGAAATGATGGATTTTATTAATCCTATTTGGATTGAGATTCATGTCTAATACTCGACTTTCTACTGAGGGTTTGAATACCTTATTAGATATGTGAAGTATGTCAGGGTCTTTCAGGAGTATGTTTTCAATATTCTTTAAAGAGCCTTCAATAAGGATTGTATTTAATGATCCATAATCCGATATAATCCTAAATAGATCTAATTTGGATCTATCAAACGAATTGGTGGTAATAATGTAAAATTTTGATCCGCTTGAATTTCTATCTACATCTATTTTCCATGAGTCATCTGCTTTCCAAATTTTATTAATTCCTTCAGTAGAGTTTGAGGAGATAATAAAGTGATTGGAATCGAGTTTCCTTAAAATTTTTGTGCTTTTAATCTTTTTAAGATTTTTAAAAGAAGATTCTATTATATAAATATCACTTTCAACAATGAGCGTAGAATCTTTGGAAATAAACCTCTCCCAACGATCTAACTGCTGGCCAAAAGAATCATTGAACCAAATTATAAGTACTACAGTTAAAACTACCCCTCTCATAGGTTCGCCAAATTAGATAAAACACCACATATCTTAGACAAACAAATATTATTTGTCGATTAATAGCTTAATAACATATCAAATATCTTTTTTGATTGTTATTAAAATAAATAATTGTATTTAAAAATGTTATTACCAAATATAATTTTGATTATCAACTGACAATGTTGATAACTTAGTAGAATATTATTTTTAATTCTAAAAACAAAACTTTTATATTGTGATTAAATGTTTAACCTAATATAATTATGAGAAGATTAAATTCTACGCTATGGAGCGTACTAGTCATGTTTTTGGCTATCGGTTTTACTTCATGTACAAGTGAAGATGAACCACAATCTGACGAAATTTCGGATGCTGTATTATCTCAATTCGCTGACCTTGGATTCGATGTTAGTGATATTGAAGTAGTAAATCAGCAAAATCCGTTAACTGGACAATCAGGACAATTTTATAAGCTGGAGGGCGATATAATGGTTCCTGAGTCTCAAATGAAAGAAATGCTTGACAGTGATGTCTTTCATGTTGGTGCTGTTGGTGAGCAGTACAGAACAAATAACTTAGTAAGTAATAATCAAACTATTAGTGTATTGGGCTACACTGGAGGTTCTAATGCACTAGACAATACGATGAGAACTGCTCTACAGTGGGCAGTTAACAATTACAATCGTTTGAATATTGGATTGAACTTCACACTATCTTTCGGTACAAACTTCCAGGCATTTGACATGGTAGTTTTCCGAGTTGGTGGTGGAGGTGGTGGATCTGCCGGATTCCCTTCTGGTGGTGACCCTTTCAAATTCATCCAAATTCAGTCTGGAACCAGTGGTTTTGGAACTAACGTAACTGAGCATGTAATTACGCACGAAATGGGTCACTCTGTTGGTCTTCGTCACACTGATTACTTCAACAGATCACTTTCATGTGGAACTGGTGGAAATGAAGGAAGTGGTGGTGTAGGTGCAATTCAAATTCCAGGTACACCTTCTGGGTTTGACGCTAACTCAATCATGCTTTCTTGTTTTTCAGCTAATGAAGATGGAGAGTTTGGTAACTTTGATGTTGTAGCTCTAGAGTTTCTTTATTGATAAACAACATTCGCCCTCAAATAAAAAACCGGCTTTTGCCGGTTTTTTTTGGTTATATCAATTCTTCAATTTCGAAACTTCCACCTTTTAAGTTGAAAACCTCTCCTCTTTTTAGCCCCATCATGGCATTGGATAAAGGGGCCAATGGAGAAATAGCAAATACTTTATCCCCTTCCACATTGAGTTCTCCAATTGGAACACTGATATAGAATGTTCCATTTTGGGCTTGTACCAGACTTCCTGCTTTCACAGAGTTATAATTCATATCCATATTGACCGAACTGAGAATCACTTGTTGTTTTTTAAATTGATCCAATTGCTCACCAAGTTTATTTCTCTCCTGCATAATCATCTCTCTACCTGTTTCGTATTTATCTCCCATGCTACTCTTAGTCTCATTGCTGGCAGATTCCTTCAAGGCATCAATCTCATTTAACAACGCTACAATCTTCTCTTCAAGACGTTTCTCACAAGCCTGATGAACTGCTCTCTTAAATTCCTTATCCATAAATCAAACATAATTGGAAATTTGGTAGGGTAGTATTTATTTCGACTGTATCAATAAGGGAATGCTGCGGTGACGCGTATATATTTGAGTTACTTAATTAAATGAAGGTCACCAAAACATTCACCAAAAATGATTTGCGGGTGCTCTACGATGAATATTTCGAGAGCATACGTGGATTTTTATATTATAAATGTGGTGATATTGACTTAGCTGAGGATTTGGTACAAGAGACCTTTATAAAAGTATGGAATAATCGAGATGACCTTAAAAGAGAAACCCTTAAAAGCTTTCTTTACACGATTGCTAACAACCTTCTCATGAATCACTTTAACCATCAAAAGGTGGTGAGAGAACATCAGAAAGGTTCAACAATGGAAATTTCTTCAAAATCGAGCTCACCTCAATTCCAACTGGAAGAAAAGGAATTTGAGCAAAAACTGAATGATGCAATTTCTTGCTTACCAGATGATTGTAAGGAAGTCTTTTTAATGAATAGAATTGATAAGTTGAAATATCAGGAAATTGCGGACAGATTAAACTTGAGTGTAAAAGCGATTGAGAAACGGATGAGCAAAACGATTGGTATCTTAAAAGAACAATTGGGAATGAAGATCTAATGAGTGATTCAGAAAAATATCGAGATTTACTAAATCATGAATCGAGTAGCATGAATGATGAACTTGCAGAATTTATAAGCAAGTCCGCTGGTGCTAAAATCCCTGCAGGTAGAGGTAAAGAAGATATCTGGAATCAGATAGATAGCCAAACAGTTAATAGAGAAAAGAGCTCAATTCGAATTTGGCCTTTAATAGGAATAGCTGCATCTCTCTTAATAGCAACTTTTGTTTTTGTTTTCTTCTTTAATTCGACTTCTGCAATCATTGACATACGAACAGGATTAGCTGAGTCAAAAGCCGTCAAGCTTCCAGATGGTTCTCAGGTGACACTCAATGCTAACTCCCAAATTTCTTATTCAGAAGATTGGAACAGAACACTAAGTCTTGAAGGGGAAGGATTCTTTGAGGTAGTCAAAGGAGGGAAATTCCAAGTCCAGACATCTGTAGGCGTGGTGGAAGTATTAGGAACCTCTTTTAACATCTTCGTGAGGGACTCCATCTTTGAAGTAGCATGTAAAACAGGAAAAGTAAATGTCAAAATTCCATCCAAGTCTTTTGATCAGTCCCTAACCCCCGGTGATCTTGTGAGGCTAGAATCAGATACTGTAAGACAAACAAAAAGAACTACAGAATTGGTTGGTAAATGGAAATTAGGAGAATTCTACTTCAATGAACAGCGCCTTTCTAATGTATTGCAAGAAATGGAAAGGCAGTTCAATGTTTCATTGGTCGTTGCAGATTCTTCAAACTATGAATTCTCTGGCTATTTCACGAATAAGAATATTGAAAAAGCGCTTGAAATGGTATGTCTTCCACTTGGACTCACTTATGAAAAGACTGGTGCAAAAGCATATGCCATACGAGAATTAGAATAGAGCATGCGATTCTCAATCAACATTATCGCCCTATTTATCCTTTTTTCATTATCAGCTCAGTCGAATTATGATCTGAAGGTGGAAGATAAGTCCCTTGCCGATGTTGTACGAACTTTATCAAAACAATACAGTCTCAAATTTTCCTACAGTCCGAGGGTTCTCTCTAAACATAGAATAACAAGAGATATAACAGCCAAATCAAGGGCCGAGCTAATCAGCCAAGTATTTGAAGAGCTTCCGTTTGAACTTAAATTAAGTGATGGTATTTATCTAGTCATACCAAAGAAAATCAAACCAAAACCAACTCCATTAATAGGTCAAGTATATGATAATGATAGTGGTGAGCCACTTGCTTTTGCACATGTACAAAGTACAGAAAACGGAACTTTAAGTTCCCAAAATGGACGTTTCAGCTTGCCTCCCAGAGAGGATACAATAACGCTGACAGTCAGCTATATTGGCTACAAAAACTTAGAGCTTAAAGTGCCACCCAATGAAGACAATGTCAAGTTAAGATTAAATCAAAATCCGCAGGAATTAAAAGAAGTCGTATTGACAGCAGACATTGAAAAATCCATATCTGCCCCTTCATTTTTTAGCCTGAATCCGCAACAACTCAGTTCGCTTCCTATGCTGGGTGAGACAGATGTATTCAAATCTATGCAACTACTCCCAGGCATACAGGCTACAGATGAAGCTTCATCAGGCCTGGTGATCAGAGGAAGTCTACCCTCTCAAAATTTGATTCTTATGGATGGATTTACTCTTTATAATGTAGACCACTTCTTTGGTATTTTCAGTACGCTCAACCCCAACGCTATAAATAATGTGAGTGTATTCAAGGGAGGATTTGGATCTAAGTATGGAGGGCGAATATCTTCTGTTGTAGATGTGACTGGCAAAAATGGAGCAGCAGAAAAATTCAGTGGAAGATTTGGCGCTAACATGCTTTCCGTAAATGGAACATTAAACATTCCTATTGGTCAGCGCACCTCCATTCTATTCGCATTCAGAAATTCTTTCTCAGACTTTATCAACTCCGACCTTTATAGTGATTTCCTTAAATCAAGCAGACAAAATTTTCTGGAATCTATAAGTTCAGAGCTAAATGCGATCAATATTTCTCCAACCGTCGAGTTTCACGATATCAATACCAAGATTCAGCATAGGTTCTCTCCTAACACAGTATTTGATTTAAACTTTTTTATCAGTGAGGATTTTTATGATGGAAATTATGTTGAAAGAGACTCTCTAATTGAGTATCGTTTGAATGATATCTCTAATTGGTCAAATAGTGGGATTAGCTTGAATCTAAAGAGTCAATTCAAGCCAAACTGGTACAGCAATATTATTCTAAGCGCATCACAGTATGAAAAAAAGGAAACCCTTACTTCAGAGTTTGCCTTCTCTCAAAATTTTACTTTAGACGCGGACTCAACGATAGAAGCAAATACGCCAGTTAATTATTTTGATTATTCTGTAAATAGCTCAATAAGTGACATTACCATTAAAAGTCATAACGAATTTCAAATAGACCATCAGAATGTTGTCTCTGGGGGTATAGAAATAAATACTATAAGCACCAATTATAACGTCAATCAAGAGTCTTTAGAAGCAGATTTTCTATCGTTTAGTGAATACCAGGATACCATTGATATCGAAACGACTATTCCCAGCTTGTATGGAAATTATCAGTTTCAAAAAGAAGGCATCAATACCAATCTGGGCTTACGAGCTTCTTTTTACGAACCAACCCAAAAATGGTACCTTGAACCAAGGTTTGACATAGGATTTAAAGTGTCTGACAATCTTTTATTGAAAGGCGCTGCATCTTACCATCATCAATTTATTAGTCAAACATCACTTTCATTATTCCAAGGATCAGATCAGTTTTATTGGATCCTATCTGATGACGAAATAATCCCAATTCAAAAAAGTGCCCATTTCATATTGGGGGGGAATTATTCATTTGACAAGTGGTCTTTTGATTTAGAATATTATAACAAGCGAACAGAGGGAATTATAGAGAATCAATTCCTCGTTCTACCTCCGACTATCTTGGCTAATCTATTGGAGGAAGAATTGAACTTAGCTGGACAAAATAATTCAGAAGGTTTGGATCTGTTTGTTAAATATAAAAGCACAAAATTCAGCTCCTGGTTAAGTTTCTCACTTGCCAAATCAGAGGATTCATTTTGGTATAGAAATCAAAACACTCCCTACCCATCTGTACAAGATCAGCGATATGAAATAAACTTTACCAATATTTATAAATTAGGCAAATGTGAATTTTCAAGTACTTTTTTGTTTGGTTCAGGCAGACCATATACTCCAATAAACCCTGAATACAGCATTGAGAATGACACGGTTAATATTTATGATTTATCCAGAATCAATCAAGAGAGATTACCTTCTTACATCAGACTGGATCTTTCTGCGAAATACACATTTGACATAGGCAAGCTAAACTTCGAAACAGGGTTAACCCTTTTCAATGTTTTAAATAACAGGAATATTCGATCAAGAAAGTTTACAAAGGTCCCCCAACTTGAAGAACTAGGTAATCAGCTAGTTGTTGATGGCTCTGAACTTGTAGCATTGGACACAAACCTACTTGGATTCACACCAAATCTTTTCTTCAATATACGCTTCTAACAGTCTTTTTTAGAAAAAAAATCAAATTCCAGTAGGGTATTTTCTTAACCGGCGGTAGAAATATCAAACACTAAATTTTGAAACACATGAAAACTAGAAAATCAATTATCGCCGGTATGTGGGTTGCTGTAGCAGCGCTTGTTTGGTCTTGTGATGAGAATGGTGAAACACCTATAAATCCGCAGCAAGAAAATATCGTTGCACAAAACTTATTAGTAAATTCAAATACAGCAGTCAGTAAACTCAGAGGTAATGGAATAGGTGGTCCAATGGGTGCTCTTTTTGGCAACTTCGAAAATGGAAGAAGCGGGAGATCCAGTCAATCACCTTCTGCCATGTTTAGAGCTGCAGGTAGAGTAGCAAATGATTCTACAAATGTTGGGGATACTACTGACATTACCCACCCAACATGCTTAATTGAAAAATGGGAAGATGATGGAAATGGTAATTATACGTATACACTAGACTTTGGAGACGGTTGTGATTATTACGGTGAATTTCTAAAAGGTAAGCTTGTAGAAACAGGATCGTATAGTGAATCGGGATTTTCTTCTAAAGCTACATACACCGAATTTGGAGGGCATGATTGGACAATTGATGGAACCCATAACTATAGTGGTACTTGGCAGGAAATCTCTGATACATCAGAGCCGTCAGACACTTCTGATTATCAATACAATGCAAGCTATGAATTTAGTGCTGATCTGAAAACCAGCTACATGGAGTATGGTCATGATACAACCTCAGAAGTATCCGCAGGAGAAAGGTTAGTAGAGGTAGATTATGTAGCACAAGGATCTGAAGAAATAGATCAGAATGGATATACTGTAAAAACACGAACTGAATCTGTAGATATTAGTACAGGAGAGTCATTTAGCTCAAGTGTAGACACTCCTCTATTTTATGATTATAACTGCGAATCTGACAATGTCTGGGTATTCGTTAGTGGGCAAGAATCTGGAAATTATACATACGGAGATCAATCAGGTAGTTATAGCATCAACTATGGTGATGGAACTTGTGATAACATTGTAACAGTAACTGAGAATGGCGTTAGTGAGGAAGTGGATCTGGGAGAAATTTGGGATGATTGGGAAGAAGAATGCGGAGATGACTAGTTAAAAAAATCAGATTAAAGTAAAGCGCCCCGATAATATCAGGGCGCTTTACTTTTTAGTTGTCTATGTTTTCAATAGCTGACTCAATATTTTCTTTGATATCATTAAATCCTTTTTCAATTTCAGAAATAGCCTTATTTATATCCGATTTTACTTCCTCCCAATTTTCTTTAGAAGCATCTTTGGCCTTCTTCAATGAATCTTCAATATCTTTCTTTTTATTCTCTAAATCTGCTTTTGCCTTTTCAAGGTTTCTTTCAACTGGGCCTTCATTGATATTGAGTTTATCTTCAACATCTTCTATCGAATCATCAATACTGGCTTTCATTTTTTCAAGATCCTTTACCACCTTTTCTTTCTGCTCTTTAAAATCATCAGCTACTTTATTTTCATTTGATGTACTACCACTGCAGGAAAAAAGAAATACCAACGATAGGATCAAAAGTGATTTTAACGTAAGGTTTAAATAGCTACTTGTTGATTTCATAATATCTAAATTTTAAATTGTTAGTTGTATCTTCCTAAAGAGAAAAGCATACCATCCACAAAAAGCTACATAATTGACTAAATAGGGATGTTTTGCTTAGATAAACTTCTCATCTTGAGAATGTCACAATCAATTTGGGAGATATCCATTAAACAATGGAGCTCATAGCAAGCTTGATCGGTGGTGGCAAGGTATTCTCACGATTTACAGCATTACTAACTAAAATAAAAATAATTATGCTTTCATGGACAATCATTTTTATCGTTGTAGCACTTGTCGCAGGTCTTTTCGGGTTTACTAAAATCGCAAGGGGAGCTGCTGGAATTGCAAGAATACTATTCTTCATTTTTGTCCTCCTCCTAATTCTCTCACTAGTCACAGACATGTTTGCATAGAACAAAATATCAGGCAGTTCAATTAATGATTGAACTGCCTTTATTATCTATTTCCAGGCACACAAAACAACTCACCTGAATAGTTAAAGCGCACTCCAATCAAAAGGAGTAGGTTTTTCTGACTATTATCATAGATGATGAATTTCTTAAAAAATTTCTATTCAAACAACAAAATCCAATCAAACAGTGTTGAGAACGTTAAGAAAGCTGCAGGATGTTATTTGATTATATTTTCTGAACCTAACATTTCATGATTTTCGATACCTCCTATTCGGATAAAGAAATAACACGCAAAATCGATAAAGCTGTTGGGCAGTCTTTTTCCTGGAAGGATCGTTGGAAAATGGGTGGGATAGGTTCTCGCAGAATGACTATACACGATATCAGCGAAGATTATAGGAAGTACGTAAATGCTGAACACTATATCTCCAATGCTAGTATTGAGCTAAGACCTAAAGGTATCATCATTCACTTTCGACATAAACTCCAGATTTACTCGTGGATCATGCCCTACCATTCGCTACAAATTCAAACAATCCCTTATTTGAGACTAGAGAGCAAGCGTAAGTTTATTCGTTTCGATAATCCTGATAATGAGAAATTCATAAGTCTAATGATATCCTTATCAAAGAAATTTTGAATCTGTCAACAGTATTGAAACATTTTTGTATATTTATATGTATATACATTTAATGTAAATACCTTAAACTAATCTAACAGCATTATGGCAACAGAAAACAGCAAAACAATTAGAACAGCTGCTACAGTAGTACGCTATCTAATGGGTCTCATCTTTCTTGTATTCGGATTGAATGGGTTTTTTAATTTCTTACCTCCTCCACCTATGGAAGGTGATTTGGGAATATTTATGGGTGGATTAATGGCTTCCGGGTATTTCTTCCCACTATTAAAAGCCACTGAAGTAATCGCGGGAGTTCTTCTATTAAGTGGATTCTATATACCCCTTGCTATAGCAGTACTGGGTCCTATCACATTGAATATATTTTTCGTTCATGCAGCGATGGAACCAAGTGGATTACCTATTGCAATATTTGTATTCTTAGCCAACTTATTCCTGGCATATGCTTACCGTGAAAGCTTTAAGGGAGTTTTTGCTAAAAAATGAATCAATGCGGCTGTCTTAAAAGTCTCGTCATTAAGAGTATAGCGAAGCAATCTTCTTGATAATGTGCTTTTCAAGCTATTTTTGAGATAGCTGCACTTCGCCTGCCTGCCGCAGGCAGGTCCGCTATGACGTCCTCTTACTTTTGAGACAGCCTCTTTTTTATTCAAAAAGCTTCGCCTCCATAATTACCTCCCTCTTCACTTTGTAAAACTCCTGGTGAATATCAAATGACGGATTACCGTTTGGCTCTAAATGAACATAGCTGCCGTCTTCTTTCATCTCATAGGAATTTACATTATCCTTCAGGTTGTAAGCCAGAATATTGATGGCTTGCTGCTTTAGTGGTGGATCACTGATAATAAATAGCGATTCCAATCTTCTATCAAATGAGCGAACCATCATATCGGCACTACCACAATAGACTTTTGGATCGCCATCATTATGGAAATAGAAAATCCTGGAATGCTCCAAATATTCCCCTACGATTGAGCGAACAGCAATATTCTCGCTCAGTCCTTCCCTACCTGGACGCAAGCTACAGATGCCCCTTACGATCAGTTTAATTGGAACACCCGCTTGGGAGGCTTTATACAGTGCTACAATGGCATCTTTATCTTGAAGTGAGTTTAGCTTAATAACAATGCCTGTAGGTTTTCCTTCTTTTGCATTCTCCTTTTCCTTGTTGATCAATGCAATCAAATCACGTCGCATTTGAGTAGGTGCTGTGATCAGGTTGTCGTAATCTTCGGGCATGGAATGACCGGTGATTACATTGAAGAATTCCTGCACATCGTTAGCATAAGACTCATCTGAAGTCAATAAACTCATGTCCGTATAAAGCTTAGAAGTAGCTTCATTGTAGTTTCCGCTACTCATATGTACAAAACGATTCACTTTCTCTTTTTCCTTTCGTACTATCAAAAGCAGCTTCGTATGTGTCTTCAAGGATCCCACACCATAGATCACAAAGCATCCAGCTTTTTGAAGCCGCTGAGCTTGCTTCATGTTGTTCTCTTCATCAAATCGAGCTTTCACCTCAAACAAAACAGAAACGTGTTTTCCGTTTTCTGCTGCATTCAGAAGAGCTTCCACTACCCTACTGTTTTTTGCCAAACGATAGATGGTTAGCTTGATCGAAAGTACATATGGATCTTCAGCTGCTTGCTCCAGCAAATCAAGCAGTGGCTCTATGGTATTGTAAGGGTGATGAAGTAGAATGTCTCGATCTTTCAAAATCTTGAACATGTCTTGATGCTCAATATCAGACATACTTACTGGAGGAACAGCCTTGGGTCTAACGGGCTTGAATGAATTGAATTCTTCCTGATTCACAATCTGCCAAAGACATGTAAAATCAATCAATGAACCTTCACATGCTACTTGAACATTCTCGTTTTCTATTTCGTACCTCTTCTTGAGTTGTTTAATTAGCCAAGGATCAGATCCCTCCTGCACTTCCATTCGAACCACTCTTCCTGTCTTCCTGGTCTTGAGCTTCTTCTTCATCTCCTCAAGGAAGTTTGCTTCAATATCCTCTGACTCTTCGAGCGTGAAATCACCATTTCGTGTAACTCGAAAAAGTGAACTGGAGATAATATCTACATTTTTGAAAACGCGATCAAAATGCTGCTGCACGATCTTCTCTATGGGAACAAAGACGACTTTATCTTTATCAGTCAGTTCATAAAACCGAGGAAGGTTTTGTGGTAACTGAATGAAGGACATTTTCTTCTTTTCCTTTGACTTTAATGTCTTAGTCACCACTCCGAAGATCAGAATATTATTCATCAATATCGGGAAGGAGTGGTATGGATCGAACACCATGGGCGTCAGCATGGGGAAGATCGTCTTCTCAAAATATTTGCTTGCTGATTTCTGCTGCCTTTCGTTTAGTTCTTCGTAACCCTTGATTTCAAAATTATGCTGTTTGAAACCTGGTTTTAGATCAAGGAACAGTTGATCCTGCTGCCTATTAAACTCTTTCAACCCTGCTAATAACTCTTCTTTAAAAGGAATAACCTGAAGACCGGAGTAATCTACCCTGTCATTGCCATAATCCAAATAGTTATACAAACTACCTATTCGAATCATGTTAAACTCATCCGCATTACTAGATGTAATGGCTAGAAATTTGAGTTTTTCAAAAAGATTGCGTTTTTCCTTTCTTGCCTGATCAAGCACGCGGTGATTGAACTGGAGCCAGCTCAAATCACGACTAATGAGGTCGCTTTTATGGATGAGTTCTTGCGTGTCTTGCATGCGTGATAAACAAAGAAGGTGTCACAAAAGCCTTAATAGCTTGTCATTCTGAGGAACGAAGAATCTCATCTTTTTTATGAGCTGTAAGTAACAATAATAAAGATTCTTCACTACGTTCAGAATGACGCTTTTGGGACACCCTCTAGAAAATTCTTATATAATATTCATCTCAGAAAGTGTATCGTTCGTTTTACGAACTGCTGCTGCGCTTTCCTCTAACTTGGCTTGCTCTGCAGCATCAAGCTCAATCTCTACGATCTGCTCAATACCATTTCTACCTATTAGCACAGGAACGCCAATACAAATATCATTTAGTCCGTACTCACCTTCTAGCATAGAAGAACATGGGAACATCTTCTTTGTATCACAAGCAATCGCTTGCACCATTGCTGATACTGCTGCTCCGGGAGCATACCATGCGGAAGTACCCAGCAATTTAGTAAGTGTAGCACCTCCTACCTTAGTTTCTTCCAATACATAGTTCAGCTTGTCTTCACTTAAGAATTTAGAAACTGGCACACTGTTTCGTGTAGCTAGTCTCGTTAAAGGAATCATTCCGGTATCACTGTGTCCACCGATAACCATGCCGTCTACATCAGATGCCGGGCAATCCAATGCTTCTGCCAATCTGTACTTGAATCTAGCAGAATCCAAGGCTCCACCCATACCAATGATTCTGTTCTTTGGAAGCCCTAATGCCTTGTGAGAAAGGTAGGTCATGGTATCCATTGGGTTAGACACCACAATGATGATCACATTAGGAGAATGCTTGATTAAATTCTCAGCTACAGACTTCACAATACCAGCATTGGTAGAGATCAATTCCTCTCTTGTCATTCCTGGTTTACGAGGAATACCTGAAGTAATAACCGCCACATCACTGTTAGCTGTCTTAGCATAATCGTTTGTCGTACCAGTGATTTTTGTATCAAATCCATTCAATGATGCAGTCTGCATCAAGTCCATGGCTTTACCTTCAGCAAAACCTTCCTTGATATCTATAAGTACAACTTCAGCTGCAAAATCTTTGATTGCGATGTATTCGGCACAACTTGCTCCTACGGCTCCAGCGCCCACTACGGTTACCTTCATGATCTATTTTAGTTTATATTATCTGATTATTTTTCAAGCGCAAAAGTAGTGATTTGAGAGCAGAAAATGATGTTTAAAACGACTGAATGTCGTTATTGATATGTTATGAAACTGAGCTGCTAGGAGTCGCTCTGTCAGTCATTGACTCCAACGCTGAAAAATCAATAAAACGGTATATTTGAAATATTGCCTAGTGCATGTTATACACGAAAGTAAACGCTTATTAAACGACTAGTGTCGTTTTCATTATTGATTATCAAACAGTTAAATAAAGTAACATACCAAAATATATAAAGAAAATAACGCGTACGGCTAGTGGCGCACAGTGCGTGTTACATTAATGTTGGCACCAATTAAGATGATACAAGAGAAATTGGACACACTTAACGAGAGAGGTTGGATTGAGCTTGAAAACTATTCAGATGAATCTAGTCTACTAAAGGCAGCAAACGAATTTGGTGAGGTCGTAAAACACTCAAATAGACAAGAAATTTTTTCTCTACATCCAAAAGAAAATAAAGATGCAATGGGAGGTACTTTTAGTAATCTGCATGGCTTAAATGAATTTCCCTTACATACCGACACGGCTTTTTTAAATTTTCCTGTGAGATATATGATGCTTAATGCAGAAAAAGAAAGTAGCTGTGGAACAAAGCTGTTAGCGACTAGCCAACTATTTCGACAACTTTCTGAAGCTGAATTGAAAATAGCAAGAAGGTCCATATTTCTTCTAAAAACAAAAAACAGAAGCTGTTATCTACCATTATTTTTCAAACACAAGGGGCAAGAAGGATTTAGATATGATTCAACATGCATGACACCTTTTAATAACCATGCAAAAGATTTTGTCCTAATAATGAAAAATGCATTTAATAGAGTCGAGACATCTGTCCTTAAATGGAATCAACATAAAACCATTCTTATTGACAATTGGAAGACCTTACATGGGCGAGAAGCTGTTAGAAACGGCATCAATAGAGAATTAAAAAGAATTTATATTAATACGTTATGAGTTGGGAAAGAGACCCCCTTTTTACTAAGGCAAAATTATATTTTGAAAAGGCATTTGATGAGGATAAAGAAGAACCATTTTTCGGTCTTTATTGGCGCCTTAGGCTTAGAACTCTTAGCACGTTCAGCCGTTGCGAAAGTCAGTCCTACTTTATTAGCTGAGCCAGACAAAGAACATCAAAACCTCTTGCACGCATTAAACCTTGGTTCGGCAAGACTCAGAAGAAATCAATAAATACGGTTCACGTTCTTAACTTATGTCAAACGTTAATTACAGAATTTATTGATGAAAATATCAAAGCTGCCAAGGCTATAATAAACCGAAGAAATGAAGAAGTCCATTCAGGCACAGCGGCATTTGAGGAGTATCCTACTCAACTTTGGATTGCAGGCTTTTATAAATGTTGTAAAATTCTTTCCGAATTTCAAGGTGAATCTTTGAACTCATTGTTTGGTGAAGATATCCAAAAGGAAGCCGAATTAATTCTAGAAGAAATCAAAGAAGAGGTTGTAGGTAAAACAAAAAGTGCTATTGCTGCTCACAAAAAAGTTTTCGAAAACAAAGAGGGTGAGGTTCGTGAAAAATTATCAGAAGAAGCACAGAAAAATGGCGATAGATTGGCTTATCGTGGATACCATGGCTTAGAATGTCCCGCATGTAATAGCACTGCAACTGTTTTTGGTGAACCTTATGGAAAACAAAATATTGAAAACAATGAGGATGAAATAATTGTCAGGCAATCAATTCTACCTACTAAGTTCAATTGCAGTGCCTGTGAGTTAAAATTAACAGGCTATAGTTCGCTAAAAGCAGCCAATCTAGCTAATCATTATACACGAAAAAATACTTACACTCCAGAAGAGTATTACGACTTGATTCACCCTGATGATGAGGATACAATAACAGAAAGGTTCAATGAGATGAATCCACCAGATGATTGGGGATGGAATAACGAATAAAATAACTGGCGCCAACAAAAGATAAATAAACATAGGGCTTTTCTGCGATTCGAAAGTTTACCGCTTTCCTATCTCGTCCTATTTTGTAACCAGGATGAAAAAAAATTAGGCATTTGCAATGCAAACTTTATCATTGCATCCCCAGAGGCACATGCCATATCTGGGATAAATGCCATATGTCGTTTATCTAAATGTTATCCTCAATACTATAAACGTTGAGATTCCTAATCACAAACGTCTAAATTTTCTAAAAGCGAATAGATGACCCGTATTTTCAAACCAACAAAAGCTGATGCATGGACAAAATTCGCAAAGGAAATAGGTGGAGAGTACGTGGATGGAGGTCCAACAGAAAATGACATCTTAAAGGTTACCTATAAGAAATGGACCATCTTGCTATATACAGATAGAAGGAGTGAGAACTATACCGTTACAATAATGAAGGTCTCGTTTCTTCACAAGAAAAAACTCAAACTTCATATTTCCGCAAAAGGCTACTTGAGCAAGCTGCTTGGCATTAATGGAATCTCTATTGGAAATAAGTCCTTTGAAAAAGAGTACATACTGAAAAGTAACAGCATAGACTCGATAATGAAGTTGATCGAATCGAAAGAACTTATGAGACTTTTGATGCAAAACCCGTATATAAAACTTAAAACCATCATAGGTAGAAATGGTTGGTTTGGCCTTAGTTATCCACCTGAAATCAGCGTAATACACCTTGAATATCCAGGTGAAGTCTTGGAAAGAGCGGTCCTTAGAGATCTTTCCAAATTATTCTCTGTCTTATTGGACAGGCTAGTTGAAATAGATGCGGCTCATGAAAAAAATCCAAATTTCACTCTCTAGAACTATCTGCGCACTTTTATCGAACAAATATTAAGTGTAGAGCAGCTCAGAATAACCCTCAAGTATCCCCTTTATGCTTTAGGAATCCTCGTTGCAAACGAGGAGTCTCAATACCTGGTTAGATCTTGGTTCTAACTTGACGTCCTTATCTTTAAGTTATTAAATTCAGCTTCTTCTAATAGTGATATCAAGGGAAGCTAAAGGTTAGCGTTTATTTCTGCACTGATTAGATAATCTTATGAACTTAAAATCAACAGTCTTAATATCGATTTTCATAATTGGATTTGTAGAAGTTTTCTGCCAGGAAATGACCAATCAATTCTCTTCCGAAACGGACACATTACTAATAAAAACCAACAGAATAAAAGGGTTCGGTGGATTCAATTTCGGAGGTGGATTCTTGGAGTTTCAGGACACCACAAACCTATTTAATTACCCAATTAATCTTCCTAAGCCTTTAACCAACGTCTTAGGCATCAGGATTCCAGTTGATTTTAAGTCCGAACTGGATTACATTGATATAATTAAAGGTCAACTTCCTTCTGAAAAGGTTGTAATGATAGTCGATCAAAATAACAATCATTCATTCATGGATGAAACTTCATTCTCTTTACAACCAATTGATTGGTATTCATCCGAAAACTCTATTCCAGTAACATTTTTAGTCTCCAATGGTGTAGAAACAGGTCAACATCAGTCTTGGATCAGAATCGGAAGTTGGAATAGTGACATAATCTATGGAAGAGATGAATATTTATCGGCTTCAATATTCATTGATGATAAAAACTTTGAAGTCGGAATAATTGATCAACCTCTAAGTGGTTCTTTCACATATGGATTAAACCCTGAAATAGCCCTTTTATCCAGCGAACTCGGCAAGAAAGATTCAATAAAAGTTAATGACCTAATAAAGAAAGGTGAATACTTACAGCTAAATGATTTTTACTTCAAATTTGATAGCATTAACAATAATGGAAGTATTCTAAGACTAGTAAAGGAAAACAGTTTCGACACCAAAACTGGAATTCAGGTAGGCATGCTTGCTCCAGAATTCGAATTCAAATCCACCGCGGGCGACATTGTTAATACATCCAATCTACATGATAAGCCAATAATCATTGCTAACTCTTGTGCATGTGGTGGTGATACCAAATCTTCTCAGGCATATTTTGAAATTAGGGAGATATACCAAACAAATGCATATGTGTTGAGATTGGACTCTTTTTCAGAAAATCAGCAGGACAATTGGACAATCAATATGGAAGATGAGTTTAACAAGGATTCTGATATTATGTACAGACGAGAATATTGTTCAACAATCTGTTACGTCATCGGACAGAATCAACGGATTCTTGATAAATTTATGATAACAGATTGGCAAACGAACTTACCAGACCTTCTAAAAAATTAAGAAAACCCAAGCTAACGCTCGTTTGCAACGAGTGATGGCAAGACTATTCGGATATGAAAGGAATGGTTGAGGTTGAATTAATAAGTTGAAAACTTTATGCTTTAAGAATCCTCATTGCAAACGAGGATTAGATGGAGCCATATCAGTACGTTATGATCAATTGAAGGAACATTTTCACACCTTATGCGATTAACTCTTATATTTTAAAATTCAAGGAACTGGAAAATGTATTTTTATCATATCGGTATTGATATTGAATACGGCAAAAGCATAGTGGAATGTAGCTGAAACCAAAGTTTATATTTCCTAGAATTTGGAAATATTGGAGTTGGAACAAATACTTTTAAAGAAATAGATAGACGACCAGCCTACAGATTTTAACTGATCGTTAGCGACAAATTGGAGCAGATGAAAAAACTAGAACCAATACTTTTGATATTTTTCGGGATACTCATTTCATGTGATGCTGATAACCCTATTAACAGAAGTGGTATTGTAACAGATTTCCCATTAGAAGAGGGGAATTTATGGGTTTATAATTGGTCTACGGACGATCAGGATTTTCCTGAAAACTTAAGAAACCGAACGATTAGGATTATAATAACTGGCAAAGATGAGATCAACGGCGTTGAAACTTTCAGATTTGAAACGACCGCAGATGAGGAACCTGAACTAACCTCTATTCATCATTACCGACAGGATAGCAACAAATTAAGTCTAATGGCATACAAGATATATGCAATTAACGATGCAAATGCCAGAACTAGTAATCCCAGATTAAACGATTCATTGGGGTTAACTGATGATGGAATAATTTCAGGAGATTTAGTAATTGAAGAACCTCCAAGAATTGTCTATGATTATCCTTTAGAAATCGGAAAGAGTTGGACGCATTGGGAAAAAGACGGTTCTGAATTAATCACTAAACAAGCTACTAAATTGGAAGATGTATCTGTTCCTGCTGGAACTTTCAAAGCATATAAAGTCGAGAATGATGGTGCTTGGTATGAATCAAATGGAATAGAAACCACAGAATTTGTATCTAACATCGGCCTAATTAAAAGAACCATTTCATTTGACCAAACATTGACTGATGAGCAAGGAAATATAATCAGTGAAAAGCGGGTAAACATAACTGTTGAATTAAAGGAATTCAGTGAATAAGTCAGCTAAACAAAGACTCTAAGAAATTTACTGCTAAACAGATCATCAAAACGATTGAAAATGAACCTGAAAGTCGTAGGGAGTGGATGCCTAACTAATTTAAATATGCAGGAAGAAATCTAAATAGGATCAAAAAGTACAAACAGGCTTTTATTCATATACCTTTCTTACTGCTACGATGAAAAAAATCATTGAGGTATAGCAAATGAAAAAAGGGATGATGATATCTCTCAACCCAAGAATTAAGAAGATACTTATAATAAGAAGTTGAGAACCTAATCCGAGTAGTGAAACAATGGTCATAAACCAATTTGGAAACCAGGTACTTTTAACAGCGCTTCGATCCAACAGATAGATTGCTTTATCGAAAACACCATAAAGTCCTCTATAAAGAAAAAAGAGGATGTTTACGTTGCGTTGCTTTTCACCTAACAATGCAACAGGAGGCTTTTTCTCAAAGACTCGACTTGTCGTATCTCCATTGAATCTATTTCTGAGAATTACATAATAGTAATTATAGATAGTCCCTTGCAATTGCATACCTAAGAAAGCCAATACTGTATTTAAAATACTGGCGCTTGTTAGATACCATAACGTACCGAAGATAAGTGCATTCAGTGTAATGTCCGCAACAGAATCAAGGTATCGACCAGTGTAGGAAGGTGTGTTTTTGACTCTTGCCAACTCACCATCAGCAGCATCTAATATTGATTTTAGGATCAAAAAAAATGCAGCCGACCATGCATACCCATTAATCATACACCAGATAGTTAACATACCTGATATGGTAAATGCAATGGTTACATGAATAGGAGTAACGGAAGTATCCTTTAACTGAAGAGTAATAGCTCTGGCTACTGGTCGTCCGTAATCAGAAATATCAATGAATCGACTGTCTTTGGGTAGTTTAGACACTAAAGTTTAAAATGTTTTACATTTCGATAAAGCATAAAACAAAGATTTTCATACTTTGTTCTAGCTATTTTTAAGTTAAGTCAGCTCGCGTTTGTAACTAGTGATAAACCTTTATTTTTATTCTATGAAGTAGCATTTTTTAGCCTTGGTACGTGTCCTCGTAAACAAGAAAATATTCACAATTTTGTGGTGACACAAACCATCGCATAATCAAAAAAGAAATGAAACAAATAAAATGGTTTGACAGAAAGTTTGAGTTCTCGTTAGAGCAAAATATTTTTCCATCGATATTGGAAAGACTGGAGGGAACTCCTATCCGATTAAATCATAAAATCAGTCAAATAGCAACGGAAGATTTAACCACAAAATTTGAGGGTAACTGGTCTATTCAAGAAAATATTGGTCACCTAATTGATCTTGAGCCTATTTGGCAAGGTCGACTTGAAGACATCTTGAATGGAACAGAGTATTTAAGGAGAGCGGATTTAGAAAATAAAAAAACTGATTTGGCCAAGCACAATGAAAAGGAAATTCAACAATTACTAATTGATTTCATAAACATCAGACAAACAACCTTGGATAGTCTCTTTAAACTCGGAGAAAAGGAAGTTTATAAATATGCATTGCACCCGAGGTTAAAGACTCCTATGAGAACAATGGACTTATTTCTTTTTGTAGCTGAACATGACGATCACCACCTATCAAGGATTAGTGAAATAGTTGCTTACACCAAATCCTAAATTGCATCTAGCCTTAGTTCGCATCCTCACCAACTTCGTGATATCCACACACTTGTGAATACAAAAACAGCGGAATAAAAGATCAAGCACTCACCTTCTATCACCCCAATAATTACAAAAAATCTTCTATTACTATAACAAAGTATATACAAATGCGTATATCTTTAACAAAATATATAGTAATGAAGAAAGAATATCTCGGAGAGTTTGAAGAACTGGTGCTCACCATGGTGGCGCTCTTAGGTGAAAATGCCTATGGAAACGCGATCGTTGAGGAGATCGGCGAGAAGGTCAAAAGAGAAGTCAACCTAAGTGCTGTTCATGTAACCCTCTATCGCATGGAAGACAAAGGCTATGTCACCTCAGAAATGGGCGGGGCATCTAATATGCGAGGTGGCAGACGAAAAAGAATTTTCACGGTCACCAATACCGGGTTAGAAAAGCTCCAGATTCTAAAAGAACAGCGACAGCAGCTTTGGTCACTCATCCCTAATTTAAAATTTTCATCCATTTAGATGGAGCTTCCTAAGTGGGTCATAAAGCTGATTAACTTCTATTGCCCTCCTCAGCTTGCTGAGAGTGTAATCGGAGATGTTTGGGAACAGTTCCTAAAGGACAAGGAACGCTTCTCAAGATTTAAATCAACCAGAAGACTGGTCTGGAATGCACTTCGATTTTTCAGACCCGGCATCTTTTTACGAAACTCAAAAACTCAACTAATAAATAGTGCTATGCTACGAATCAATCTACTACTCGCACTGCGCAATATGCGCAAACACAAGTTTTACTCCGTCATCAATGTTTTAGGACTGGCATTGAGCATCATGTTTGGCCTATTGGTATTCTTCTATGTTCAAAACGCAATAAATCATGACACTTTCCATGAAGATCATGAGTCTATTTTTCGGTTTACCAAGGAAATTCGAAACAGAGATACGAATGAGTTGATTGCTAAAAACAACACCACAGGCAACCAATTAACTACAGACCTAAGAAATGAAATCCCCTCGATAGAACACATTACTCGCTTGATATCAAGCTTAGGTTATGTAAAAAAAGGTTACGAAACTTTCGCAGAGAGAATCACCTTGGTAGATCCTGATTATTTCAATATTTTCTCATTTCCAATCATTGAGGGAGACGAAAAGCAGCCATTGACAACCATTTCTCAGGTAGTAATCAGTCCTAACATGGCTGAAAAATATTTTGGCTTGTCCAGCCCTATTGGAAAAGAAATTGAACTGAATGTAGGTAACTCTGAATCTTTAAGATTCATCGTCACAGCTGTAGCAGATCCCGTTGAAGATCTGAATAGCATACCCTTTGATTTCATCATTCACATAGATCATATAGAGGCTATGATCTCCGACCCTGACTTCCTGACTGGATATGATGTCTCCTATCTTGAAACCTACATCAAAATTGATCGGTCCGAAAGTGTTGCAGCATACGAACAATTGCTTACTGATACCTTTGAACGGCTCGCTCAAATAAATGAAAGGTCAGATAAAATCAACATCAAGCTACAGCCTATAAGCAAGCTTTACTGGTGGAGCGATCAATTTGCTGAACAAGGGGAGGCAAAAACCTATAATCCTGACTATGTCTACATTTTAATGGGCCTTAGCTTACTGGTAATCGTTATTGCCATCCTCAATTTCATCATGCTCACCAGCAGTCAATCACTCAATAGAATCAAAGAGTTTGGTATTCGAAAAACCATGGGTGCATTAAAAAGGCAGCTCTCATCTCAGCTTCTGCTTGAAGTATTTCTTTTAGCGTTGATTGCCGGCTTACTAGCATTGGTTAGCACGTACTATTTCATACCTGTATTCAATCGATTGATTAACGCAACATTGATTTTCCACCTAAGCGGAGAACTCATAGGTTTTATGCTCTTGCTCATTAGTGCCATCTCCCTGATTTCCAGCTCCATCTCTTCTGGCGTCATCCTACGATTAAAGACGACAAGTGCATTAAAAGGAACGCTTTCTGCTGGCAAGGAAAGTATAGCCAAAAATGTGATGGTCACTATTCAGTTCACCTTCTGCGTTGCACTGATTATAGGAACGACCGTCTTCAAAAGTCAAATGGACTATGTCGGTAATAAATCACTGGGATTTGAAAAAAATGAGTTGGTAGAAGTAGAACTCCCAAGCAATCTGGGTGATAAAGAGGCAACAAAAGCTTTTGAATTATTCCAAAATGAGCTTCGAACTAACACAAATATTTTGAGTACCGCTGCAACGATGACGACTATGTCATTGCAATGGACCGTGTTCTTCTTTCAGCAAGAGGATAACTCAAACCTGGAACTCAATTTCAATTTGGTGTCAGCGGAATACCCAAGCACCATGGGACTAGAGCTAGTGGCAGGAAGAGACTTTAGGGAAGATGATAGTGGAAAAGCCATCATTGTGAATGAATCATTGGTGAAAAAGATGGGATGGAAAAATCCATTAGGAAAACAGATTCCAGGCAAAAACTTCAAGAGAAGTCATGAAGTAATTGGCGTAGTGAAAGACTTCAATTTTAACTCACTGCATACTGAAGTTTCCCCTCTAATTCTAGCCATTGAAATCGACTACATAATCGAAGGGTTAACAGGTATATCCTCATATGTATGGCCCCCTCAATATTTTACTACTATGATTAAAGTGAGTCCCGGTAACGCAGAAAAAACTACTGAGAACATAGAGGATGCTTGGAAAAAAGCCATGGGAACTCTTCCTTTTCAAATGAGGTATGTGAATGATATCTTAAATGATAAGTACAAAGAAGAAAAGCGATACAGCTCTATCATCAACTATGCGGCTGGGTTTTCCTTGTTCATTGCCTGGTTAGGACTTTTAGCACTGACCAGACTGGTTTTGCAAAAGCGTTTTAAAGAAATGGGCATTCGGAAAGTACTCGGTTCTTCATCAGCAAACATCATTCTTTTAGTAGCTAAGAAGTTTATCATTCTCATAGGGATATCAACACTCATTGCTTCACCTATTGCGTGGTGGCTACTTCACGACTGGCTCTCTGACTTTGCCTACAAAATAGCATTGAGTCCGCTGATATTCGTACTATCAGGTTTGGCGGTGATGTTTGTTACATTCATTTCCATCAGCTTTCAATCCATGAAAGTATCCAATGTAAATCCATCGGAAGTATTGAGAATGGAATAGCTTCAACTTAGGTTAAGATTTACAGTATCAAGTTGTAACGGAATTTATGCATTTAGCTACCTTAGGCATGGTAAATGCATAAATTAAACTCGTCAGTTAAACACAATCTGCTCATTGGATTTTTGCTTGGTCTTTGGATTTTTGCTTTTGCTTTTTTTATCCGACCGTTTGATGATGGGACCTTACATTTTGATTGGACTAATATCAGCATCTCTTTTGGTCTCATAGCATTTCTATGTTATGGCATAATTGCTTTGTTTCAAAAAGGCGTCTATCAAAAAATAGATAGGTGGAATATTGGCTTTGAAATTATCACTTTTCTCTTTTTTAACGTACTATACATTACTACCACATACATTTACTACAAAAGTCCTCTATATAATGGACTGTATAGTTTCTCAGAATTCTTTAATATCATCATGATAAAATCAACACTGATTTTATCCCCAATAATACTTCTCGTCAGAAGGTATTCAACCAAATTAATTCCCATAAAACAAGATATTTTAACTATCAAAGGCGAGAACAAACTAGATATATTGAAGATCCATAAATCCGATCTCATTTGCATATCCAATGCGCATAATTATATAGAGGTTTTTTTTATTCAGAATAATCATCTCAATTCTAAACTGATCCGCTCTTCACTAGTGAAAATTCAGAATGATTTAGATTTTCTTGTTCAGACACATCGTTCTCACCTCATGAACCCCACACATTTTAGGTCTTGGAAAAACTCAAACACTATACAAATGACCGAGATTGAAATTCCAGTTTCTAAAAAATATAAGCACAGAGTTTTGTCTCTTTCATTTCATACCTAAAACAACTCATTTCGTACCAAATACGCGCTCTATTCAACTTCAAAGGTCAATTCAGATTTATTATTGTGATTTAATACAAACAATATGAAACCAATCTTTTCTACAGTACTTATTACTTTCATTCTATGCTTTTCATGCACTCAAAATCAAAAACTTGGAAACAGGGAATTAAATAGTGAGCTTTTACAAAAAATAGACGCTGTGCATCAACAAATGATGAAGCAAGGAAATATTAGTGAAGAAGAAAAGGAAGCCATTCGAAGTTTAGCTGCTATGGTAGCTGGGAAAGGGATCGAAAACCCTTATGATTCTTCAAGTGCCAATTATCTAAATTCTTTTGGTGAGGTAGACATCATCCCAACTTATCTAGGATGCGAGAATGAAAGCAAAGATGAGCAGTTGCAGTGTTTTATTAACCGTATCACTAAATTCATAAATGCTGAATTCAATATGGATGTTGCCAAAAAACTTAAACTTACAGGCACACAAGAAATTGATGTATTTGTTAAAATCGACAAAAACGGATACCCCTCTGCACTAAAAGTGAGAGATACTTTTGTGGAACTTCAAGCTGAAGCTGTTCGGGTATTAAACAAAATACCAAGAATGACTCCAGCCTCCAAAAACGGAGAGAAGGTTGACGTGGTTTATCCTGATAGGGATATACCGCATACAATAATTTTAGAAATGAATTAATGATGTTTCTTCTGAAATACTAGAGGAAGTTCAGCCAACAATGAAACCTAATGATTCATTATCTCTTATGACTAAAAAGATATAAAACCTACTCGTTGCGCTAATTAATTTGATCAAATTCGTTTTAAAAACTGTCTTTTCGACGCAAGGAGAAATCTTTATCAATGAATATGGGGTGTAATAATTGAAATTCAACTTTCGAAAAGGACAGATATCTCATTTTCATTCGATATGACAGTTTTTTAGGCAGATACAAAATTTATAATTAGCACAATGGGTAAGATCCATGAGGTCTAACTAATACTCATACTCTTTAGGTGTACTCATGTTTTGGCTTATTTCTTTAAGTTGTTTTTGAATCTGATTCAATTGTAACTGTAGCTTTCTATTCTCATCAGACACAAAATCTTTGATATGTTCTTCCTCTTCCTTAAGGTCTTTGAGAGAAACTTCATTCATTGTGTTTACCACGATCGCTATAAAAATATTCAGCGTAGTGTAGGTAGCAATAAGGATAAATGTGATGAAGAAGACTCCTGCAAATGGGACTCCTTCTATGATAGGTCTGGCAACCGCTGAAGACCAGCTCTCCAATGTCATAACTTGAAATAGCGTGTAAAACGCCTTGCCCATGTCACCAAAATACTTTGGGTACATCTCGCCGAATAAGTTCACTCCGATAACTGAATACACATAGAAAACAATGGATAGAAGCACTACAATCCAGCCTATACTTGGCAGAGATTTTATCAATGACTCGATGATCAATCGCAGCTTTGGAATGCTCTTAAGCAGTCTCAATGTTCGAACAATTCTCAATGCTCGGAAAATAGAAAATGAACCGGCTGCCGGAACCAATGATACGGCTACCACCATGAAGTCGAATATGTTCCAACCATTTTTGAAAAAGTTTAAACGATAAACGAACAGTTTCAATATGATTTCAATACTGAATAAAGCCAAAATAGTCAGGTCGATTAAATCAATAATCTCACCATAATGAACCATTACGTAATCTGACGTCTCCAATCCAATGAGAACTGAATTGATGATGATGAGTGACGTGATGAAAGACTGGAAGAATCCTGACTCAAAGAAGTCTTTAAGCCTATCTCTGAGGGTACCTGTGTAAGATATAGTAAGAAGATTCATTTTGATTATGGTGATTAAGATCTAAAAAAGGAGAGCACTCATATGATGAATACCCTCCACTACTCTACTACAACTTATTGTCCCTGACCAAGTGAGTAACCTCTCACTCCGTCAAATTCGTATAGGTTTTCTGTCTTTATGACATCTATTCCTTCCGTTAATGCTTTTGATAAAACCTGATGTATGCTTTCTTTCAATGCTGGATGACCATTTTCTACTTCAAATCTGCATCTCCAGTGGTCCGTGCAGAATGTTTCTTCAAAACCTTCTGGCCATACTTTTACACCCCGGTTAGTAATCATGCTGAGCTTAATATCTATCTCCAGATTTTTAAGCTTCATTGCCAAATCATCCACCTTGCCTCCTTCCCAATCAACGAATACATCCACACCTTTCAAAACTTTATTCGCTTTTACTCTACGCTTGTAAGCTGGCAGGTTCAATTTTACATCTTTTGCAAAAAAGACAGGCTTAATGTGCTCTGGTATTTTACCAATTCGTTCAATCACAGCCTCAGCAAATTCCTTTGTGCCGACTAGCTCTTTACTAATTCCTTCTTTAAAAATATCTGCCGTATGAATTCCTTCTTCGATTGTACAGCTCCAGGCATTTGTTACTTTCTCCGCAACGTCTTGTTGACCGATGTGATTTAACATCATCACAGCTCCTCTTAAGAGTCCTGAAGGGTTGGCCATATTCTTCCCTGCAATATCTGGTGCAGACCCGTGAATTGCTTCGAACATAGCAACTGTTGCACCAATGTTAGAAGACCCTGCAAGACCTACAGATCCGGAGATTTGGGCGGTAATATCTGAAACCACATCGCCATATAAGTTTGGCATAACCACTACATCAAACATTTCAGGGGTATCGGCCAATCGAGCCGCACCAATATCGATGATCCAGTTATCCGATTCAATCTCAGGATATTCCGCTGCAATTTCCTTAAACACCTTATGGAAAAGTCCATCCGTATGTTTCATAATATTATCCTTTGTGAAACAGCTTACCTTCTTTCGCTTGTAAAGCTTAGCGTACTCAAAAGCGTAACGAACAATTTTTTCGCATCCTGGACGAGTAATTAGTTTCAAGCATTGAACTACCTCATCTGTTTGCTGATGCTCTATTCCGGCATAAAGGTCTTCCTCATTTTCTCGTACAATTACCACATCCATTTCGGGGTGTTTCGTTTTCACGAATGGGTGGAAACTATTGCATGGCCTTACATTGGCATAAAGGCCAAGTGATTTTCTCATCGTAACATTCAGGCTTTTGTATCCGCCACCTTGAGGAGTCGTGATGGGTGCTTTTAAGAACACTTTATTTGTTCGAATGCTATCCCAAGCTGCTTTATCTATTCCCGTTGTATTTCCTGAGAGATAGACTTGCTCGCCCACTTTTATTTCTTCCCAGTCAATGCGTGCATTAGCTGCGTTCAAAATCTTGAGGGTGGCATCCATAATCTCTGGACCAATTCCATCTCCTTTTGCGAATGTTACTTTTTGCATCATATTGTTAATTTGCTTTCTAGACGCAAATCAAGCTAAAGATGTTCATAAGTTTTTATTTATGTTTTTTATGTATTACATAAGCAAATACTTATTAATAGAGCAAGTAATGCACTCAAAATAGGAGAATCACCTAATTTTAGTGTTTTGTGTAGTCATCACAACAAGTAAAAAAGATTTCAATTATGGAAGCAGCAATATTCTCACTAGCAGGAACAATCGTCGGAGGGTTGATTACATACTTTCTTCAGCAACAAAGGTTTAATCAAGAACTGAAAGTAAAGAGGGAAGAATTCAAAACCGAGTTTATGGCAGAAGATACCGCCAAGCATTTTCTTGAGCACAAATCATATACGGACAGATCGTTTGAAACACTGCAAAAGCACTTAGGTGGATTTGAAGAGGATGAACTTCGAAAGATATTGGTACGCGCCGGTGCAATAAGAACGTTCCGTCAAGATGGGTCAGAATGGTGGAGATTACTATCTCGGATGGATGAATATATAGAAAAAGTGAAGGACTAAGACTTGTAAAAACACGACAGCATCAAAAGGATTCCTTATTCAAGTACTATCTAAAAACAATATCAAGCACCTAAAAGGCCTGCTACTAAAAAGCCCAGATAAGTACCCAGCCCACTACCAAGAGATCCGACAAGGATTGCAGGAAGAATTAGATCATTTCTTTTCACACTTTTAGCGAGAGCCAAAGCAGTACTCGCTCCTCCAATATTTGCCTGAGAAGCTACGGCTATAATGGACCAATCTGATTTCATGAACAATCCGCATATTAGTAAGAAAGCTCCATGAATAAGCACAATCACAATCGTAAAAAGTAAGATATCAAGTGCATAGGCCCCCACATCTATGAGTGCTCCTATCTCACAATAGGCACCAACTACTGCTAAGAACAAGTAGACTGAAAACATGCCAAGCAGTTTTGCCCCTACTTGTTTTTGAATTACTCTCAGTTGCCCCAATAGCAAAGCTATTGTAGTAAGAATCAAGATAGAAGGGATACTAAAACCAAAGTCATTTGCTCTATTGGCAATAAAATCTGATATGAGCAGCGTAGCTATCCCAATGACTAGCATAAGTGCTAAACTCATCGGTCCTACAGATTCCACCTCTCTATCTGCTTCTTCTAAATGATTCCCAGAAGACACCTTGGACTTGTGAGGTCTAAGTTTCTGCATAAAGACAGGAATACTTAGTGTAACGATCATCCAAATAGCTGTAATGATATTATCTGCTACTACTACACCTGTGAAGATTGCTCCTTCTTTAAATACTTCATAATGTAGTGCCACGGCATTAAAATTAGCACTTCCACCTACATAAGTACCCGTCATCATTCCCGCAATGGCAGCATAATTTTCCCCAAAAACAATTCTGTAGTCAATCAACTGAAGAGAAGAGACTACTCCAATCATCGTACCGATGGCTCCTAATAAAAAGGCCATGAGCATGGGGAGTCCTGCCTTTCTAAGCTGTTTGAGGTTTACTCCAAGAAGCAAGAAGAAAATACTTGCTGGAGCGACGTATTTAAAGACAACATCATACACAAGGCTTGCATTTGACGCAGATGGGATAGCTCCTGTGTTTGCAAAAATTGCTCCCAGGATGATGACCAATAGAGAACTACTTATGTGCTTCAGAAAAGTATGCTTGCATAGCCACTCACTCAGAAAAACTAATGAGAACAGTGCGGCGAGAACGTAAAGTGAATTTTCAGTCATTCTTGAAAGTAATATCAAATAATATTCACTTCTCGCTGCAATTCAATTCCAAACTTTCCTTGAATAGATTTCATAATTTCATTGGAAAGCTTAAAAATATTCTTTCCTCTACCCATCCCATAATTCACCAAGACAAGTGCTTGCTTATCGTGTACTCCTATATCTCCATCACGGAAGCCTTTCCAGCCCGCTTTTTCAATAAGCCACCCTGCTGGCACTTTGACTTTTTCATCGTCTACAGGGTAACTCTTGATATCTTCAAATTGTGCTTCCAATGCCTCAAAGTGAAGTTTTTCTATGATCGGATTTTTGAAGAAACTTCCAGCATTTCCAATATCCATTGGGTCTGGCAGCTTAGATTGACGGATGTTAATTACCGCCTGACTCACATTTTTTAATGTAAGTTCTTCCACTCCCATTTCGTTCAGCGTATCCTTAATAGCACCATAGGATATATTAAATTCTGGCTTTTTTCTTAGCTTAAAGAAAACCTTCATAATTACGTATTCATCCCGCAATTCCCCCTTGAAAATGGAATACCGATATCCAAACTTGCAGTCTTCCTTAAAAAAAGAAAGTGTTTTACCTGTTTTTATCTCATAAGCTTCGAGTGAGTGAAATACATCCTTTAACTCTACTCCATAGGCTCCAATATTTTGCATGGGAGCAGCCCCTACTGTCCCTGGAATTAGTGCGAGGTTCTCTACTCCTCCAAAACCACGTTCCACACACCACAATACAAATTGATGCCAGCTCTCTCCTGCTCCGATCGACACGAGCACTTCCTCATCCGTTTCATTCATGATGTGAAACCCTCTGATTTCATTCTTCGCTATCAGCCCCGTGAAACCTCTAGTGAATAACACATTTGAACCACCACCTAAAACCATTTTTTTCTGAGCTCGAAATCGACCAGTTTGATAGATCTCATCTAAATCATCTATGGAATCAACAATGGCAAGAAGCCCTGCATTTTCATCCAACCCGAAGGTATTGTAAGGCTTTAGGGAAACGTTTTGTTGTACAATCAAGATTTTAAAACTTACTCTGCTTCATAAACTACTTCTCCAGCAATGATCGTCATCATTACGTTTAGATCTAGTATCTCATCCTCCGGAATTGTCATAATGTCTTGATCAAGAATTGTAAGATCCGCCCATTTACCTACTTCAATGCTACCCTTCCGATTTTCTCTGAAAGCAGCATATGCTGCGTCAAGTGTATAAGATTTAAGTGCCTGCTCACGAGTCATTTTTTCAGCAGGCTCATACCCTCCATCAGGACTCCCAGCCAAGGTTCTTCTACTTATCGAAGCATATAAACTTGCAAACGGTGTGATGGGCTCTACTGGAGCATCAGTTCCATTTACAATTTTTGCTCCTGACTGAAGTAATGTTTGCCACATATAAGCTCCCCACTCAATTCTTTGCTGACCTAGTCGATCAATAGCCCATGGCCTATCGGACGACATGTGGATTGCCTGCATTGATGGGATAACTCCCATTTCTGCAAATCTCGGGATGTCATCGGGATGAAAGTGCTGGGCATGTTCTATTCTAAATCGAGGCGCTTTGGAGGCGCTTTCCGGATAAAGACTGAACGCTCGTTCATAGATATCTAAAACCTCTCTATTTGCCCTATCACCAATGGCATGAATGCACACCTGAAATCCTGCTTTGTAAGCACGTTGAGTAACCCCTTCAATAGCATCCATTGGCATCACGTTATGCCCATGTACTCCAGGAGCATCAGCATACTCTTCTAAAAGCCACGCTCCTCGTGATCCAAGAGCTCCGTCTGCATAAAGTTTAACTGATCTTACAGTTAACTGATTATCATACAAATCCTCTTCAATGCCATTCTTGAAATATTCCTCTAATAGCTTTTCATCTCTTCCACTAAGCATCACGTACAAGCGTAGTTTCAAGTCCCCTTTTTCTGCGAATTCTTTGAAAAGGTCTATATGATTTTGACTAGAGCCTGCTTGATGAAAACCAGTTATACCATATTTAAAACATTGCTCAAGAGCAAGTTTCAGTGCTTGAGTATCGCTTTCCTTCGTTGCTTTTGGTATTGACTTGGTCACCAAACCCTGAGCTGTTTCATTGAATATTCCAGTAGGTTCCCCACTTATACTCATAAATATCTCCCCACCGTCCGGTTGAGAAGTACTCCCGTCTATACCAGCTACTTCCATTGCTTTTGCATTACCAAGCGCTGCGTGACCGCTGGCATGTTTTAGCCAAACAGGATGATTCGGCACGGCCTCACTCAACAAATCATGCATTGGAAACCCATTAGTCATTTCAGGTTTTTCTGTCCATTTATCCTGATGCCACCCTCTTCCTGTAATCCATGTTCCTTCAGGAGTATTAGACGCCCGTTCTGCCACCATATCAACAACTTCTTGATAACTCTTCGCTTCTCTCAAATCAACATTCAGAAGATTGTAACCCACCCCCATGATATGGGCATGTCCTTCAGTCAATCCTGGAATCATAGTCTGACCTTTTAAATCTACCATACGAGTTTCTTTCCCGACAAAAGCATCTACTTCTGACTTTGTACCAACATGTAAAAAGGTGTCTGCCTTGATAGCCACCGCCTCAACTTTGGGGCTGGCATCATCCATCGTATAAATTGGTCCATTAAAAAATATGGTATCAGCAGCTATATCTGGCTCAGAATCACCCACACAACTAACCAATGTTAATAGTAGGATTATATAAACGGTAAGGTATCTCATCATATCAATTTTATATTCGCGACTCAAAACTATAATTTCTAAAATTAGTGAATATGAAGAGTACCTTAATTTATTTCTACTTTATCCTATTTTTATCTACTGCAGCTTTTGCTCAAAATCCACAATCCACTGGTTCTAATTCACCAGGTGAGAATGAAGATAATTATCAAAATCAGGAATCGGAAGGGGGATCTATTGAGTCTCAATATTCAAATCTTGAAAAAAGGATTCAAATGAATAGTGAGAAAATTGAACCACTATATTTTATTGAGGAAGAGGTTATAGCTTATGGAGGTGGATATGAGAAAGTGACGAGAAAAGTAAAAAAGAATATTTATGAAGCTGGACAAATCTTACTTGATAGTCACAATGCTGCTTTGAATAATTTACCTAATCACGATCTAGATTCACGTATTGAAGTTTTAAGGGAAATAAATAAAGTTCAGGATCAGCTACTCTATTTCGCCACTGTAAAGAAAACCCGACCTACAGAGAAAAAACTTAAGAAGTTGGAAAGCCCTTCTGATATATCCATAATTTTCTTTCAGAAGGTTCAAAACTAATTTTGAATACACACAGATAAAGCATTAAATTTGCGCTCCGTTCCAAAATGGAGCACCTTGACTCGTTCAGGGGATGTTTAACAGAAAAAGCTTATCAGTGCTGACTCCAACTGATAAAGTGTACCATTCGGGAGTCATTTTTTATTATGGCAAAGAAAGAAGAAACTATCAAAGAGGTGCAGGCTAAATCTGAAGAAAAATCAACAGGAAAAGCACCTGCTAAAAAGACCACTACTAAAGCGGCGACAAAGAAAGAAGAGGTAAAGGAAGAGAAAAAAGCTGCTAAACCTGCTGCTAAGAAAGAAACCAAAGTAGAGAAAAAGGAAACTCCTAAAAAGGAGGAAAAAGAAGAAAAGGTTGAGGCAAAAGTAGAGGAGCCTAAAGCACAGAAGAAATCTGAAAAGAAAGAGGAGCCCAAAGCGGAGAAAGAAGTAGAAACCGAAAAACCTGCCAAAAAGTATGTAGAACCTGAAATCGAGCCTGCAGGATCATTCGATTTTGATGATGATGGTTTTGACGATGAATATTCAGAGGCAGATCGTAAAGCTATGGAACAGCTTTATGAAGGAACTCTTACTGAAATTACAGAGAAGGAACTCATTGATGGAACTGTTGTCGGCGTAACTGACAGAGAAGTCATTGTAAATATCGGATTCAAATCTGATGGTTTGGTATCCCTCTCTGAATTTAGAGATATGCCTGACCTAAAGGCAGGAGACGAAGTGCAGGTATATATAGAAGAACAAGAAAACGCGAATGGCCAACTTGTTCTTTCAAGAAGAAAAGCAAAGATTGTTAAGGCTTGGGAATCTATCCAAGGTGCCCTTGACAATGATGAAGTAATTGAAGGTTTCGTCAAGAGAAGAACAAAAGGTGGATTGATAGTGGATGTATATGGCGTAGAAGCCTTCCTTCCTGGATCTCAAATTGACGTAAAGCCTATTAGAGATTTTGACATCTTCGTAGGTAAATCTATGGAAGTGAAAGTTGTGAAAATCAACTACACTAATGATAACGTGGTGGTTTCTCATAAGGTACTTATTGAGAAAGATCTAGAACAACAAAAAGCCGAAATCCTGAACAACCTTGAAAAAGGTCAGGTACTAGAAGGTGTGATCAAGAACATGACCAACTTTGGTGTATTCATCGATCTTGGAGGTGTAGATGGTCTACTTCATATTACGGATATTAGTTGGGGACGAATCAATCATCCAGAGGAAGTTCTTTCACTAGATGAAAAAGTGAATGTTGTAGTGTTAGATTTCGACGACAACAAGCAAAGAATTTCATTGGGCATGAAACAACTCACGGATCACCCTTGGGATTCACTTGATAAAGATATTGATGTAGGATCTAATGTGAAAGGTAAGATTGTAAACGTAGCTGATTACGGAGCATTCCTTGAAATCATCCCGGGAGTTGAAGGTCTGATTCACGTTTCAGAGATGTCATGGTCTCAACACCTGCGAAACCCATCAGATTTCATCAATGTTGGTGACGAAATAGAAGCTGTAGTATTAACGATCGACAGGGACGAAAGAAAAATGTCCGTTGGTATCAAACAGCTTACTGAAGATCCATGGACTAAGCAAGATGTGCTTACTAACTACGCTATCGGAACAGAGCATAAGGGAACTGTTCGTAACCTTACAAACTTTGGACTATTCATTGAGCTTGAAGAAGGAATTGATGGTTTAGTGCATGTCTCTGATTTATCTTGGACTAAGAAAATCAAGCACCCATCAGAGTTTGTGAAAGTTGGTGACGAGCTAGAAGTGAAAGTAATGGAGCTTGATATTGAGAATAGAAGATTAGCTCTTAGCCATAAACATCTAGAAGAGAATCCTTGGGATACATTCGAAACTGTATTTACAAAAGGATCTAGTCATAAGTGTACAGTAACTAATGTTTCTGACAAAACAGCAACAGTAGAGCTTCCTTACGGACTTGAAGGTCAGGTATTGCCTAAGAACCTCAAGAAAGAGGATGGAACAATGGCTTCTGAAGGAGAAACTTTAGAATTCAAAGTACTTGAGTTCTCGAAAGATGATAAGAGAATAGTTCTTTCACATACTTCAGTTTGGGATAAAGATGCAGAACAACCTAAGGCAGTTTCTAAGAAGCCTGCTGCTGGTGGCAAAAAAGGTAACACGCTAGATAAAATCAACAAGGAAGTTGAAAAGTCAACACTTGGTGACCTAGATGCTCTTTCTGCATTGAAAGACAAAATGGAAGATGCCGGGAAAGAGCCTGCAAAAAAGGCTCCTAAGGCAAAAGCTAAGAAAGAAGAAGAAAAGTAATCATTTCAAAACGAGTTGTTCGCTTTGTTAGCGGATGACTCGTTTTTTAATACTTTTACTCAATAATTAAATTTTGGCGCTATGGCCGAGCGGCTAGGCAGAGGTCTGCAAAACCTTTTACAGCGGTTCGAATCCGCTTAGCGCCTCTTTAAAAAAGCGACTTTATGTCGCTTTTTTTATTGACAAAAATTGCGGATGCGAACTGGAGGTAAAACCATAGGCCCGCAAGCTGAGTCGTATGGTGTGTGTATGAATAATCCGCTAGCGCCTCATTCTCAGCGATCCTGTAAGGTCGCTTTTTTTGTACGAGCAGAGATCACCCAATCAAAATGAGGAAATAGAGCTGAGGAAATCAAAGGACCTTTGACTCAGTGAACAAATCATATCCAGCAACTAAAACATCATTAACATTCCTTTTATCAGTATATTTTTCAAACTCCTTTCTCTCCGTTAGGTATACTGGCCTATAGTCCTTCTCCATTTCATCCCACAGAATCACGAGATAATTATACCTAATCTTACTCTCACGTCCATATATCAACCATTCATCAAATTGGTTCTCATCTAGTGTGACTGGAAAATTTAGATTTTCAAACATTGTGATTTTATTATATTTTCAACATAAGAAAACCCGTCTGGATGATCCAGACGGGTTTTCTTTTAATGATTTTTGTTTAAAATCACATAGCTCCTGCTACGTTTCCATATCGATCTACCAATACTGGATCACCAGGGCCATTTACTCTTAGCTGATCAAACTGAGTCGCTTTGTCACCAACAATTACAAAGATGTAGTTACTAAGGTCGAAATACTCACTAACTGTACTTTGAATGCTTTCTATTGTAGCTTCAGTCACTACTTTTTGCTCATTATTGATGTAATCTAAAGGTAAATTATAGGTACTTATATTCTGTAAGATTCCCAAAAGATTATTCAGTGTCTCAAAGTTTCTTGCATTCTCCTTGATCATAGCTGTTTGTGTCTTTTCCAAATCGTCAGTTGTGTATGTATCTCCGTAAGTTCCAATCACCTCTTTAAAGGTATCAAGTGCATCCTTTGTCGTAGAAGATTTTACACTTGAAAAAGCGGTGAAGGTGCCAGGAGCCATTGCGCTTCTACCAGGAAACGAATACGCTCCGTACGTAAATTGCTTTTCTTCTCTCAAAATCTGGAAAAGACGACCTGATGATCCATCACCCAGGCGATCATTTGCTACCATAATTTCATTGTAAGCAGGATCGTCCGCATCAACAGTTAAACGAGACATACGAATTACAGATTGCTTAGCTTCAGGTACATCAACAAAATATACTTGAGGCGTAGATGGTAAGGATGGTACTTCATAAGACGGCATAGCAACTTCTTTCTGTTCCCATCCATCTTTCAATCTACCTAAAGCATTGATAGCTCTAGCTTGGCTAACATTACCAGCAATATGAAAATTTGTCACATTTGGAGCAAAATTCGAAGCATAAAATGCTTTCAAATCATCAATGCTTATATTCTTTACATGATCTTCATAACCAACAGAGGGATGACTTAAAATGTGATTTTCGCCATAGAGTTTCTTGTTCATCACTACAGTCGCAATAGAATTAGGGTTAGTCTCTCTTTGTTTGATTGACTGAAGTGTTTGATTGATGATTCGATCAAACTCTTTTTCATCCCACCTCGGCTCTAAAATAATTTCCTGAACAAGTTCCATTGTAGCTTCAAAATTTCTTGTCAAGCAATTTCCAGAAACCTGAATAAATTCATTCGTTGTAAACATATTCAGATTAGCTCCAAGCTGCCCTATCGCATCTTCTAACTCTTCAGGAGTTTTATTAGCCGTTCCTTCCATCATGATATCAGTCATTAAATTAGCCACCCCTACTTTTTCGGGATTATCTAAATAATGACCACCCATAATTCTCATGGAAAAATTAACAAGCGGTAACTCATTTGCCTCTACACCATAAATAGCGATTCCATTAGACGTTTCATCTGTCCAAATAGTCGGAGGAGTCACCAATGGCTTATCTCCGAATGACGGCTCTGCCGATCTATCAAATGAAGACTCGGTCTTTACAATTGTAAAGTCGCCTTCTTCCTCAATTACTTCGCTTTGTCCAAAATCGTTGATCCCTTCCTCTTTTATATCGGCAGCAACTGCACCTTCTACTGCTAAGTCACCTCCTCCTATAGGAACAAAATTGGTAACAATCTTATCTTGATCTAAGATATATTTTCTAAATACCCTCATCACATCATCTTTCGTTACAGCTTTTATGTTGGCTATATCTTTCTCAATGAAGCTTGGATCACCCGCGTACTCATTGTATAACGCTAATTGAAAGGCTTTTCCTAGCACACTACTAATTTCATTGTAAAAGCTTGTTTCTAATCCCGCTTTAATACGTTCTAAATCCTTTACGTCAAAACCTTCTTTATCAAATTTGTTCAGTGCTTCATTTAAAACCGTTCTTACAGAATCTAAATCAGTTCCTCCATTTGCTCTTACTCTGATTGTAAACGTCCCGGCAAGCTCATTCGAACTATTGTAAGATGATACGTCTGGTGCAACCTTCGTCTCCTCGACTACTGCTTTATACAATGCTGCTCTTTTTCCATCTGAAAGAATCTGGCCTAAAGCATCTAATGCCCATTGATCAGGGTGATATTGCTCTACCGTAGGATACGTCATCCTAATCTCAGGTAGCTGCGCAAAATTATCTTCATAATAAAATGTTTTAGTCTCAGTCAACTTCACTGGTTGTGGATCCATTGGCTTGTCCACGCCTCTAGATGGAATTTCACCGAAATATTTCGCTATCATTTCTTTTACCTCATCCTTCTTGATGTCTCCGGCAATTACCAGAGTAGCATTGTTTGGCCCGTACCATTGTTCGTAGAATTCTTTCACATCATCCAAAGTAGCTCCTTGAAGGTCTTCTAATTCCCCTATAACCGTCCAGTTATATGGATGTCCTTCCGGATAGAGTGCTTTCAAAATCACGCTTTGCGTATGGCCGTATGGTTGATTATCTACTCTTTGTCTTTTTTCATTTTGTACTACAGGCTTTTCACCTTCAAGGCTTGCCAACGAAACCGCATTTATGAAAAAGCCCATTCTATCCGATTCCATCCACAAAACTTTTTCAAGTGCATCTTTAGGTACTACCTCATAATAAATTGTTCCGTCGGTCCATGTACCCCCATTAAAAGTTCCTCCCCACTCATCAATATTTTTAAAAAAGCCTCCGTCAGGTACATTTTCTGAACGCTGAAAAAGCATGTGCTCAAAAAAGTGTGCAAATCCCGTTCTGCCAGGCTTTTCCCTGTTAGAACCTACATGTACCAGAATAGAAACAGCAACAATTGGATCTGAATCATCTTGATGTAGTATTACATCAAGTCCATTATCGAGTGTGTATTTTTCATACTCTACAGATAGGTCATCACCTGATTTTTCTGAAGGTGACGTGCAAGAAGTTATTATAACTCCAAGCGTCACAATACCAATAGATATTTTTTTGAATAGTTTCATTATAGAATTTGAAAATTGTTGAACATGCTATTTAATCAAAGATTAATGCCGATGGAAACAATTATCATATAAAAGGTTAATACTTTATATAAGTTATTGATTGAATTTGAATTGATTACTCCAAAAAGAGGTTATACTTTTGCACACTTAAATTTCAAACCAAAGATCAATCATGTCTACTAAAATCGGTATTAATGGATTTGGGCGAATAGGAAGATTAAGCTTCCGCTCACTTCTCGAGAAAAACAATGTGGAGGTTGCTGCTATCAACGACCTAACGGACACACACACCTTAGCGCATTTATTAAAGTATGATTCTAATCACGGGAGATTTCCTGGGACAGTTGAAGCAGACGACAAGCATTTGATTGTGAATGGAACGGCTATTCCTGTTTATGCTGAAAGAGATCCTGAAAATCTACCTTGGAGTGATCTTGGAGTTGAAATAGTACTAGAGTCAACAGGATTTTTCCTCGACGAGGCTGGTGCTGGTAAACATCTAAAAGCTGGAGCCAAAAAAGTAGTGATTTCAGCACCTGCTAAAGGTGGGATTCCAACGGTCGTACTAGGTGTCAACGAAGAAATTCTTACTGGAGATGAGACGATACTATCGAATGCTTCATGTACGACAAACTGCCTAGCACCAATGGCTAAGGTGTTGGACGACAACTTTGGCATTGAAAAAGGATATATCACCACAGTTCATGCATATACCTCTGATCAAAAATTACAAGATGCTCCTCATAAAGATTTAAGAAGAGCAAGAGCTGGGGCTGTCTCTATTATACCTACTTCCACAGGAGCTGCCAAAGCAGTTGGCTTAGTGCTACCTCATTTGAATGGTAAATTGGATGGAATAGCCATGAGAGTTCCCACTCCTACAGGCTCATTAACTGACCTTACTTGTGTTTTAAACAAAGAAGTAACGGCTGAAGAAATTAATGCAGCGATGAAAGCCGCGGCTGAAGGTCCTATGAAAGGTATCTTGGAGTACACTGAAGATCCCATCGTATCAATAGATATCGTAGGAAACCCTCACTCTAACATCTTTGATTCAAAATTAACTTCGGCAAGTGGAACACTTGTGAAAGTTGTAGGATGGTACGATAATGAAGCAGGTTACTCAAGTAGGGCCGCTGACTTGATCGCTAAGCTTGCTTAAGAGTTGAACTCATATAATCAATAAAAAAGGGACTCGATTGAGTCCCTTTTTTATTTAGGAAACTGTTTAATCCTTTTGAATTTTCTTATGGCTACCCTCTCACTATCTAAAAGTGTCATTTGAAAGCCTTCTTCTAAAAATTCAACAGACCAAAAGGTTCGACTTCCGCCACCATAAGGAATCAATTCTATTTCTAACTTATGTGCATGAACGTTATACACGCCATATTTTTTTCCACTTTTCGTTCCTGCAACAAACTTCCCGTCCCATCGAATAAACAAGTAGTCACTATCTGTTACTTTTTCTTTGAAAAGATCATCATTCCCCTTTAAATCATCCAACTTCCATAGCCCCAATAATTGATCTCGAGTAGTTGCAGGAAGCTTATCCGTTCTCTCTACAGAAACAACCACTTTATCTCCCTCCTCATCTCTATACCATTTCATTGAATGATCATCGAATTCAACCCTAAAAGCACCAAATGGATCAATGATTCCATTAGAAGTAGTAATTAGTAACTCATTTAATTTCTGATCAAAAGACCATTCCCCATATGAATGCTGAAGCCATCCATTGCCAGATTCTTGCGTAGAATCATCATTAAATCTTGTCCATTTTGCATCAGGCGTCATCACCTCATTCCCAACTTCTACTTTACTTATTATCCAAAGTCCAGCAATACTTTCAGCGTCTTGACCCAAAAGATTAATGGATGAAATGGATAAGATTAAAACGAATAGGTTTTTCATATTTCTTCTTTGATTAAAATTTTCAAAATATCATCGCCGGTTTTTAACTCATTTATCTGATCTCCTATATTTCCAAGCAAGGATATAATCCACTCACCTCCGTTATAGATGATCAACAGGCTTCTATACCCGTCTGTTGAACCTCCATGAATCACATAATTGCCTGGAACATCTAGCTTACCCATACGATAGTCCCCTTCTCCATCAAAGACTACCCAGCCATATCCATAAGAAATAGTAGGATTTAAGTTTCCAATATGATTCCTTAAAATCCAATTATTAGATTCATTTGAAATCAAAGTAGGATTGCTGTTCTCGATACCCCATTTAACCAAATCTTCTGATGTTGAGAATATTCTTCTCCCTAAAGAGTAATCAATAAAAGGGCTTTCGAGAAAAATGCCTTCTTTATAGTCATAAGCTTCTGCTAATAGAGGATAGGTGTGATAATTGTCTACTGGAGTAAACGTGCTGACTAGCCCCAAAGGCTTGCAAATCATAGAGTCCAAAGCTTCAGAAAAATGTTTCCTTTCAGTTATTTCTATAATTATAGCTAACAAGTGATAAGCGAAGTTGCTGTAATAAAACTGTGCACCGGGTACTCCTATAGGTTTTAATCGACTGATGAAGTCTACATAATCTTTATTATTAAAGTGAAGTCGCTTAAAGCCTTCAAATTGATTCTTCTTTAATTTTTCATCTATAGCATCATAGTCAGGAAGTCCTGATGTGTGCGTCAGCATCTGATGAATAGTGATTTGATCAGCATACTCGCCCGAATAGGTTAAATGGGTTGACAAAGTATCTGTCAATTTAAGTTTCCCTTGCTCTACCAACTGCATAATCATTACAGCAACAAACGACTTATTGAGTGAAGCTATATCGAAACGCGTTTCATTACTGATTGGAATACTCCAAGATCTGTCTGCTAAACCGAACGATTTGGAATAAATGACCCCTGATTTATTTCCAATAGTGAATGAAGCATCAAAATGACCTTCCCTATTCATGTCTACTAAAAGAGATTCAACCTCTTGCAATCGACTGTTTTGGAATGAGCAACCACTCACACTCAAGACGAGTGCTAGTGCGGAATAAATTTTTAATCCCAATTTCATGCTTCAAAGCTAGAAGTTAGAACTGGGCGATACGATACCTAATTACAATTTTGTGGCGAAATTCTCTTCTGAGTGGTGATTTAGTCTATCCTCAATTTGCTGAATGTAACTATTAGACACTGGAACAGTCTCTCCTTGCTCAAAATAGATTTTAACACTTCTAGATTTTTGTTCAACTCTATGTATCGTCAAGGGATTAACTAAATAAGACCGATGTACACGCATCAAATTAGGATAGCTTTTCTCAAGGTCTGACAATCGTCTTCTAATAATCGAAGTTTCTATGCTACCGTTTGATCGATAGACTATACTTACATAGTTATCCTCTGCTTTCACAAACATTAATTGATTTGACTTAATAGCAATACGTTCCTTTCCATTTGTTGATGTAAACACCTGTAAATCAATTGCTTTAGAAGCATTCTTTTCCAAAGACACCATCAAATAGTAAATAGCAAATGGAACAATCATCACTGAAGTAAATTCTCCGATAAGCAGAAAATAGGATTGCCAATAACTCTCAGTAAAATTCCAGAAATAATTAAAGAGTAAGTAGGTAACTGATCCAGCAGAAATTATTTCCCACGTGTTCCAACAGAAATAGCGAACAAAACTATTTATTCGTAAATAGTGAATAATGAAAAGTTCATTTAAAGCGAAAGCAGATGAAACTCCGAGTGAGAAAAAAAAGGTTCGTTCTATAAGTGAATGTCCTGAAAAGGATACTCCTTGGTCAATTCCAAATGCTTCATAAAGAAATAAAACGATACCTAAGAATAAACCAGAGCTTACTATGAGTGTGGCTTTAGCTCTGGCAGAAGCCTTCATTTATGCAATATTTGTGTAAACCGCTTGCACATCATCATCATCTTCAATCTTGTCAAGCATTTTTTCAATTTCTTCAAGTTCATCATCGGTAAACTCAACTGGACTGGTCGCTATTCTTTTTAGCGTTCCCCTTTTTACTTCAATATTCAGGTCTTCAAGAGCCTTTGACATGTCTCCAAAGTTGGTATAATCCGAATAGGCATAGATGATTCCTTCATTCTCCTCGATCTCTTCCAGTCCTCCATCTATTAATGATAACTCCAACTCTTCTATATCCATCTCTTCTGTTTTCTCGAACTCGAAAACAGATTTTCTTGAAAACATGAATTCCAATGATCCAGACGGAGCAAATCCTCCTCCTGCTTTGTTAAAGTAAGATTTTACGTTCGCGACAGTTCTAGTTGTATTGTCTGTTGCGCATTCTACAAATACTAAAACGCCATGAGGCCCTTTGCCCTCATAGGTTACCTCATTGATGTCATCACTATCCTTACCCGCAGCTCTCTTTATGGCATTCTCAATGTTATCCTTCGGCATATTCTCTGCCTTAGCATTCTGAATGGCTGTTCTGAGTTTCGCATTCATTTCAGGATCAGGTCCGCTCTCTTTAACTGCCACAGTAATGGCCTTAGCGAGTTTGGGAAAGACTTTACTCATCTTATCCCATCTTTTCTCTTTGGCTGCACGCCTATATTCAAATGCTCGTCCCATAAAATTCAAATTTAAAGAAGCTACAAATTAAGCTGATGGGCATTTTAAAATCAACAAACAGGAAGGTTGAATATGGAGAAAACTTAATCTTCTACTAAATCTTTATGCTGTTCAAGCCATTCTAATCCTTTTTCGTTATCAGTGAAGAGATGTGTCGGTTTCTTGGGCTTGCTGACTGTAATAAAAAAGTTACCAATCATCTTAGTAACTGAAGAACTAACAATTAGAGCACTGGAAATAACGAGATCATTTCCTTCATTGGCCAGATAGTCACGAGCATCTTTTGAGGTAGATTTCACATTTCGAATATCAAAAAGAGTAGGATAAGATATACCCTCTTTAAATTCAATTCTATCTTTTACCATAAGTTTCGCGACATCAAGATCCAATAGATCAAGAGGTTTGTATATCAAGTGCGCTATTCCATCTTTAATAAACATGTCTGCATAATTAGTACTCAATTCCCGTTCCATCTTCATTCATTTTTGGTGTCTACGTGAAATACGTAATTGTCACATTAGGTATTTCCCTCTATATATCGGCTGTGTCCCAAGATACTTTTGATCTATCAACAACACACAAATTAAACATTTCTAGATCATGGCAAAGATTATTCACAACAACATTTTGGACACAGTAGATTCAGTCTTCTCTATATCCAAAGAAAAAAGGTCTCTTCACTTACATGCTGAAGACGAAACCCTAGACGGTAGACATTTAACTATAAATGGAAAAAAAGCTCTTCATTTTGGCACCTGTGGGTATTTGGGGCTTGAACAACACCCTAAGCTGAAGCAAGGAGCAATAGATGCTATTGAAAAATATGGAGTTCAGTTTCCTATGTCTCGTACTTACATCTCTAATCCACTTTATAAAAAGCTAGAAGAGAAAATCCATGAGATGTACAACGCTCCTGTTGTGATATCTAAAAACTGCACGTTAGCACACCTGGCTACTATTCCTATAGTTGTTAGAGAGAATGACCTAATTATCCTTGACCACCTGGTTCATACGAGTGTACAAGAAGCTGCTAAAAAAATGCTCTCGCAAGGTGTGAAAATAGAAATGATCCGACATAACAACCTTGAAATGTTAGAGAATATCATTGAAAAAAATAGAAGCAAATACGATAGAATTTGGTACATGGCGGATGGCGTATATTCTATGTATGGAGACTATGCTCCTATTAAGGAAATGATCGCTCTTGCCGAAAAATACGACCAACTTCACCTATATGTAGATGATGCACACGGGACAAGCTGGACGGGCAAATTCGGTACAGGATATGTAATGAGTCAAATGGATCATAAACTCTACAGAAAAATGATCTTAACCTCCAATCTTGGAAAAGCATTTGGAGCATGCGGAGGATTGACTCTCTTCCCCAACGAAGAATTTCAAAGAAAAGTAAATGTATTTGGTGGGCCATTGACCTTCTCCGTTCAAATAGAGCCACCTACTTTGGGAGCTGCATTGGCATCTGCTGAGTTACACCTTAGCGGTGAAGTTCATGAGATGCAAGATGAGTTGAGGACCAGAATAAATTATTTCAATTCGCTTCTTAAGCAAACTAATCTCCCATTAGTAGAAGAAAACGATAGTCCGATATTTTTCATAGGTGTTGGAACCATGGACATGGGTAATTATCTCGTAAGAGAGATGACAAATGATGGAGTATATGTGAATATAGGTCCATATCCTGCCGTACCTGTGAAGAACATAGGTATCCGAATTACCATCTCCAGACATAATACATTGGAAGATATAGAGACTCTCGTAGACAAGTTAGAATATCATTTTGAACGAGCATTGGAATTCAACGGGCAGACATTGGAGAAAATCCATAAGGCATTTAAAATGAATCCTAGCATAATTAAAAAACAGGAAAAAAGTGTGGTCATAAATAATCAACATTTAAAGATTCAGTTATCCGAAAGTATTTTAGAAGTTGATAAAAAAGAATGGGATGAGCATCTTGGCAAACGAGGAATGTTTGATTGGAATGGTCTTAATCTGCTTGAGCGCTCGTACAAAGGAAATGAGCTAGAAGCTAACAACTGGAAATTTCGTTACCTCATCATTAAGGATGCCCAAGATGAAGTGGTTTTGATGACTTTTTACACAAGTACATTATATAAAGAGGATATTTTCTCCCGAGCTTCAATTTCCATAGCATTGGAAGAAGAGAGAAAAGTCAATCCAAATTATATGGTATCGCGAGGAATATTCATCGGTAGTCTTTTTACTGAAGGGAATCACTTATATCTCAATCAAGAAAGTAGTCATTGGAAAGATGCTCTTAACAAGCTTATTGATGGATTGTATGAATTTCAGGAGGAAGAAAATGCAATCAACATTATGTTCAGAGACTTAGAAGCAGGAAATAAAGAAATGGATGACTTCATGACAGAAAGTGGATTTGTCAAAATGGACCTTCCTGAATCTTGTATCGCTGATTTAACCACTTGGAACAATGAAGAAGAATTTATTCAAAGTTTGACCAAAAGCAGCAAAAAAGGGTTTAAGCACTACGTTAAAAAGCACGAACATCAATGCTATGTAGAATTCAAAGACAAGCTCTCTGAAGATGAATTAGCACACGCTTTAAAACTTCATAAAGCTGTAAATGATAAAAACATCGCCATTAATTCATATTTAACACCAGACAAGGTGTTTGAAGAAATGGTCGAGGATCCTAATTGGGAGTTTGGACTTGTATATATCAATAGGGACAATGCGGAAACCAATCGACCAATAGTTTATTGCTTCTGCCATAAAAATGAGCATAAAGTGTACAGCTTCATGTTAGTCGGTATGGACTATGAATACATATACGATTATTCAGGATACAGATTAGCACTTTGGGCATTAGTGAAGAGAGCGAAAGAGTTAGGTTGTACACAAGCCAACTTCGGAATCTCAGCTACGATGGAAAAGAAAAGAGTAGGTGCTAGACCACAGCAGAGAGTCGGGTACTTCCAAGCTAAGGATAACTACGCTTTGGAAATGATGGAGACCACCATCGCAAAAGAACGTGATTAGTTGATGCCAGATTGTCCACGGCCTTTTGTTGAGGGCTGTGGACTAACTTTAAACCCCAATTGAAATGGAAACTCTCGTGAAAAAGTCCCTACAAGAAAGAATAGAAGATATAAGTGCGCTAATATTTGAAGTAGCGAATGGAAACTTTGATTACACCATAGAAGCCGCAGGTGAAGATGATGAACTAGATGCCATTATATCTGGTGTCAATATGCTTGGACAAGAGCTTAAAATCTCCACGGTCTCGAAAGATCATGTTCAAAGCATGTACGATGGAGTAATTGACCCAATCGTAGTAATGGATCTCAATATGAATGTTCAGAAAGTAAATGGAGCATTCACTCAAGCATTAGGAATCTCAGAAGGGGAAGCAAAAGGTAAATATCTAGTAGAACTTATCGATTTAGAAAAAACCGCACATGATATAGCGGAAATTTCTAATCAAATGCAACAAGATGGAAAATATCAGAATGCAGAATTGTATTTTAAAACCAAAGATGATGACACACTTCCGACTTCTGCTTCCTTCTCATATCTGAAAAATGCTAATAACGAACATGAAGGTATCATGATCGTTGCAAAAGACATTACACAGATTAAGGAAACAGAAAAGAAGCTAATTGAAGCAAAAGAAGCTGCTGAAGAAGCAAACATGGCTAAGGGTAGATTCCTTTCTAATATGAGTCATGAAATTCGAACTCCTCTAAATGGAATTATAGGGTTTACTGATCTACTAAAAACAACAGAAACCGATGATGCTCAAAGTGAATACATAGAAATGATTAGTAATGCCAGCACAAATCTGGCTAAGCTGCTTAATGATGTGTTAGATCTAAATAAAATTGATCTTGATCGCATTGAATTAGAGGAAATTCCCTACGATTTCAGAGCCACATTTACATCTAATCTAAATCCTTACACTTATACAGCAAAAGATAAAGGAATAGAATTAACCTACTCTTTTGATGAAAGTGTCCCTAAAATTGTTGTTGGAGATCCTACTAGGTTGAATCAAGTTCTTGTAAATCTGGTTGGCAATGCCATAAAATTCACACAAATAGGATTTGTAGATATTACATTCTCCTCGGTTAAGAAAGGTGAGGAAATGTTCCTTCAATGCGAGGTAGCAGATACAGGTATTGGAATACCCGCGGATAAGCAGGATACCATTTTTGATACATTCACGCAATCTGACAATACCATTACAAGAAAATTTGGAGGGTCTGGACTTGGCTTGGCAATTTGTAAACAATTAGTGGAAGTAATGGGTGGCGAAATCGAGGTGATTAGTCCGTCAATCAGTAGAAGCCATGGAACAATTTTCAAGTTTACGATTCCAGTTAAAGAAGGTAAAGAAGAAGTCAATCATAAGTCTGGCAGTGATTCTGAATCGGATCAATTCGAAAATCTAAAAGTACTTGCCGTTGACGATAACAATGTGAATTTGATATTGATTAAAAGAATTTTAGAAAAATCGGGAATTGAAGTTGCAACAGCTATTAACGGCAAAGAAGCTATCCAAAAATCAAAAAGAGAACCCTTCAATCTTGTACTAATGGATATTCAAATGCCTGTAATGGACGGTCTAACGGCAACCAAATTATTAAGAAAGGAAGGCTATGAAAGTCCAATATTAGCTCTATCTGCAAATGTGGATAAAGAAAATATTAAAGCAATTAAAGAATCTGGAATGGATGATTTCTTACAAAAACCATTTCGTAAGCCACAACTAATCCAGTTACTGAAAAAATGGAGTGAAGCAAATTAAGATTTCTTCCAAGCGACATTTAAGATAACTCCAGAGAGTACTAAGGCCATTCCAGCATAAGTAACTAAGTTGTAAGTTTCATCAAAAATGAAGAATCCAAACGCAAGTGAATAAATAATCCCTATATAGGTAAGAATTGAGACTTTACTCAATTCTTCCTTTTGATAGGCCTTCGTCATGAGAAACTGTGCAACTTGAGTAAACAAGCCTATCAATATAAGCACCACCCAATCTGTGCCAGCTGGTCTCACCCACACAAAGGCAGTCCAAATACCTGATATGGGCAACATGATTAACGGGAAATAGAAAATGATTACTAAAGGATGTTCGCTTGTCTTCAGTTTTCGAATAAAATTGTAAGCCAGACCCATGAAAAAAGAAGCGCTGATTCCCATAACCAGATGCCAAAAAGAAATTCTTGGATCAAATCCCTGAATAACCATTATTCCAGCAAAACTCATAGCGAAGAACAGCCATTGAAGCTTTTTTACTTTTTCACCTACTAAATAGATACCAAGAACCGCAGTAAAGATTGGAGCTAGATACTGCAAAGTAGAAGCAGTAGCTAAAGGGATCTGTTGCAGAAGACTAAAGTAAATCATCAATGCAATCGCTCCTGCCACTCCCCTGCCAATAAGTACTGGTTTGTTATTTCCCCAGATATTCACCCTTTGCCTCGATAAAAAAAATAAGCTTATCGCTAAGGAGATAACTGACCTAAATAAGATTATTTCAATGGCGGGAATATGAGGCACTAGTTTGACACACACCTTCATCAGTGTAAAGGTGAAAGAGGCAAAAAGCATGTATTTAACTCCCTGACTCAATATAATTAGATAGTGATTACCCCATCTTTGATTTCCAGCTTTCGATCAGCCATTCCTGCCAACTCCATGTTGTGAGTAACAATGACAAACGTTTGGCCCATGTCTTTTCTAAGGTCAAAAAAAAGTTGATGCAGATCATCCGCACTCTGTGAGTCTAGATTTCCACTCGGCTCGTCAGCAAACACGATGGAGGGATCATTGATCAATGCTCTGGCAACCGAAACCCTTTGTTGTTCTCCACCTGATAGTTCTGATGGCTTATGATCATAGCGTCCTGAAAGCCCCAGTATATCTAACAACTCTCCGGCCCTTTTCTTAGCTTGTTTATTTCCTTTAATAAAAGCGGGAATACAAACATTCTCGAGGGCAGTGAACTCAGGAAAAAGGTTATGAAATTGAAAAATGAAACCTATTTGCTCATTTCTAAACTGCGACATTTTTTTTTGAGGAAGGGATGACATTTTTATGCCATTTAGCATAATCATTCCCGAGTCTGGAGTGTCCAAGGTACCCAGTATATGCAAAAGAGTACTCTTCCCTGCACCTGAAGCCCCTACTATACTTACCACTTCTCCCTTGTCAATTGAAAGATTGACTCCTTTTAGGACGTCCAGTCCTCCATAAGACTTATATACGTTATCCGCTTTCAGCATGGCGGCAAAGATATGATTATCATGTACAATTCCTTGAACACAAAGCTCTTCAACTTGGTTATACGTTTTTGATGATTTAGCTTCGCACAAAATTTAATTCAATGAACATTCACGAATACCAAGCCAAAGAAATTCTTAAGTCATACGGTGTGACAATCCAGGAAGGAGTTGTTGCAGATACACCTGACAAAGCAATAGAAGCAGCAAAGGAACTTAATCGCGAAACAGGAACAGAATGGTTCGTGATCAAAGCGCAAATCCATGCCGGAGGTAGAGGAAAAGGGAAAGTGAATGAGACAGGATCTAATGGTGTAGTGCTTGCCAAGAGCTTGGATGAAGTTGGCCCAAAAGCAAAGGACATCCTAGGCGGAACGTTGGTAACACATCAAACAGGCGCTGAAGGGAAGAAAGTAAATAAGATTTTGATAGCTCAGGATGTATACTATCCAGGAGAATCAGATCCTAAAGAGTATTATCTATCCATCCTTTTAGATAGAGGTACTGGTAATAACGTTATCATGGCCTCTACAGAGGGAGGAATGGATATTGAGACGGTTGCGGAAGAAACTCCTGACAAAATAGTGAAAGAATGGATTGATCCAGCTGTTGGCCTTCAAGGCTTCCAAGCTAGAAAAGTTGCTTTTGCTTTAGGACTTGAAGGAAATGCTTTCAAAGGCATGGTTAAATTCATCTTTTCTCTTTACAAAGCTTATGAAGCGACTGATGCATCTCAATTTGAGATTAATCCTGTTCTAAAAACTTCTGACAACAAAATACTAGCCGTTGATGCCAAAGTAAATATTGATGATAATGCCCTATATCGTCATAAGGATATCGCAGAATTAAGAGATTTAACAGAGGAAGATCCTTTGGAGGTAGAGGCTGGTGAATCCGGGCTTAACTATGTGAAGTTGGATGGTAACGTTGGATGTATGGTAAACGGTGCTGGCTTAGCGATGGCTACCATGGACATTATTAAGCTATCTGGTGGAGAGCCTGCTAACTTCCTTGATGTAGGAGGTGGGGCAAACGCACAAACTGTGGAAGCTGGCTTCCGAATTATTCTGAAAGATCCAAATGTGAAAGCAATACTTATTAACATCTTTGGAGGAATAGTAAGATGTGATAGAGTAGCTACTGGTGTAGTAGAAGCCTATAAAAACATTGGAGACATTAGCGTTCCAATAATTGTAAGACTACAAGGAACTAACGCAGAAGAGGGAGCTAAAATAATTGAAGACTCTGGACTGAAAGTAACCTCTGCTATCGTATTGAAAGATGCCGCTGACAAAGTAAAAGAAGTACTTTCTTAACTTATCTAGTACTGATAAATTAGGGGTCAATTAAAAAACCTTTGCCATAGTTGAAACTAATCGACTATGGCTTTTTTACGTTTAATAATTATCGGGATTCTATTGACCAGTTGTCATGAAGAACCCAATCGTGTAAATCGTACTGACTTAATCGCCGGATCTGATTCCTTTGGCAAAACCTGGCAAGTCAGTCACATAGATATTGAAATTGGGACAGTTACTCCATTTAGATGTGTGACGGACAACTATATCACTTACTTCCCAAATGGGAAATACGAGATCAATGAAGGTTCCTCAAAATGTGATCCAAATGATCCACCAGCTGTCTCAGGTGTGTGGTTTATGAACGAGACTCAAGAACAACTTATCGTGGAACTAGGTGATAGCATCCAGATGTGGAGAATTGAATCAATGGAATCTGATTCACATGAAATCACCTCTTTATTCAAAGAAGGGAGTAGGACATACACATTTATTTCGTCGAGATAATTCAACAATTCAAAGAATAGATTAGGGGTTATCAAATTTTAACTGTACTAACTAATAACAACAAAATGAAAACATTATGAGTATTGTCAGATTTTTTCTATCCATATTGACGGTGATCGTTTTGCTTGTTATGCTAAGCTGAGTAAAGGAAAATAACATAGATCACCGCTAGTAAAAAAGCCTTCTCAAAATTGAGAAGGCTTTTTTATGCATCCAAAGATTTACTCGTCACAGCGCTAGGAAAAAGAGTGTCTCAAAAGCCGTCATCACGAGGAATCGACGGTTCGCCGTAGCGACGATCTCACGATAAAAAAGACGCCTTTAAATCTATGAGATAGCTTCACTTAAGTTTTTGAGACACTCTCTTCATATGCACTCGGAAGGATTACTCATACACATATGCACGCACACAACCCCTCGTGAATTCCGCTTCGCTACATTTCGAACCAGGGTTCTCATCCTTCCTGTTTCTTCTACTTACTTCTATTCTTAATAAAAAAAGCATCTATCATAACTGATAAATGCTTGATGTGCACTCGGAAGGATTCGAACCCTCAACCCCCAGAGCCGAAATCTGGTATTCTATCCAGTTGAACTACGAGTGCTAATTTTGGGAGGGCAAATATAGAATGATGTTGGTTAAAATAGAACTGTTACATCTACATGACTTAACAATTATCCTTAATTTTACATTATTACAAATAGTCAAATAATTTCAAGAATGAAAGCCTACATTGTCGCCTCAATGATCATTTTATTCGCATCCAATACTTTTGCTCAGGATGGACTTCACCTCACCCCAGTGCAATATTTCATGTAGAAGCCCCTGGGGAAAATAAAGGTATGCTTATCCCAAGTCTAACTACCGCACAAAGAGATGGTATTATTACAACAACAACTCCTGCTAATAGCCTGATTATTTTCAATACTTCTCAAAATGCCTTTAATTACTACGATGGCTCAAACTGGATTCGTCTAATTCCAAACACGGCAAACTTTAATATTGATATGTCATTTGAAGGAAGTAACTATAAGATTATTAACCTGAATAACGGCATAGATTCTGGTGATGCAGTAAATAGAGGACAGTTGGACACAAAAATTACAAGAGAAAATGGTTCAGTAATCAATAGTTACATAGCTGATGATGCAGTCACACAAACCAAAATTGCATCAAGGGCAGTTACAACAACAAAAATAGCAGATGCAGCTGTCAATAGTACAAAAGTAAATACAACGATACCTACGACGGTAAATGCTCAATTGTCTGATTTCAATAATTTGCTAACTCCTGGAATATTTAATGTCTCTTCACTGATGGGTAATGCACCTCCAGGAAACTTCTCAGGAACACTAATAGTAACTCAATTTAGAAATTTCGCTCTTCAAGACGTTACTACCCAAATTATGATACCATTGGATAGTTCATCTCCCAGATATTCTCGTAGAATATTTATTCATATTTTGGACGGGACCACCACCATTCAAGCCTGGCAGTAACAACCTGCTTCTAATGATCAGACCTAGAAAGAAACTTTATCGATCGAGCTACAATTCATGGAAACTGATTTCCCATTCTTATTCTTTCCTTCGAGTCGTACCATGTCTACTTCTACCTCTAGTTTATCGTTGTTATTCTTAACCAGAATAACTTTATAAGTGACAATACCTTTTTTTCTTTTAACGGTTTCTTTAAAGCTGATTCGTTTCACCTGCTTCAAAGAAATACTCGAATTACTTCCGCGATAAGAATAAATTATTTTCTCAGATGAGCCACTCTCTCCGGTTTGATAAAAAAGTACCTCTGAAAGAACAATTTGCTCTCCATTATTTTTCACGATAGTTGCAGGAGCTTGTGCAAATGAGAAAATCAAGCCTATTAATAACACTTTCATAGATAAATGCAATTTTATAACTCTAAGATACAATAAAGACTCGCCGTTTGAGCATAAGGTTGCTATATTTATGCCAAAAAAAGAATGGAAGAAAAAGATTCGATGAAATTTTCTGAGTGGGTGGATTCCTTAACAATATCAGACGCCATGAATGTCATTTTGATGACCACTTTCACTATTGTTATAATCTGGTTAGTAATCAGAACGTTCCGAGGTAAATCATCTGCCTAAAGTTTCGCTGAACAGTACTTACAGTAAACTGCGTCTCTTTCATGACCAGATTTACCACATTCACTACAAGCTCTCTTAGCTTCTGATTCCTTTTTCTCTTTCTCAGCATTAGCCAGTTCTGTTGTGACGATTCCTGTAGGCACAGCAATAATGGCATACCCCATGAGCATAAGCGCTGAAGCTACAAACTGTCCAAAAACTGTCTGAGGCGCAATATCTCCATACCCGACGGTTGTTACCGTTACTATAGCCCAATAAATACTCCTGGGAATACTAGTGAAGCCGCTCTCCCCCCCTTCGATCATATACATCAAGGTGCCCATGATCATGACTAAAGTGACTACAGCTCCTAAAAAAACCAATATCTTGTGTCGACTGGCAGATAAAGCATTGGATAAAACGGATGCTTCTCGCAGGTATCTTCCAAGCTTCAGAATTCTGAATATCCGGAGCAAGCGAATAGAACGGATAACTACCAAGTAACTACCACCCGCAACAACTAAAGTAAGATAGGTTGGGAGTAAGGCCAACAGGTCTACAATTCCCAGGAAGCTAAAGGCATATTTCTTCGGTTTCGCTGTTATAGTCAGTCTAAGAGTGTACTCTATGGTAAATAAAATAGTAAACAACCATTCACTTATAAATAGCGCATAGCCAAACCGTTCTTTGATCTCACTGACACTTTCAAGCATCACACTCAGAACACTGAGTACTATGGCCCATAGCAGAACGATATCAAACAGTTTTCCTGCTCTGGTATCGGTTCCAAAAACAACTTCAAACAGCTTCTTTCTAAGCTTTGGGAGGTATTTGAATTCAGGTTGAGACATAATTTAATAATTAAGTCAACGTTTTGAGGTTAAAAAGTGTCATATAATTCGAACAATTTGCAACTTAGTTGATTAATCAATTAATGTTAAATTAATATTAAATTCGCACGTTAACTTAAAACCAAATACAATGAAAAAATCTCTTTTAAAATACTTTAAAGCGTTTGCATGGATCGGTGTAATGGCTTCAATGATAGTACTATCTAGCTGTGGCGATGATGATGGTGATAATGGTCCAGATGAAGTAACCGAAACTGTCTGGGAGCTTTTGGAAGCCAATGAGGACTTAGCTCTTTTAGAGTCAGAATTGTCTGCTTTTGCAGATTTAGAAGCTGCTCTAGATAATGCGGACGGTACTTATACAGTTTTTGCACCTACAGATGCTGCACTAGAACAGCTTTTAACTACACTTAGCTTAGAAAGTTTTGCCTCAGTAAATTCCGATATAGCTAAAGCAGTATTGTCTTATCACGTTGTTGCTGGCTCAGCTCTTACCTCCGCTGATCTTGAGGTAGATGCAATGCTTGCTTCTCTTCAAGGAGAAAATATTACGGTTGCTGCTGGACCAACGCTTGTCTCGGGAGCTACTTCACCAGCTACTTTCAGAACAACAGATATACAAGCAGCTAATGGTGTTATCCATATCATAGAAGTGGTACTTGTACCTCCTACTATTGGTGGACAAATTGTTGCTACATTAGGTACGTTGGCACAACCAGTACTTCTAGGAGCTGACTTTACTACCTTAGCTGCTGCTATCGCTAAAGCAGATGAGGGTAAAGAGGCTGCTGCGACAATTGTAGGAACTTTAACTGCAGTTCAAGATCTAACAGTATTTGCTCCTACTAACGCTACATTCGAGGCTGCTGAAATCACAGTTGATACGTATGATGCAGCTACTTGGGATGCAATTATTCGAAATCATGTTGTTGTTGGACAAGGTGGTGGAACTGATGATGATGTTAATAGTCTAGGACTAGATGACCTGACTACAGGATCTACATTCAATACTGCAAGTCAAGGCTCTCTGTTCATTGTAGAAGGAGAAGCAACTGCAACTGCAACTGCAGTAAATCCTAATGCTCCTGGTATCTTTATTGATAGCAATGGTGATTTCACTGGAATGAATCTTGATGCATTAAATGCAGAAGTAGTTGTAATAGATGCTGCTCCATCTGATAATGGTCAACTTCATGTTATTGCAGGTATATTGGCACCAGGCAGCTAACCTCAATAATTAATTACCGTCTGTTTGACGATTCTACTGAAAAAGTAAAACCTGTGAAGTGTACTTCACAGGTTTTTTCATATATAAGCTAAACTCACATGCTATTCCTGTCGAATGCGTCAGATTATTTGGTCAGTCCCTTTTTTCTGATTGAAAAGTTATGCTCTTTGGCTGAGATATCTTATCAGTTATATTGAAGATCTCATTTGTCAATTGCTCAATTGATAGCTCACTTTCTAGTCGTTTGATTTTTGGACAGGTCTCTCTTTCGATGTTGGCTCTAGGCCGTTTGTGAAATGTATGAATGAAGTACGCCGTTTCGTCACGAACCAAATTGTACTCCTTCCATGTTTCTATAGGTGTCATAGATCTTCAACTCTTGCTTGTAGGTCATTCTCATTTTCCACCTTCGATATCATTACCAATTAAAAGTCAATATTATTGTCTCGTTGAGAATGCTTAATCCGCTTGGAATCTTGTTTCTTGTCTTTTCATCGATCACATTTAAGTCAAAAAATCAAGGCTAGAAAATTAATAATAGTTAAGCATGGAAAGAACTTATCTAGTTTTGCTTTTTCTATAAAAAGAGATTGAAACAAGGGTTAACATAAATAAAAAATTTAAGTATCCTAACCAGTCACCATTTTTAACAAAAAAAGTCTTTATACCATTACGGTGTATTGCTGCTAAAAAGACCTTAGGCTCACTTGAAAAAGTTTTATCGATAATATGACCATTTAAATTAGTCACACTTGAATATCCCATATTAGATGATCTTACGATATACTTTCTGGTTTCTATTGCACGTATGCTAGCCGCTCTTAAAAAATGCTTAGCGCCAGATGTATTCTTATACCAGCATTCATTAAGACCTACTGTTATAAATTCAGCTCCTTTCAAAACTGACTTCCTTAATATGTTACTAAAAGCAGATTCATAACAAATAATGGGTGCATAGGCACTACCTGATTTAAGTTCAAATAAATATGATGGTCTATCTTCTCGAGAAAAGAAAAATCCTCCTCTCGACCCTACTAGCTTTCTTAAAATTGAGAAGAACTTTCCTTTCAATAAAGTTTCTTCTATCGGTACTAGGTTTTCTTTAGCTCTATGTTGCACTGAATAATCAGAATCAAGTTGAATGAAGCTATTGAATACTTTATACCATACATCATACTTAGAAGAGTATACCAAATTCGGATTTTCATGAGCTTTCTTTTCATTAATGTTATTTTCTAAGCTGTACGAAATTGCCCCTGACGATATTGGCGTTTTATGTTTTCTAACAAAATTAGATAATAGATTCATAGATTCATTTTTATCTAATTCATGAAGAAAGCCGATATCTGGAAGTGAAGTTTCGGGAAGAAGTATTAAATCTGCGGACCCAATTAAGGAAGAGGTATCCAATAATGATAAATAATATTTTGTTACTTCAGATGCTTCTCTATTATACTTTTCATTCTCACAATCGATACTAGGATGAACCACTAACACATTAAATTTATTATTTTCTTTTATATAATTCTCATTTTCCATAAGTCTAGAAATCAATATCGGAAATATAAAAAACATAGATACTCGTATAATTTTATGTAAGTGTTTACCTGAATGAGTCATCCTAAAGGACCTTACAAAATCATACAACAAAATATTTGTTAATAGCACCCAAAAGGTGCCTCCTAAAGATCCTGTTACCTCATAGAATTGAATGATATTTGGATATGAACTCAAACAGTATCCAAGATTTAACAAAGGGAATGCAATTGACCATCTAAAATGAAAAAACTCAACTGCAACCCAAAAAGTTAAAAATAAATACTTGTTGATGTTGATAAAAGATGAGTTATTGGATTTCAAAAAGAAATATGGTACCGTAAATACTAATGAATTGAGAAAACAAATGCTTAATCCAGCCGCATAAGAAACACTAAACAACCATGAGAATACAAGTATATTTATCACTAAGTTCAAAAAAAACAGTAGCAATGTAAATTGTAAACTATTCCGCTCTTTCATAATATCTACCAGAAAAAAAACTGGTAGAAAGGAGACAAAACATAGAAATGAAAGGTCATCAAAACTCCAAGACAGAACTGTAATTAATACGAAAAGGCAACATAAAAAAAATACCAACATGTTAGTTGGCATTTTTTGACTAGTGTATTTTTTCATCATAGATAAAAACTGAATATTCAATCTCTCAGGTTATCATTATTTCACACATGATCTTCCACTACCTGGGATCTCTAGAATGGTCTATTAATATTGTTCTTGATAGTGTATTTGTATCAAAGACTTGTCCGTTCGAATCAATCCAGAAGACAGTAGCTTGAATTACCAAATTATATCCACGATCTGGGTCCGGATTAGTGTAAGGATAGTCATTAGTACGGTAAGTGATTGAGCGTCCGTCGGTTCCTGTACTGGATACTCCAAGAAAAGGTTCCCATTCAACATAATACTGATCAAACTGTGGAGGTACACTTGACGTATTAATTGAAAATGTAGCTGTCTCGAATCCAGATTGATAGCTATTTAATACAATAGCGTTTGGACCTTCCAAAGTAGGTCCTCCGCAAGCCAATGAAAATTGTATCAAACAAATTGACACAAAAATAGTGAGTAAGATTTTTCGCATTTTGGTAAGTTTTAAAATTATATATTAAAAATAACGTAATCACATACAAAAAGCAACCAGCATAAAAGCAATTTTTTTTTGAATTCACTAAACTTTAAGAATTAGATAAAATGCTAGTAGATCTTGAAGTTCTCGATTTTACAGAATTATGAATAAAATCGCTTCATCAAAAAAGCTAACCAATTAAAACTTAAAAGCCTATACGATGTGATTACTGTCAATTTATGAACTCTACTGACAATATCTTAAAAGTGTTATTGGTTTGTACAATACTATTTAGAAATAGAGACTCTTCAAGTTGAATCCTCTTTAGTCATGAATATTCAAGCAAAAGCGTACTCTGTCATGTCCTGAAATAGCAATACACAAAAAGTGTAACTATATTTCGCCAGTGATGATCCTATTGATAAACTCTGCTGACTGATCTATAATGGCTTGACCCTGATCTTCTCCAAGATATGTAACATGATTATTTGGAGGATTTGTCTCTCCTGGTATCTCCATGAATTCATAAGTCACGCCTGCCGCATCCAAAGCGTCTACAATTGAACAAGATCCATACGCAAACAGTGGGAATGGAACCACGTTGGTATTTCGGTAATCACACGGAACTACCTCATCTAATGCATCGTGAACCATGAAGATTGGTGGATCATTGCTATCTATCCAAGCATCTCTTAAAACGGACCCTGAGTAACTTATAATGCCTTGTACTTCAGAAGAAGTACTTATATCATTTGTATTTCCTTCAAAACCACCGCTAGCTTCTTGAATTTCTTTCAAATAATCAGGATAGTCCTGATCATCTTCATCCAAGAAACCTACGTTCATGGACATAACAGCACCTGCAGATACTCCACCTAGTATGATCATATTCGGATCTATCCCATAATCATTGTCATTTAACGCATTGTCTCTCATAAACCTGATTGCACCTCGCATATCAGAGAGTGTTAATACAACCCCTTCTGTATAGGCTATTGAATCCTTATTTGCTACAGATGGATCATTGATCAACCTATATTGCATACTTACAACGACATATCCCTTTTTCGCATATGCACTACATAAATCTCTAATATCAGCTTTATTGCCACCTATAAATGCACCTCCATGAGCCAAAAGCAATAGCGGTCTGTTTGTTTCATTGTCTCCTAAAGGCTCAAAAACATCTAATCTTAAATTTTGCACAGATCCCAACAGACCTGCTCCTTCTCCATATATGATATCAAACGATATATCAACTTCCGAAAAAACATCTTCCACATATCTTCCAGAGAGTGATCCATCATCATCACTACACCCAAAGAACACTGCAACCAACGATATCATTAAAAATTTTCTCATATTTATAAATTAGTATTAAACAAAAAACCGCCGATTCTTGTGAAATGGCGGTCAATTTTCTATTAAATCAATCAGTTCATCAACTCGTCAAACGTAAGTGATACGTAGTAAATAGAACCAATATTTGGTCCTCCTAAGCTTTGAAGATAAGTATCTCCAAAAAGATTAGATCCACCCACTTTAACAACTGATTTAATCTCTTCTAATTTCAAAGAGATCTGAGCATCTAATGTGCTATAAGAAGGCACATCGCCTATGGCGAATGAAGATTCCCACCTAAAAGCTTCTTGCCATCGGTAAGTGACATTAAAGCCCAACTTATCCGTAAGTTTTCTATTACCAAAATTGATGTTGTATTTATGTTCTGGTGTGTTAAACTCACTGAGGTTATTTTCAGTAAATCCTCCATTCAGTTTATTCCAGCTATAGTTACCTCCTATCGTGTATCCTTTTGGCAAATTATAAGTTAATCCAAGTGCTGCTCCCTGAGAAGTGACTTCATCATCCAAGTTACTATATATCTGTGCTGTATTACCTGTGAAAGAACCATTATCAAGTGTTAATGCACTTCCATTCAGGATAGTTAAATAATTAGGATCTCCTTCTTCAGCACCTGTAACTTGGGCTGCTGTTAAACTTTCATTCGTGTGTTCGCCAGCAACCACAATACGAATTTGTGTTATAAAACTGGTATAGGTGTTATGATAATAGACAGCATCAACAAGCAGTTTATTTCCTATCAAACTTTTATACCCAACTTCAATAGAACGAACCTCTTCAGGCACAACCGGTCGAATATCTTGAGTCTCGAAAGCTTCAAGTGACAGAATAGCTTCATCAAAAGAACTACCGCCAAACACGCTATTTCTAAATGCATTAACAGAACCACCTGTAAATGCTAAAGGGACTCCAGTAGAACTGGTGCGTGCTAAATCATATGTATCATAATTATCTTGCAATCCTCCTAATAATCGCGTAGAAATAGTATTTAGGTCAATGAATTGTCCTTGAGTCGTTGGGTTTCTAAAACCCGTTTGAAAAGATGCTCTAATATTATGATCATTGGCCACTGTATAAACTGCAGAGATCCTAGGGTTGACTTGCCCATCAAAATTCTCGTTTTTATCAAATCTAACAGAGCCACTTAGCTTTAAGTCATCCGTTACATTTTTACCAAACTGCGCATAAGCTCCAAATTCGTTAATTTGAATTCCTCCATCTTCATCAGGAAATATTGTACCCTCCGAACGAAGATCAAAAATTCTATAAGATCCTCCAACTTGAAAATCCATGAAATCTACTTGATTCTTAAAATCATATTGAGCATCTGCCTGATACATCTTTGTAGCATCACTAAATTTTGGACCGAAAGGGATTGTTCCATCCAATGATTCTTCTTTTATTCTTTGAAACTCTGCTGCCTGCTCAACAGGATCTAATGGGAAAAAATTATTATCATTCAACCCTCTTGCATAATCATGAGCTTGTTGCTGGATCAATAAAGCTTGATCACGATCAGCTTGTTGATTAGAGTTTTGCAATGCTGCTAAATCTCCAGGAGCAAACCCTTCATTATTAAGATACTCAAGGTAGTTAACTCCATAAGTGGCCAACCAAGTTGACACACCGCCTCCGCTTCTAGCATCATTCATTTTTAATGCTAAGAATTCTGTAATGTAAGAATCACCCGAATTTTCAAAGGTACCATAAGCTCTCACGAAGAAATTATCGGCTCTTAATTGTAAACGGTGTTGCTGAATGCTGAAATTAGATAATGAATACCTTTGGGCTCCAGTGTAAATACTTGTACCGAATCCACCATTATATAAATAACTCAACTCTAAATCATCATTTAATCGATAGAAAAGTCCTGTATTAAACTTTATATTCCGGGAGCCATAATCAATTAAGTCAACTTCTTTCCATGGAGTGACAGACACTACATGATTCGGTAAATCTCCAGACTGGGCATATGTATTAGCACTTAAGCCTGGACCAAAGTTTCTAGATCTTGCAAGTGCATTAAAATTATCACTGAAAGGAAATATAGCCAAATTAATGGTCGCTTCATCTCCATGGAAATGCAAACGATCTGCTCCTGGATTTTCTCCGCCTATACTGGCAAATGGGTTATTGGTTGCATTTCTATCAAATTCAGAGGTCCCATGCCAATCATCTGCATACTGATAAGTAGCATTAACCTTGAAGGCGAATTTGTTATTAAAAGCTTTTGCATATCTAAGAGAAAAAGTATTTAGAAGTGCCGGATCTTGATCCGCATCATCCCCCACATGATTCACACCGGTTTTCATGTATGCACTTAAACCTTGATATTCAAAAGGGTTTTTACTGTTAACCAATAGTATACCATTAAAAGCATTCGGGCCATATAGCGCTGATGAAGCGCCAGGTATCAATTCAACACTTTCCACGTCCAGGACTGAAGGGCCATTTAGATTACCAATCGGAAAGTTCAATGCAGGAGCTTGAGTGTCCATTCCATCGATTAACTGAACGAATCTGGTATTACCTGTTGAACCAAAACCCCTAGCATTTATAATTTGGAAATTGATGCTACTTGAGGCAACATCAACCCCTTTCAGATTTGCAATAGCTTTATAATATGTATCTGCAGAAGTATTTTGAACAGCCAAAATGTCCATTTTTTCTATACTTACTGGAGATTGTAATATATTCTCTTCCACACGAGAAGCTGACACGACTACTTCCTGACCTAACAAGGTGGATTCAGCCAATTGTATATCCAACGTTTGACCTGAAGCCGTTACTTCAATTTCCTGCCGCTCATAACCTACATAGGTGATAACCAGCGTAATGGGTGGAGCTGATTGTACAGACAATGAAAAATCTCCATTGACATCTGAAATAGTACCTAAAACTGTTCCTTTCACTAAAATCTGAGTACCAATTAGTGGTTCTCCGGTTTCAGCATCTAAAACTTTTCCTGAGACGGTTGTTTGTGCGAAAGAAAAACTCCAGATAAGAGTTAAACAAGCGCCTAAAATCCATTTTGTAATATTTCGATTCATGTGGGTTAATGTTTAAGCAAATAAAATTTGGCTTTTGGTTAGATAATTAACAATAAATTCCAGCTAATGGCAAATTTTGCACATAGTTTGTTCGAACATATTATGCATGCATAATATTAATGATTTTCGGTGAAAATAAGGAATTTATAAAGTCTGAGAGATTACCCTTCGCTCTTTACGTGCTCAACTAATTTGTCACATAATGAAGAAATTTCCTGATTCATGTATTCATCTCCTGTGGCATTTAAGACGCTTTGAGCAAGTCCGCCTAAACAATCTATGTAGAAATGCTTCATCTCATCCGCAGGCATATCCTTTGACCAGAGATCAATCCGCATGGTGTTTTTATTATCATGATCCCAAAGATTCAGGCTTATTGATTTTGTTTCGGTCAAACCGGGTTGATCCTTTTCATCTGCATCCCACATGATTTTTTCAGGAATGTTCTCTTTATCTAATTCTATTACAAATTTGATTTCTGACTTTTTCATTAATAATTAAGATTATGGAATCACAATTTTGTGATGACTATTAAGGTATAGAATTTCGAAATGACTGAAATCTTGTAGCAGATTCACTATCCACTGAGGTATCACAGCCCATTGAACCTGCAATTTCGTTGATGTCTTCTACTCGTGTATCTGTACCGGAGTGTATGGATAGAAAAAAAGTTTGCCTCTCCGGTTGAACGTTTTCCATACGCTCAAAAAACAATCCTGCGGCAGAACAAGATTGCCCTGAGCCCGAGAGAAGTGACACAGAATATTCATCTGCTTCCAATTCATTGGATCGGCTATACATAAAAGATTCAGTTGAAGGATTCAATGAGTTTAGCACACTAGATAATGCTGCTTCGTCGTTACCATTCGCGATTGATTTCAGATTGTTTATACCAAATTGAAAGAAAAGTCTTTCTGTTACATGTGTGCTATCCACATGGGCAATCAAATGTGCGATCAATCCAGAAAATTGATCCTCATTCTCTAAAAAGAATATTAATCCTGTATTTATATAGATAAATCCTCCTGGTGTAGCGAAAGCGCTTCGATCTTCGCTTTTAAGTAAAGTGACGGTCCAATTAAAGTCAGATTTCAACAATGATGTGGACGATGTGATCTCGTTCAATCGAGAATTGACATAATCATAAACTCCTGAATTGCTTTCAGGAGAAATCACAGAAAAATCTACCGAACTTGATACGACTTCCGCTAATTTTTCACCTAACAAAAGTTCTTCATCAATGGTAAAATCAACTAGGTCATCCGTCCTCTTACATGATGTAATCAGAATAGCTATGAGTACAATTAAAAAAGAGTTTAACAAGAACTTCATCTTAATAGCTTTAACGCTGCTTCTTTGTCTTTATTCAATTGAATCTTTAAGTCATCAATACTATTGAACTTGAGTTCCTTTCTCAATGCTTTTATAAATTCAACTTTGATTTCTTCTGTATAAATATTTTGCTCAAAATTAAACAGATGTACTTCAATAGTACGCTTTGAACCATCAACTGTCGGTTTAAAACCAATATTAAGCATCCCTTTGTAAACATTCTTCTTTACTGTTACTCTTACGGCATAGGATCCGTCTGCAGGCAAAAGTTTGTATGCTTCAGCTATTTCAATATTTGCTGTAGGAAATCCAATAGACCTTCCTTGTTTGTTACCATCAACGACTCTACCTGTAATCGAATAGTTACGCCCCAATAGTGAGTTCGCCAGGTGGATTTCACCACTTTCTAATGTATCCCTGATTTTTGTAGAACTGATTCCCACATGATCTATCTCTTGCTTCGAAATCTCATTCACTTTAAAATCATAAGTTGGTGCGACCTTCCGGAGAAAATCAATATTACCTTCTCGATTGTTCCCAAAATGATGATTGTATCCAATAAACAACTGTTTCGTACCAACCTTATCAACTAAAATATCTTTGACAAATTGGTCTGCTGAAGAATTAGAAAACTCAGGTGTAAATGCAATTTTTAAAACTATATCAACACCTAATTCATCCAGTAAGTCAACCTTTTCATCAAAGGTGGTGAGCAATTTGAGCTTATTTTCATTTTTACTAAGTATGAATCTTGGATGAGGCCAAAAAGTGATTAAAACACTTTTTCCATTGTGATCTCTAGCATCTTCAATTAATTTTTTCAAGATAGCTTGGTGGCCTAAATGAATGCCATCAAATGTTCCTATAGTGACCACCGAATAGTCCAGCTTCTCAAAGGCATCAATCTGATCAAATACCTTCATTGTGCTGCTTGATAAATTCATCTAACTCCATCGCATCAGACAACTGATATGGGCCTACACTAGTTCGTACTAATTTCTTCAGGTACCCACCCACTCCTAGTTCCAGGCCTAGATCATGAGCCAGACTTCTGACATATGTTCCTTTTGAGCATGAAACCTTAAATCCCACATTGGGAAGGTCAGAAGAATCAATATCAAATTCGTGTATCGTTAAAGAACGTGGTTCAAGCTTCACCTCTTGATTCTTCCGTGCTTTTTTATAAGCTCTCTCTCCCCCTATTTTAACGGCAGAATGTGCTGGCGGAACTTGACTTATTGGTCCTATAAACTTCAGACGAGCAGTTTCCAAATCTGCTTCTGTTACGCCAGACCAATCTTTCTCAGAATTAAATTCAGTTTCTAAATCATATGATGGAGTGGTCTTGCCAATTTCTATAACCCCCTCATAGGACTTATCCAGTCCTTGCAATTCATTTAGCTTCTTCGTGAATTTCCCCGTTCCAATGATCAACAGGCCAGTAGCTAATGGATCCAAAGTACCTGCATGTCCAATTTTTTTTACCTTCAATACATATCGAAGCTTTTTCACCACATCAAAAGAAGTCCAATTGACCGGCTTATTGATAAGTAGAAGTCTTCCTTCTTCGTAAGTATTTTCCATTATGCTGATAAGATTGCAATGAAGCCAACAATGAAGCAATAGATAGCAAAGTAGGTCAGCTTTCCTTTTCTAACAATTTTAATCATCCATTTGCAAGCCAGAAAACCTGATCCAAATGCTGCTAAAAACCCAATGATCAAACTTGAAGTATTAATTGTGTGGGTTCCCGTATTTTCAGCATAATCCAGCAGCTCAAGTAAACTTGCTCCTAGAATAGGGATTAAAACCATCAGGAATGAAAATCGAGCTGCTTTTGATCTCTCAACACCTAGAATAAGAGCTGTCGCTATCGTAGAACCCGATCTGGAAATACCGGGAAGTACCGCAAATGCCTGCGCTAATCCAATTGTAAAAGCACTTAAGTAACCAACATTTTTCTCGCCATCTTTCTTATAATGTGCAAACAAAAGAAGGCCTCCTGTAATCAAAAGCATGGAACCTACCAGTACAAGGTTGCCTACAAATAATTCTTCAATTTGATCTTTGAAGAAGATTGCAACCACAAAAACTGGCAACATGGATAGTAGAATTTTTGCAGCGAATTGTGTTGATTCATTCCATTGAAATTTGAATATATCTTTCAAAAGAGTCAGAATGTCTTTCTTGAACACAACGATAGTTGCCAGTGCTGTTGCCAAGTGAACGATAACAGCGAAAAGTAAATTATCTGAAGATTGAGCGTCGAGCAAAACTGAGCCGATCTCTAAGTGTCCACTACTACTAACTGGAAGAAATTCGGTTAAGCCTTGAATAATTCCCAGAATGAGCGCTTCTATCCAGCTCATTCAGTCTCAGACTTTGTTTTTGGCTTATAAAAAATAGCTACAAACTGAATAATAAAGCCGAGCATAACAACGATAGGGCCTAATGTCAGTCCTAAGAAACCAAAACCGTAAGGTTCAGTATCAAGTGTCATAATGATGAACCCTAGAGCTAGGGTTATAACCCCAATGATCATTATAATGTAGTTAGCTTTAGAAAAAGCAAGTTTTCGTTTTTCTGACATATCTAATAAAGTTGGTCTAATGACATTTTTAAATATTTCCTAATAGCCCTCAATGAGCTAAAATACCCCACAATCATTCCCATTATGAGGATCAATGAAAAGAGAATCAGGAATCCATTTGTATCCTGGAGCTCTGATAGTCCTTCTATAATGGTGTTCATGTACATTGTCAATCCATAGATTATTCCTGAAGCCAAAACACCTGCAAGTAATCCATAGATCATTGATCTAAAAAGGAAGGGTCGCTGAATGAATGAGCTTGTCGCTCCAACTAATTGCATGCTTCGAATGAGGAATCTTTGAGAAAAGAGCGCGAGCTTAATCGTATTGTTAATGAGTATTATAACTACAACGAGTGAAAAAATCGCTATCGACAGCAAAATGAATCCAATCTTAGTCAAGTTTTCATTGATACTTTCAATTAAGCTTTCTTCAAAGTCTACTTCAAAAACACCCCTCATTTTCTCAACCTCTGCTTTTATTTGATTAAGGCTATCAATTGCCTGATAATCTGCTTGAATTTTAATTGCCAACAGGTCTCTCAACGGATTATCTCCTAAAAAATCTTTAAAATCTTCACCAGTGGCTTCTACAAATTGTTTTGCAGCTTCCTCTTTGGTGATCAATATGATTTGTGGCTCTTCCTTAATCAGGATATAAGGTTTCGAAGCAATCGTGGTTCTAATTTTGGTAATGTCTGATTGTGAAATGTTCTTATTGAAGTAGACCTGAACTTCGATATTTTCCTGAATACGAACACCAAGTCTGGAGCTATGAAGTAGAAGCCATCCGAAAATACCGAGGACAAGAAGTGCTACCGTGATGCTAAAAACCACGCTAGCAAAAGGATAGCTACCTAGTTTTCTTTTCTTTCTGGTTTTCTTTTCCTCCATTAAGCCACGAATTTAGGCAAAATGCAGATGGAATGGAACGTTTACAGCCTTACTTGTTTGCTCGGATAAGGTTTAATTCAGTAACTACTTCATTATTCTTAACTAAAGGTAGTTCTATGAATTTATCAGCAATCCCAACCTTGTAGTAATTATCTAAATAGTAAACATAGATTCTTCTACCTGTGGAGCTATTAATTTCAAGAATTTCATATGGTGCTTTATCAAAATCTCCATTTAAAAATAGCTTACCATCATAATATTTATACTTGATCGTATTGCTTTTGGTAATGCGAGTCTGTACATCAATCGGATCATCATTTTCTGATGCCGCAGTGTTTTCAGGAAGCTTATCAAGATCTAAACTATTGAATTGTTTTTCATCTTCAATGTTTTCTACAGATGGTGCTTCAAATTCAGGTTGAAACGAATCCGCTACTTGATTTGATTCCTCAACTGTTTCTTCGGTATCATTTTGAGATGCTATTTTCTTAATAATTTGTTCATGAGTATTCTGAGCTATAGTTTCTCCAGTTTCAAGTTTCTCTAGTTTAGTATTATTAACAGGTACATTCTCGTTACCTAGCTCCCATACATATTCAGGCGAAGTAGTTTGTGGAGCAGTAATGGTAATGGAGGTGTTTTCATTTTCTTTTTCCCCAAGAAAATATATCCCCGTTCCAATGATTGAGGCTACCATCACACCTCCCAATGACTTCATCAATGCAGACTGCTGTACAAATTCAATCCACGTTGGTCCTACATTGATTGCATCTAGTCTTGCTTTTAATTCAATTTTTCTTTGCTCTTTCAGACCATTTACAATATCGGCTTGTAAGTCAAATTCTGATTTTATAGAAGGATCAGCGTCGACCTCAGCCCGAAAGGTGGCCATTTCTGAGTCACTCATCAGGCCTGAGTGATATTTATCTATGAGCTCTTGTTGAAGGTTTGTCATTTTAATCAAAAAAGTCTTCGGTGGTATACTTACTCTTTATTAAACTATCCAGCTTTTTCTTGCACTTATATTTTTTTGTTTTTGCAGTGTCTGTATTGGCAAAATTCATCTTCTCAGCAATGTCCGGCATTCCTAAACCATCGAAATAGTAATAGGTTAAAACCTTTTTACACACATCTCCCAACTGATCAATACAGTCCGTTACAATTTTCAAACGCTCTTTAGCGTCATGTGATTGATAATCCTCTCCATCTACGGTTTCAGAACTCAAACGACTTTTTCTATCCAATTCCTTTCTCCACTGATTTAAGCAAATGCTATACAAGTATGTACTAATCTTGGAAGTCAACACCAACTTTCCACTTGTAGCTTTCTGCCAAAATGCGAGTAAGGCCTCTTGGTATACATCTTTCGCCTCATCCTCTGTTCCACTATTGGATAGCACGATCTTAGTCATCATCTTATAATATTTCTTATATAGATGATCAAGCATTCGCTCATCTCCGCGACTTATTCGCTCAAGAATTTCACTATCCTTCATACACCAAGCCAGTTTTATATACTGTAAACAACCAATTGGTAACCCCTCAATGGTGAGTAGTTAGGATTACAATCGTAAAATACGCTAAATATTACGTTAACCCCCAGATTATTCTATTGAATAATGACGAAAAATTTAGATAAACAAAATTTTTATCAGGGTAACCCAGACAAAGCCAAGCTTTCGTCTGCCCTTTGGGTAAATTATGCTTTAATGCATAATTTAGGTTAATTCAATGATGGTTCTATCAGCTATCCCAAATACTCGATCATTACTTTTAGGCTGGATTTTTTTGATTCCTGTAAACTGACCAAAAGCTGGAAGCAAGCCATGATTAGACCCGAAATAAAAGCAAGGAACTGTTATGCTTTGACGACCCTTGCCTCGAATAGATACCCCAGGATGGATATGTCCTGAAATATTGAATAGCTGAGATTCTTCACGAATATGGGTGAAAGAAAATGGGGGTATATCTAATAGAGAGACGAGAGAAAGTTCTTCAGGGTATTCAGAAAGGATATCGTGATTCCCTTCTACGAGAATGAATTCAATGTAATTATATACTTTCAAAAAAGTAAGGAAATCCTTCCACTCGTTGTTTTCAAAACTATGGAAAAGATCGCCTAAAAGGATCACCTTCTCCGGTCGATTTTCCTTAATAAGTCTCTCAAGTATATGAATGTCCGTTAAGTGTATTTTACGCGATATCGGTATTCCGTGCTTTCTAAAATGACCTGCCTTACCTAAGTGTAAGTCTGATAAGATAAGTGTTTGCCTTGAACTCCAATAAATGGCTCGTTCGGGAAGTAAGACTAGTTCTTCACCAGCAAGGGGTAAAACAAAATCACTCACTAGAATATGGAAGCCAAGTTTGAGTTCGGTAGAAAAAAAGTAAATAACCTCTCACTTTAAGGTCACCATCCTCAATCCAAAGCTTGCAATCATAGATATTTCCGTTCTCAGGATCCATAATTTCTCCTTTATGGTATTCATCATTTCCTTTATTGTATTTCATCTCTGAAATAATTTCCATTCCAATGATCTTTTGTCCTTTTCTTTCATCTTCACATTCTTCACAAATCGGATCCTGGTCTTCATCTGGTTCCCTGAACAGCTTTACAATTTTCCCAAAAAATTGTCCTTTCTGTTCATAAATCTTTACAATAGATCTTGGCTTCCCCGTTTCATCATCAATGGTTTTCCATTGACCAACAATGGTTTGAGAAAACAAACCAGAACTCACAAGTACTAGAGATATAAATACAGTTACTTTCATTCTTCAAATTTAAGTGTCTTGCACTGATCGTTCAAGTTGCATTTGCATTTTAAGTATTCGATCTGTTACATCTTCTGAACTCAGCTTTTCCCTTCTGATCATATCTACCAGAATGGGGAAAGCAAACGGGCTCGGTTTTTCTGTTTCTTTAAGAATAATCTTTTGAGAATTGATTCGCCGAATTGCCTCCATAAATCTGGATTGATCTAGTTGCAATGTCATTACCTCTTCCATTGATTGCTTAAGGAGTAGATTATGTTCATCATATTCTTTAAAAGCTTTGTAAATAATGCCTGAGGAAGCTTGAAGATGTCTTGCTTTAATATTTTTCCCAGGATATCCTTGAAAAATTAAACCAGCTATGGTTGCTACATCTCTAAATTTTCGCTGAGCCATTTCAGTCATATTAATGGATTCTTTGATGTCTTGATGGATATTCTCTTCACTGAATAGATCCAGTTCAAGGGCCTCTTCAATAGCTATTTCTTGATCTGACAATAATTCAAATCCATAATCATTCATGGAGATTGAAAAGGTGATCCGCTGAAGTTTACTTATTCTGTATGCCACCAAGCTAACAAGGACTTCATGAACAAACATTCCTTCAAATGGAAAGAAAAATAAATGATGACCATGTTCAGTCTCCACCTTTTCAATCAATAATGATTCTTTGTCTGGTATCATAGACCATTTAGATTGAAGGTCAAGGATCGGCTTTATCTTCTTTAGTTCTATATCTGTATAGTTACCATTTATAGCTGCTTGTAGCTTATTTCTTATTTGATCTGAGAGTAGCGATGAAAGTGGAAGCCTTCCTCCTCCCCATGCCGGCGTAATACCACTCTTTTTCTTCGATTTCTTCACAAAGACAGTAAGGTCTTTAATCCTCACGAACTCAAGATTTTGTCCTGCGAACCAAAAGGTCTTTCCCGGATTAAGTTTTGAGGCAAAGCTCTCTTCTACAGTCCCCAAATGTCCTCCAGTCAAAAACTTCACACTCATCGCTGGATCACCTACGATTGTTCCGATAGATAGTTTATGGCGCTGAGCAGCCCTAGGGTTTATTATTTTATATATACCATCATCATTATAGACTCTGGAAAACTCATCATACTCACCAAGTGTACTGCCTCCCGTTGTTATAAATTCTAAAGCCCAATTCCATTCTTCCGCTGTGAGGAGACGATAACAATAGGTCTCTTTAATCTCTTCAAGAATCTTCAGCGGTCTAAAACCTCCACTCACTGACAAGGTGACCAGGTACTGAACCAAAACATCCAAACACTTCTCAAGAGGTTTCCGCTGTTCAAATTTTCCTTCCTCAATGGCCGAACGTAAGGCCGCTCCTTCTATTAGTTCTAGTGAATGTGTAGGTACAAAATAAATTCTGCTTACCTCACCAGGACCATGACCACTCCTACCAGCTCGTTGTTGAAAACGCGATACTCCCTTTGGTCCTCCTATTTGAATAACGGTATCAACTGGTCTAAAATCAACTCCTAAATCTAAACTTGAAGTACAAACAACAAGTTTAAGCTTTCCTGCATGTAGTGCGTCTTCCACCCAGTTTCTAATATTTTGATCCATCGACCCATGATGCATGGCAATTATACCTGCGAGTTCTGGTGCCTCTTTTAATATTACTTGATACCAAAGTTCGGTTTGCGAACGGGTATTGGTAAATAGCAAAGTCGTATGACTGTTCTTGATTATAGGAAGTACTTTATCTATTAATTTGGTTCCTAAAAAACCAGCCCAAGGAAACTTCTCTACTTCATCAGGTAGTACTGATTCAACAATAATTTCTTTTTCAATTTCAGACCGAATGGATACGGCATCTTTATAAAGATCTTCCCCCAGTAATACTCTTCTTGCCTGAGGTAGATTCCCGATAGTTGCCGATATCCCCCATACTTTTAGCTTTCCTTCTGTTAGTTTCTTAAGCCTTGAAATGGCGAGCTCAGTAGCAACTCCACGTTTGGTACCAATCAATTCATGCCATTCATCTACAATGATACTTTTGACATTTTTTAGGTAATTGGGATAATCGCTTTGACTCAATAAAACGTGCAGACTTTCAGGCGTGATTACCAAGGCTTGTGGGGCAGTTTTTTTCTGTTTCTGTCTTTCTGTAGTCGTTGTGTCACCTGTCCTCAAGCCAATTTTCCAACGAATATCTGTATCATCACAGAATGCCTGCATGGCATTCTGGATATCTTTAGCTAAAGCTCGCAGTGGTGTGATCCAAAGTATTTGTACCTCTGGTCTTATATCTTGTGGCTCGTTATGCTTCAAAAACTCTAATACACATGGAATCCAAAGTGCATAGGTCTTTCCTGATCCTGTGGGTGCATTTAAAAGTCCACTTTTCCCATCTAAATAGGCTTCCCAGGTCTTTCTTTGGAATTCAAAAGACTTCCATTTTTTTGACTTAAACCAGTCCTCTGCTATTTGAGAAAGCTCATTATCAGACACACGTGGAAGTTACGTAAAGACACAAAAAAACCTCGATCGAATGATCGAGGTTTCAAATATTTTATTAAATGCTCTACTCAGCAATACTTACTTCTGCTTTTACTTCTTCTATTTCAGCAACTTCCGTTTCTGAAAGCTTGATTTCTTTTACTTCCGTGTCATTTGCAGCATGTGCCCCTGTTCCGTAGACTTCTCCTAAGATTGGAGCAATTACAAGTCCAACCAGACAGGTCAATTTAATCAAAATATTCATTGAAGGTCCTGAAGTATCTTTAAATGGATCACCTACTGTATCTCCAGTCACTGCAGCTTTATGAGCTTCTGATCCTTTGTAAGTCATTTCACCATCTATTAGTACTCCAGCTTCGAAAGACTTTTTAGCATTGTCCCATGCACCGCCTGCATTGTTTTGGAATATAGCCCACAATACACCTGACACAGCAACCCCAGCCATGTAGCTACCTAGTGCTTCAGGACCCATTAAGAAACCGATTAGAATTGGAGCAATGATTGTTATTGCGCCAGGCAGCATCATTTCTCTCAGAGCTGCCTTTGTAGAAATATCTACACACTTACCATATTCAGGCTGTCCAGTACCTTCCATGATACCCGGAATTTCTTTGAACTGACGTCTTACTTCTTTCACCATTTCCATGGCAGCCTTACCTACCGACCTCATTGCAAGCGCTGAGAATACCACTGGAACCATACCTCCTATAAATAGTGCAGCAAGGACATCCGCTTTGAAAATATTAATTCCATCAATCCCTGTGAATGTTACATAAGCTGCAAAAAGCGCCAATGCTGTCAATGCTGCGGATGCTATTGCAAATCCCTTACCTATCGCAGCAGTTGTATTACCAACGGAATCAAGAATATCAGTCTTTTCTCTTACCTCATCTGGCAATTCACTCATTTCGGCAATTCCTCCTGCATTATCGGCGATGGGACCGAATGCGTCAATTGCTAACTGCATAGCAGTAGTCGCCATCATAGCGGAAGCAGCTATACCTACTCCATAAAATCCAGCCAGCTCATATGCCCCCCAAATCGCACCTGCGAAAAGAAGAATTGGAGCGAATGTAGAAATCATCCCAGTGGAAAGTCCAGCTATAATGTTTGTCGCTGCACCTGTTGCAGAGTTTTGTACTATGTCAAGTACTGGTTTTTTACCTAAACCTGTATAATACTCAGTAAAGTATGAGATTGCTCCACCTACAAATAGACCTACTAGTACAGCTCCAAAAACATTTACCGAAGTAACAGTCAAGCTTCCTTCACCAAAGAATACCATAGTCATTTCTGCAGGAAGCATTAGATCAATTAGGAACCAGCAAGCAATTGCGGTAAGAATAATTGAACCCCAGTTTCCTTTATTCAAAGCAGCTTGTACTTGTGTCTCTTTAGGATTATCTCCGGATACTTTAATTAATAGTGTTCCAAAAAGAGAGAAGATAATTCCTAGACCGGCAATCACCAATGGAAGTAAGATTGGTCCAATGCCATTAAATTCATCGGTGATTGACCCACCCATATCCCTAATCACATAGTTACCAAGTACCATTGAAGCGAGTACTGTTGCTACGTATGATCCAAAAAGATCAGCTCCCATACCTGCCACATCACCAACATTATCTCCGACATTATCTGCAATGGTTGCTGGATTTCTTGGATCATCTTCAGGGATACCAGCTTCTACTTTACCAACCAAGTCAGCGCCAACGTCAGCTGCTTTTGTGTAAATTCCACCCCCAACTCGAGCGAATAGTGCGATAGACTCTGCACCTAAAGAAAAACCTGCAAGTGCTTCAAGTACGATAGTCATATCATTTACTCCATTTGTAGTCCACTGACCGCCCATAAAGAAGTGAAATAGAAAGATGAACATTACACTTAATCCAAATACTGCAAGTCCAGCTACTCCAAGTCCCATCACGGTTCCACCAGTAAATGACACTTTCAAAGCCTGAGGAAGGCTTGTTCTTGCCGCTTGCGTAGTTCTTACGTTTGCTGCGGTTGCAATTCGCATTCCGATGTTTCCTGCCCATGCTGAAAAGAAAGCACCAATTACAAATGCAACTATGATGAACCAGTGTGTGGTTTCTACCATCATTGAAATAACTCCTAAAAGAGCTCCAGCAATAACTACGAATATTGCTAGTATTCTGTATTCTGCACTAAGAAATGCCAATGCCCCTTCTCTGATGTAATTTGCAAGTTTTTGCATTTTCTCATCTCCAGCATCTTGTTTATATACCCATCGGGATTTGATGATCATCACAAGAAGACCGAGAAGCCCAAGAGCAGGCACTAAATAGATTATTTTATCCATGATTTTTTAAATGGTTTTCAAAAACAGTGCGCAAAGGTAAGTCAACTAGCTTTTATAGAAAACCATTGTATGAACTTTAGAGTGCTTCCGTGCTTATGTCGAATGTGCACTCGAATTGATATAATTCAAAAATTCATTTTTAAAATTTTGATCTTTGAATTTACCATCAAAAAAAGCTGTTCCAGTTTGGCTATTCGTATCATTCACACCGCGTGATGAAACGCACATATGTGAAGCATCCATCACCACTGCAATATCGTCTGTATTTAGTAGGGACTTTAGTTCGTTTCCAATTTGTACGGTGAGTCTTTCTTGAACCTGCGGCCTTTTAGCATAATACTGAACAATGCGGTTGATTTTAGAAAGACCTATCACTTTCCCATTAGGAAAATAAGCGACATGTGCTTTGCCATAAATTGGAACGAAATGATGCTCACAGTGAGAGTAGAATGTTATTTCTTTTTCTACGAGCATTTGATCATACTGATACTTATTTTCAAATAATCTAACCTCGGGTTTATTCTTCGGGTTTAATCCTGAAAAAACTTCTTGAACATACATCTTTGCTACTCGCTTAGGTGTACCTGCCAAGCTATCGTCTTCAAGATCCAAACCTAGAATTTGCATAATCTCCTTGAAATGCTTTGAGATAAGCTCAATCTTCAAGTCATCATCCTGCTCAAATGCATCGGGACGCAATGGAGTATCATAGGATGATCCTATATGCTGATCAGCAAATTCATCGTTTTCTTCAGGACGGGTATTCGACGAAGTTTCTTTCTGTTTCATAAAGCGTTATTTTCATCTCGTACTTCTCTTCGATTTTATCTCTTAGAAGGTCGTAAATGACTTTCACGATATTCTCGGCAGTCGGAATGAGGTTTTGGAATTCTTTTATATCTAGGTTAAGGTTTTTATGATCGAATCGGTTCAATACCTGTTCTTTCACAAGGTCGCTTAACTTCTTCATATCATATACATATCCTGTATCGGGATCAACTTCCCCAGTCAATGTGACTATGATTTCGTAATTATGTCCATGCCAGTTTGGGTTATTGCATTTTCCAAATACCGATTCGTTTTTTTCATCGCTCCAATCAGGATTATATAATCTATGAGCGGCGTTGAAATGTTCTTTTCTATTGATAGATACTCTTGGCATAAATGCGAAATTACTGGACCCTATAACAACGCTTTTAATAAAGATGTTTCCAAAGGCTATGAATTTATTTAAGCGTGCGTTTGTTTTGCCTTGAACTTCACTCTATGGAAATAGTAGAAATCAGGAAAAAAATTGAGAAATATCAAAAAGAAGGTAAACGATTATTCACTACCTCCTCCTTTCAAACGCATAGTATTCCAATGTTGCACATACTCAGCGAAATAGATAATTCCATCCCTGTTTATTTTATCAACACAGGGTATCTTTTTCCAGAAACTGTGTCGTTTAGAGATGAAATAGCGACTCAGTTGGGATTGACAATAGTTGATTTAAAACCCAATACCCCAAAGAATATGCAACGTGAAACGAATGGCAAGCTGATGTTCACCACAGATCCTGATCACTGTTGCTATTTGAACAAAACACAACCAATGGAATCAGTACTTGCTAGTCATGACGTCTGGATTAATGGCGTTCGTGGTGACCAAAGTGCAGTGAGAAAGGCCATGAAAGTAGAACAGTCTGCTCCTTTTGACAGCATTCGTTTTCATCCAATGCTAGATTGGGATAATCGTAAAATATTTGCTTACGCAAAGGAGCATAATCTCCCTAAACACCCTTTGGATGCAAAAGGATATATCAGCATTGGGTGCGAGCCCTGCACTAGAAAAATGGATTTAGATATGCAGGAGCGAGAAGCCAGATGGTTTGGATTGAATAAAGTAGAGTGTGGACTCCACACTGATCTCGTAAAATAAGGTTTCGCTAAGCTCAACCTGACAAATAAAAATAAATGAAAGTACTTATCACCGGAGGAGCCGGATATATTGGAACCAAACTGGTAAAACACCTAGTTGTTCATCCAGAAATAGAGAAAATCACTGTGTATGACAACTTAAGTAAAGGTCATCACAATTTTTTTCTGGGCAAAACTTATGAGCATACCGATAAAATCCATTCTGTTCGTGGAGATATTTTAGACACTCGCCAATTAAAAAAATTAATGAAAGATGTGGACGTTGTTGTCCATCTAGCAGCAATTGTTACCACTCCTTTTGCAAATACAGATCCTCACTTCTACGAGCAGGTCAATCATTGGGGAACTGCAGAAGTTGTGTACTGCGCAGAGGAGTCTGATATTTCAAAGTTTATTTATTTAAGTAGTACATCTGTTTATGGAGCTAGTGAACAAATAGCTGATGAATCAACCACCCCAGCTCCATCAACCTTTTATGGGATATCAAAACTTAGAGGGGAGGAGCATGTAAACCGATTGGCTGAAAAGAAAAACGCCATCAATATTCGAGGTGGAAATGTCTACGGTTATAGTAAATCGATGCGCTTCGATGCAGTTATTAATCGATTCATGTTTGATGCCAATTTTGTGAATCGTATTCAAATCAATGGCAATGGCAAACAATCCAGAGCATTTATTCATGTAGATTCTTTATGTCATTCACTTGCTCAAACAGTGCTAAAAGAGGTCAAAAGTGGAACCTACAATTTGGTGGACAAGAATTTACAAATTCTTGACATTGTAGATGTACTCAAAGAAATTTACCCTTCGCTAGAATTCATATTCACCAATCAGCACATGAATTTGCGCGAACTAAAGATTAGCCCTAAAAGTGTATTATTTGATCAAATCGAAAAATTTGAATCTAGCGAATTGAAAGCTGAGCTGGAAGAGTTCAAGCAAAGGTTTGCTTTTTAGCTATTTCTATAGTCACTCCATCATCAAAACTTTCCAAGCGGTCTCTACTTCTCCATCATTGAGTAGATCAGCGGCTAATTTATGTAGCTCAAGCAAAATATTTTCATCATCATCAAAAGAATCGAAAATGGCTCGTACTTCAGGTTCGTTTTCAAAATCTTTTACTTCTTCTTTGGTAGGTAGTAATTCCACATTACCAAGCATTCCTAAGTGATTACCTGTGAGAACAGTACTTAAGCGGATTCTATCAGGTATTCCATCTACCCCTATTCCAATGGTCGTCAGAGGTTTCGCTACCTCAAAAAGTGCATCTCCTTTCGCTCTAGCATACCAATTTCCACCCATTCTTGCTACTAAATCAATTTTATTCGGATCGATTCTGTCGTTTTCATCCAATACATGATCTGCAATGTGCATCAAAAGGATTTCGCAAATCACCAATTGACCAGCACCGCCTTGTTCACCCAATGACTTTACTTCAATGACTTTGCACTCCAATGAAACAGGTGCCTCTTTCACTCTAGGTGGCTTTACTCTTTCAGACTTCACTTCAGTAAATCCTGCTTTCACAAATTCATTCACCCCTTTCTCATACTCGGTACTGCTTAGCGACATCTGTTGCACTATATCATAGGAGACCACATTAACAACTACCTCCGCATTCTCTTTCACATTCTCAAGTGTATGCTTTATGGTATTGTCACGCCCTCTTCTAGCGGGAGAAAATATCAAGATTGGAGGGTTTGCACTAAATACATTGAAAAAACTGAATGGGCTCAGATTCACGTTTCCGTTTTTGTCTACTGTGCTAGCAAATGCAATAGGTCTTGGAGCTACTGCACTTAGAAGGTGTCCATGGAGCTGCGGTACAGGTATGTCTTTTGGGTCGATTGTCATAGTTATTTCCTTATCGTCATCGCGAGTGTACGAAGCGATCTCATCAATAGAGAGATTGCTTCAGTCATTCTTCCTTCGCAATGACTTACAATAATTTACTTTGCTGGCAATACTTTAGTTGATACTTCACCAAAACCAATGCGAATACCGTTCTGTTCCGCGTGCCCTCTCATGATCACCGTATCTCCATCTTGAATAAACTTCCGTTCACTTCCATCAGGCATAGCTACAGGCTTAGTTCCTTTCCAGGAGATCTCTAGCATAGACCCAAACTGACTTGACTCTGGTCCAGAGATTGTTCCACTGCCGTACATATCTCCCGTATTGATATTACAGCCATTTACTGTTTGATGTGCCAATTGTTGCGCCATATTCCAATACATGTATTTGAAATTAGAGTTTCCTACCACCTTTTCTTCACTGCCTTCCGGCTGGATCGCTACCTCCAAATCAATATCAAAATGCTTGTTTCCACTATATTGTAGATACGGCAACACTTTTGGTTCTTGCTTAGGTCCAGAAATTCTAAATGGCTCGAGCGCATCCAATGTCACAATCCAAGGAGAAATACATGATGCGAAGTTCTTTGCCAAGAATGGCCCAAGCGGCACATATTCCCATTTCTGTATATCTCGGGCAGACCAATCGTTGAAAAGAACCATCCCGAAAATATAATCTTCAGTTTTGTCCACAGGGATGGACTCTCCTAACTCATTTGAGCCACATGTAATAAAAGCGGTCTCTAACTCAAAGTCCAGAAGTTTACACGGCCCAAAAACTGGAGGCTCATCGTCATTCGGCTTTTGTTGCCCTTTGGGCCTGTGGATTGGAATACCAGACTCAATAATTGAGGACGATCTTCCATGATATCCTACTGGTATATGTTTCCAATTAGGCAATAACGCATTATCAGGATCACGAAACATACAACCCACATTGAAGGCATGCTGCTCGCTGGAATAAAAATCAGTATAGTCTCCAATCTGCACAGGAAGGCACATTCGCACATGGCTTTGATCTACTAGAAGTGATCCCAACAGGTAATGACTTTTTAACTCTTCGTTTCCTTCCTGAAGTAATTCAGAAATTCGATTGCGGACAGTACGCCCCATCACTTTTCCTAATTTCAGAAAGCTATTTAATACTTCATGTTCAAATATTCCTCCTGGGAGCCCTAGCCCATCTAATAATCCATGTGTTTGCAGTCCAGCTAGGTCAACAATTTTTTCGCCAATGGCTGCTCCAGTCCTGCGTGCTCCATCCTTCTTAAATATGCCAAATGGCAAGTTCTGGATAGGAAAGTCTGAGTTTTCAGGTATCTCAACCCATGATTTAAGCTTAGGATTATTTGCTGCTATTTCCATTTTTTCCATTTTACTTTTAATACTACAAATATGCAAGGCATAAATCCTTTAGCCAAGGGCTAAAAGAAGTGTGAGAGCAACTAAATTTGCAGGCTGAAAAATTTTAATAAGAAGAACAAGTTTCGATGAGCATTTCCGCACAATATGACCCGACCCAAGTAGAGGACAAATGGTACCAGTACTGGATGGATCAAAACTTCTTTCACGCTACACCAAAAACCGGCAAAGAAGCTTACACCATCGTCATTCCTCCTCCAAACGTCACTGGTGTCCTGCACATGGGCCATATGCTCAACAATACTATTCAGGACATTCTGACGAGAAAAGCACGAATGGAAGGTAAAGAAGCTTGCTGGGTTCCTGGTACAGATCATGCATCTATTGCTACAGAAGCAAAGGTGGTGCGTATGCTACGTGAACAAGGCATCAAGAAATCAGATCTATCTAGAGATGAGTTCATGAAGCATGCCTGGGAATGGAAAGAGAAATATGGGGGTATTATTCTAGAACAATTAAAGAAACTTGGCGCATCCTGCGACTGGGAGCGTACTGGATTCACCATGGATCCCAACTATCATGATGCGGTAATCAAACAGTTTGTAGATTTATTTAAGAAGGGCTACATCTATCGTGGCTTACGAATGGTTAATTGGGATACAGAAGCACAAACAACCATTTCCAATGAAGAGGTTATCTACAAAGAAGACGGTGAACAGGCAGTTCTTTATCATGTAAAGTATCGGATCAAAGACTCGGAGGAGTTTGTGACGATTGCTACTCAGCGACCGGAGACCATCATGGGTGACACAGGTATTGCGGTAAATCCTAGTGATGAACGATTCAAACATTTGATCAGCAAGAAAGCATTGGTTCCTTTCATCAATCGAGAGATCCCAATTATTGGTGATGATTATGTAGAATTGGATTTTGGTACTGGCTGTCTGAAAGTGACTCCTGCTCACGATCCCAATGACTATGAAATTGGTCAACGACACAGTCTGGATACCGTTGACACCATCAATCTGGATGGAACATTGAACGAGAAATGTGAAATCGATAAGTATGTAGGTGAAGATCGGTTCAAGGTGCGCAAGATGATCGTAAAGGATTTAAAGGCCGCTGAAATCTTGGTGAAAGAAGAAGAGTTCATTACCAAGATTGGACGTTCGGAACGAACCAACTCTGTCGTAGAGCCGAAGCTCTCATTGCAGTGGTTCATCAAGATGAAAGACATCTCGAGAAAAGCGCACAAGGCGGTGATGGACGATGAAATCCAACTTTTTCCGGCAAAATTCAAGAATACCTACAATCATTGGATGGAGAATGTACGTGACTGGTGTATCTCTCGCCAACTGTGGTGGGGTCAGCGTATTCCCGCATATTATTATGGTGAAGATGAAAATGATTTTGTAGTTGCGTATAACATTGATGAGGCAGTTGAAGAGGCTAGAAAGGCAACAGGAAATAGTAGTCTGGTTGCAGACGATTTAAAGCAAGATGAAGACGTATTGGATACCTGGGCATCTTCCAACCTTTGGCCAATTGCAGTTTTTGATGGCTTCAACGATAAATGCTTCGACAAAGAAACCGGCAAGATTGATAAGAGCAAGAACGAAGATCTAAACTTCTTCTACCCTACTCAGACGTTGGTGACCGCACCAGAAATTTTATTCTTCTGGGTGGCAAGAATGGTGATTGCGGGATATGAATACCTGGATGAAAAGCCGTTTAAGAATGTGTATTTAACAGGAATTGTTAGAGACAAGCAGCGCAGAAAGATGTCCAAGTCATTGGGGAATTCGCCTGATCCATTAGATCTAATCAAGCAATTTGGAGCGGATGGGGTGCGAACTGGGATGTTGTTCAGTTCGCCTGCAGGAAACGACTTATTGTTTGATGAAAAGCTGGTAGAACAAGGAAGAAATTTCTCTAATAAAATCTGGAATGCTTTCCGATTGGTGAAAGGATGGGAAATCAGTGATGCATCACAACCGGCAGTGAATGTACAAGCCATCACCTGGTTTGAAAATAAGCTAAACAAGGCTCTAGCAGAACTGGAAGATCACTTCTCTAAGTTCCGTATGTCTGATGCGTTGATGACAGCCTACAAGCTGATATGGAATGACTTCTGCAGCTGGTACCTCGAGTGGATCAAACCGGAGTATGGCCAGCCAATTGATACAAAAACACATGCAGCCACTATTGAATTGTTTGAACGAGTATTGAAGTTGCTTCACCCATTTATGCCCTTCATCACTGAAGAATTATGGCATGAGCTGAAAGACCGTAAGGATGGCGAAGCAATCATTGTAGCTGAGTGGCCTAAACCAGAACAATTTGATGAAGATGTGTTAAAAGAGGCTGATCTCTTGTTTGAGATTACCTCTGGTATTCGAAACATTCGAAACTCTAAAGGCATCTCTCCTAAGGAGGTATTAGAACTAACTACAGATTCTAAAGCAATAGCTTCTATTGGTGAGTCCTTACAAAAACTGGGCAATCTCTCAAACATTGCAAATGGCAACAAGCCAGAAAATGCATTCAGCTTTGTGATTGGTTCTGACGAATTCTTCATTCCTGCTACAGAGAATATCGACATTGAAGCAGAGAAGAAAAAGATCGAAGAAGAACTGAACTACACCAAAGGTTTCATGAAATCTGTAGAGAAAAAACTATCCAACGAGAAATTTGTGAATGGGGCACCAGAACAAGTGGTAGCAATGGAGCGCAAGAAGCTTGCGGATGCTGAAGCGAAGATGAAGACGCTGGAAGAGAGCTTGGCGAGTCTGTGAAAATTGTGAGAGCTTTTCTCTTTGCTTTAATTATTGGCTGCTTCCCAGGCTTATCCCAAGGGCAATCTGCATTATCAGATAGCACCACTCTTAATATCATTAGGATAGATGCTGTTTCAATATTCCAGGATACAGCAAAGTTTCTGTAGATGGATTATTAAGATCAAAATTGCCTGATAAATCATATGTGAAGCTGAAAATTCTTAAAGGTGAACATGTACTCTCTATCTCTAAAAATTCTCGATTAAAGAAGCAGTTTAGCAAAAATCAGCATTATTTCATCATTTTATTCAAAAAGGATTTCCCTGTAAGAAAACAAATGCTCATTGAGGTGACTCAAGAATATTATGACTCAATATCTCTTGATGGATTTTGGAATATTGCTGAACCAAGCACTAAAAAATGGTATTGAAGCGACACATTTCGAAATTGAGGTTATTGAAAGCGAATCTGCCGAGTTTTTAGTTCCTTTCTTTTTGCAGGGCCAAAAAGAAACAAAAACCCCTTCTCAAAATCAATCCAGCCAACCCACATGCTAACACGAGATTTTGAGGAAGCTCGCTATTGCGAGCAATGGTGACTTCAATGCGTAGAGAGGAGTAGAAAAACAGAAGAATGAAGATGCCGGCATTCGTATTTCAGCCGGTATGACATTCTTATTACGACACAAAAAAAGCGACCCTCCTCGAGGGTCGCTTGCAAAACTGCCATTAGCCTTGCTCCTTAGTTAATTCTTAATGATCAAGTGGGTGGATATCTCTCCCTTTCTTTCGATCAGTTGAAGGATGTAATTACCTTGTTTCAGATTCGATACATCCATCGTAGAGGCATTCTCAAGAGATTGGAGCAGTTTCCCATCCATGGTGAGCAGTCGCATACGTTCTATTTCACCTCCCTTTACCTGAAGTTTATGTATCACTGGATTGGGATAAACCCGTACCTCAACATCAACGACTCCCAATACCGGTTCGCTTTCAATGGTTAATATTCCATCTACAAGATTTAATTCATATAAGTCATCCGATCCACCTGTAAGTACAATTGCATACACTCCAGCTGGATTTGATGCTGTAGCGGTTGTACTAGCTGAAGGTTCAGCTTCAAGCACAGATGCATCTTCATCTAATTTGAATCCATCATAAGATATCGTTAACTCCGGGATTGCATCGCCTTCGGCAATGGTTTTATCTTCTGCTGTGATCGTGAGAGTAGCTTTAGATACTTCAAAACTCATGGTAACAATGGGTGCCGGGTTGAACTCACTACTTCCCTCCTGCGTGGCTTCAATTTCATAGCTCCCCAATCCTGTTAATGTTAGAATGTTGCCACTCAAGATACCTTGACCACTGAGTACTTCCAGATTTACACTCATGTCTGAGCTGGATGTGGCGTTCAACTCGATCACATCACCATAGACTGCATCTGTTATTTGCTCAAAAGTGATGGTCTGATTCTCTTTGTTGGAGTCAGTAACAATTAAGGATTGAATGACAGGAGTGGCTGGATTATAGTTGATATTCCCTTCCTGAATAGCCATGATTCTAAAAACTCCTGTTTCATCAGCAGTTACCACATTTTCTTGTATGGTCCCAATGCCCTCAAGCAATTCGAATCTGATATCCAGTCCAGAGGCAGAAGATGCAGAAAGTGTTATTCTATCTGTTTGAGCAATGTCCAAATCAGCAGGGGGTGTAAAGATGATCACTTGATCGGCCTTGTTGATCGTAAGTGTGCCACTCACATGATCAAATGTGTAGTTATCGTCGAAACCTTCATCAAAGACTTCAATATTGTATATTCCTACATCACTGGAAACGGTAGCTAAAGATCGCAACTCAGGCAACACATCAATATCCATCTCGTCCTCTCCTTGTACAAACCCAGTATAAGAGATGGTAAATCCCGGCAGGTCGTCCCCAAAGGTCATGATTTTATCATCTGCTGTTGCTACGAGGAGCTTTTTCTCAATGGTGAAGTTAATGATTACAATTGCAGGATTGTAGTTTTCATTTCCTGACTGATTGATCGTAACACTCGCCTCTCCTGCGCCTAATATACTTAGCGTTGTTCCATTGATTTCGACAGGCCCGGTACTGTTGTAAGAAACGTCCAGTCCTGATGAAGCTGAGGCTGTTAAAGTAATGGCTGCATCTCCATAAGTGAGTCCCGTCAAGTCACTTGTAAACGTGATGATTTGATCATCTCTCCTACTGTCCACTACCGTAAAAAGGACGGTTAAAGTTTCTGCAGGTTCATAGGTTTCATCCCCAGCTTGACTAACAGATACTTCAAAAAGACCTACGCTATTTACGGTAATAATATTACTATCAATAGACGCGTCACCAGATACTAGATCAAATTGCACAGGCAGACCAGAGGTGGCTGTTGCCGATAACAAAATTTGATTATCACCATTAGCCAGATCAAGGATTGGAATGGGATCTAAATAGATGAATTGCTGAAGCTTTGTTATGTCTACGATAAAGGTGTCTGAAACTTCTCCGCCGTTATTGTCAATAAGCGTAACTTGTATCTCCGTTGATCCACTTCCGGCAGCTGTAGGTCCGAATAACAGAAGTGAGCCAACAAGTGATGTGGAAACTATGTCGTTGTTCGTTTCAATGATGTATTCAAGATTCTGATCGAAATCCGGATCGAAAAAATAGTTGTCTAAATTTAGATCCATCGCATGATCATCAGCCGCTATCTCAATATCCGAAATGGGATTAGTTAGTGTCGGTATCGTATTATCCCTAAGCGTGTAAGGAATCCCCGTATTACCGCCATTAGAACCGATCACTGCATTGTCTGTTAAAAAAACATCTGAATTGAGTTCAATACGAAAATCTATGATAGAATACTCAGCAATATGATGGTCTGCCTGACCTTCAAACTGAAGTGTGGCTGAAGTACCATCCGGACTCACTTGTAGCAAAGGGGTGAGACCTTCTGTAAGATCCGCTTGAAAAGAACCTCCCGTTGGCGGTCTTACAATGATCTTTTGAGGAAAGTTAAATAAATTACTTGCTATTAGTCGTTCCGGGTTATCTGGGATCTTGAAAAAGTTTCCCTCCACAGTAATAACCATAGCCCCTTCCATTCTTCCTCCATTACCTGCTGTTTCCATAAATCCTCCTGTAGGAGAGCTAAAGGAAAGTGCTCCTGGATCCTGGTTGAAAAAAGCGCCATCCTGTAGTGTACCATCGAAGTTGTTGGCTCCTTCATCGCGGGCAGTAGAATACCCTTTTTGTTCATCAAAATGCCAAACAGCTGCCAGGTCAGTCGTACTTCCTGGTAAGCGAATATCTTTTCCAGCCATTATCTCACTAGCTGTCAGCTGCTTGCTCCATAGTCGTAGCTCATCTATTTGACCATTATATGATGACCAAAAATCATCAATGCTTTTGCCTATACGAAGTGGCTCATCGGCTATGCTAATATTCGAAACGGTCTCAGTAGCCACAAGTACTCCATCGATGTAAAGCTGATTTACTCCATTCCAGTCATGAACTAGTGCCACGTGATGCCACTCTCCATCCAGCAGGTTTTCAGTACCTGATAAATTAGTAGATACTCCTCCTTGCTTTATTTGTGCATATAAGTTGGAAGCAGTATGAATGAAATTATAGCCGTTGTTGGAACCCGACACGCCGTGCCGGCTAAGTAGGCTTACAGACTCCCCAGCCTGGGGTACCTGGGAGGATTTGAAGCGGAACTCAATCGTACCTGTTTGATTGTTGGTAATGCCTTCATTGATTTCTACAAACCCATTTTGAGACGAAGGTAGAAAAAGTCTACCTCCAAGATCATCATTTGCGACGATTACATCTGTGGCCGTTGCTAGTACTGTAACCCCGTTTTTTGCCTCCACAATGTATTCATACTCTGCACCCATTAGCACAGGTTTGTTGTCTACCAAAGAACCACTGGCAGCAGAGGTGACAGGATTTTGGATGAAAATTGGATTTCCAACCGGATCATCTGCCGATCCTATCTGTCTTCTGGTGATCAGAAAATCCGTGATGGGTGTATTGAGCTGAAAATCCCAATTGAGGGTCACCTCTCCGTTATCATATGAAGCATAGGCCGTACTGGATTCAGGATCACTAAGTGTCAGATTTCCTTGTACAATACCATTGAAGCTATTGACCCCATCATCGTAAACAACTCCCTCTGTCAGTGGAAGATCAAATCGCCAAACCCCTGACAGCCACTGCTCGTCACCCAGAACTCGTTTACCTTGTAAATTTGATATTGTAGTCTGGTTCAAGGCCTGGTCCCAAACTCGGAGCTCATCTATCATTCCTACGAAAGGCTCCCAAAAGCTATCTGGGCTTCCTCCCACTCTGAATGGCTCTGCAGATAAATTAATCATTGGTGTGTTGTTTATGGTTCCTTGATCTTCTCCATCGATATAAAGTGTTGTGACACCACCCCATGAATAGGAAAGTGCGACATGATGCCATTGATCATCAGCCACATCTGTATTGTTATGCGCAGTGATACGCTGTACATTCCCATCGCCATCTTTAATATCTACACGTAGACCCGAATTTGTTAGTAAGAAATTAAACCCGTTAAGAGAACCGCCCTGATCGTGCTTGCTTAAAATGGAATGACCGTTTGTTGATGTGATATCATTGGCTGCTGCCTTCATCCTGAACTCGATCGTTCCACTGCTATTGTTGCCTGAAAATAAACCAGCATCTGAAATCTGAATTTCACCTGTACCATCCAGGATCAAATTACGATCGAAATCTTTTGCTGGCTTCACCACATCCGTTTCAGAACGAAGCACCGAATTTTTTATCGATCGTACCTCATAGGTATACACCTCACCTGAGGTTACAGATTTATCCATGTAGGAGGTATCTTCTTTGGCGACTGTGGTGAGCAACTGCAGGGTTTCGTCTCCGACTTTCCTCCATACTTCATATGACCTCACAGCATCATTAGGTAAATCAACATCGCCAATCCACCGAACCGAAACACTATCCGTATACGCAATAGCAGCGATAGGGCCAAAAGGGCTACCCATGGGAACAGCTTCCACTACACTTGAAAAGGGAGTTTCACTACCGATACTCCAGTCCCTTATTATTTTTAGCCGGTAGTAGTATCGAACATCATTCTCCACCTGAGTATCTACCCAGTCGAAACTGCGCCCGTTAGGCATAGGCACAGAGGCGTGAAGGTTGGTAGGTGGGTTTGTCGTTCCTCTATAAAGTTCTGCTTGTGCCCATCTTCCTGAACGACCATCAGGAAAGGTGCCTGTCACCCTAACCTTTTCATCACCTGGAAAGACAGAAAGCTGTGCAGGCCGGAGTAAGGCTTGGCCTAAACGGCTGTCGATGGTCAGAGGACCTATGATACCGCTACGGTCATTCCGCTCCCGTACCTTATAATAATAGAGGGTTTCATCAACTGCTTCAGGATCTACCCAATCATAATTTCCTGAGCTGCTGTAAGGTAATGAAGCAATCTGAGTGAAGCTACCGAATGCCCCTGTTGTTGATCGCAAGATATCAAGGTGTGTGGGAGAGTCCACCCCTGAGTCTCCAGCAGTCCTGGTTATGGTGATGGCTCCATTACCCCATGTCATAAAAAACCTCCATTGTGCATGGACTTGTGTTGTAATGATTACAAGTAAAAAGAGTATTAAATTCTTTTTCATGGCAGTTATAGCTTTTGATTTCTATTCGAAGCTAGGGGCCACCATGAGGCATATCAATTATGTGGGATGAACGAAGGATTTATGTGTATGGAAGAACAAAAGAAGACGATGAAATTTCTACTGGAGTTTGCGCAGCTGACTAAGTAAAACATCCCTAAAGCTTTTGCCTAGCGGTATTTCATTTCCATCCACAAATACGTTGTTGCTATTGATGGCAGATATCTGCTCGACATTCACAATGTACGAACGATGGGTTCTGAAAAATCGATCTTTGGGCAACTGTGCATGAAAGTCTTTAAGGGGCATCCGGACGACAAATTTACTATCCCCTTTCAAGTGAATAATGGAATAGTTTCCCTCGGGACTTACCCACATAATCTCCGGAAAGGTCACTTTTTGATAGACACTACCTTCTTTTATAAAAAGTGAATCCTTCATTATCAGGTTTTTCACATCCTGATATCCTTTATCTTCTGATTCCGGCTTGAGTGAAAAATTGGAGAGGGCAACTTCAATTGCTGAATAAAGATCATCTTTATTGAAAGGTTTAATCAAGTATCCATTAGGATGCAGGTCTTTAGCTTTTGTTACCGTATTCTTGTCTGCATAGCTGGTACAAAAAACAAAAGGTATGAATACATTCTGATTAATGAAGTCCGCAATTTCCAATCCGCTTTGATTCTTGCCTAGTGTAATATCCAGAATAGCTAAATCAGGTTCAGTAGCAATCAGCATTCTTTTGGCTTCATCTTCCTGACCTGTGATGCCCACAACGGAATATCCTAAATCCTTCAGGATATCTTTCATATCCTCTGCAATGATAAGTTCATCTTCAACAATTAGAATTCTGACTTTATTCATAGTAATAGCTGATCACCCCATTTACAGTCTGTTTATACTTATTGCAGATAAAAGTCCATTTCCTAAGATAAATAGCTACTTGAAAAAACAGACAGGATAATCCAAAAAACTACGAATCAACCGTTTTAAAAGCAATAGTGAAAGAGACTCCATTTCCATTTTTGAATTCCATTGTCCCCTTCAATTGCCGAGCCAATATGGATACAAGCCGTAATCCCAGTGATTCACCTTTTTCAAGGTCGAATCCATCAGGAAATCCTTTTCCATCATCACAATATGCTAATTGATAGCTGTCTGAATCTGCCTTTTCAATATGAATCGAGATATGTCCCTGTCCTTCGTCAAAGGCATATTTATAGGAATTGGAAAGGAGTTCATTCAGAATCAAACCTACTGGAATAGCTGTATCAATATCCAGATGTATGTTCTCAACAACAACCTCATGTTTTATCTGACATTCTTTTTTACCATATAATTGACCTATTTGACTGATCAGTCCATTTGCATAATCGTTCAAATCAATGGCATCCAGTTTATCACTTTGATAGAGCTTTTGATGGATCAAGGACATGGTTTTAATCCTGCTTTGACCATCATTGATCAGTTTTTTCAACTCGTCAGTTTTTGCTTCTTTCAACTGCATGTTAAAAATACTCGAGATTACTTGCAGGTTGTTTTTTACTCGATGGTGTATTTCCCTCAAAAGCACTTCTCTTTCTTTCAATGATTGCTCGATTGTGGCTTTTTGAGCAATAATTTCAGAGGTTCGATCAGCCACCAGGTCTTCCAGTTTATTACGCTCATCTTCGAGATATGAAGAGCGCCATTTTACAAATCTCCAAACAAATAGACTCAAGAAAAACAGGTAAGACCCATACGCCCAGTAGGTACGGTACCAAGGTGGCAAGACTGAGAAAGAAAGTGAGGAAGACAAGATAGAACGATCGGGTGTCTTCGCCTCGAGAAGAAGGTCATAATCACCTTCAAACAGGTTTGTGATTTCCATGTAGTTTTGTGTGCTCCACGAAGACCAATCGTTGTTATATCCATCAATACGATATCTATAATAGTTATCTCCATTGGTGTAAACTGCTTTCACAGCAAAGTCAAAGCGTAACTTATTTTGTGCATACGGAATTTCGGATGAACTCAAAAACTGATCAGCAGAAATGGATGCTTTAATGGCTGATTTGGAAAAATTTTTGAAAAGGTTCGTATTCAAGTGAAAAATGTCAACTCCGTTTGTAACTATCAGTAACCCATCTTTTAATTGAACCTCCACATTCTCCTCGATTCTTGCATCAAAAAGTGGTAATTTCCATATCAGAGAGTCATTAATGAAGATATCACCTGTTAATATTTTTTCTTCATTGAAATACAACAACCATGTGCTATCTCCCTCCATATAAAAATCCTCAACCTCCAAATACAGATCAGGAAGAAACTGATTGAGCTCCTGAAACGGCCTGAATTGATCCATTGAGGAATCATAGGTATAAAACCCATCATCTGCAGTAGCAATTAAGGCCTCCTTGTAGATATCCAATGCATTACATTCTGTAATGTCGTAACGTGTTTCAGACTGATCATACCTGAACAGTCCGCTACTTGATGAGATACCCCAGAGTGAACTATCGTATTCGATCAGATCGTCTACATTCTTAATTGTTCCCTCATCCTTGTCTGTCAATACCCACTCCGGGTCTTTGTTTAAAAAATAAATCCCTTCCTGACCTCCACCTGCATAATCATATTGATTGGAAGTAATGGGGGTCAAGCTGGTAAAAGGAGGATAAAACAGTTCTTTTGCCTCGAGTCCTTCTATCTGAAAAAAATATGATAAATCGGTTGCTATAAGCATATTATCACATTCAAAGATTCTTTTGACAAGGTTTGGAGATCCCCTCACCTTTTCTGGTTCGGATTTTCCTTCTTCCAGGACGTAGATTCCATTCAGCGAGCCTATGTGTAGTTTTCCTTCAAAAAAATGAGTAGAGGTGACTTCTGTAATCCCATCCAATTGATAATATCGAACGGGGCTGTTAATGTCTATGTATGCCATCCCCCTTTTTGTTCCTATCCAAAGACCAGAACGACTATCTTCAAATACATATCCGGTTCCTTCGTAAACGCCATAATTATCCTGTTTTATCAAATCCACCAGCCTACCATTTTGATCCATAATGAGGACCCCTCCGCTTAGCGTAGCAAATGCAAAATATTCGTTGGATAGTGCAGTAGCATGATAAACTCGATGTTCTTTCAGATATTGATTTACCTCTACGTCTAGGGGTTTTAAATTTTTATTCTTATAGAGAAACAACCCATTGGATCTAGTTGCAATGAGTATCCCTTCGGGGTGAGGAACAAAAGCATTACACTTGTAGCCAAATCTTTCTGCATCTACGATAACTTCCAATTTACCATCATAGATGGTAGCCAAACCAACTTCTCTCAGTCTTGTATAGATTGTGTCGTTCAAGGTAAAAATGATATCAAAAGGAGATTCTATCGGGCCAATTCCATCGATGAGGGTAAGTTCATCCCTGTAATATCTGAAAATGTACCTGGAAGAGCGAAAATATACGCCATGACTTGAGAGATCTACTTCCCATATATTCCCAAAATCAGAAGTGCTAGCATCCAACTTATCACTCAATGAAAAATAAACAAGTTCAAAATCAAAGTAGCCGAACTCCTTTTCAGAACCTACATATATTCGACCTTTTTCTTCCTCAACCTTTAACCAAAAAATAGCCTTCTTGCCTGGAATAATGCCTTCCTTCCACCTTTCTCCATCATATTGTAATATTGAGGTTCCTGTGCCAAAGTACATGGTTCCATCTTCTGATTGATCTATGCTAAAGATTTCACGATCCGACTGATATTCTCGGGGATCAAAATACCGATGAGGGTATTTATACTGTCCAAATACTATGAAAGGAAAAATTCCGTATAAGAATAATATATATCTGAATTGTAGCACAATTGGAGCCAATCTAGATATTTTTTACCTTATTATATGTTGAAGAGACGCAATACGTGTGAAATCACAGAAAAGAAGTATTTCATCATTGAATTTTCAATATTCATCACTGAAAGACAATTCAACACCAATTATAAAGATATCTTACTTTAAGATCTTTTAGGCCTACTTCTCCGCTAGGGTATAATTTGATTGAAGTCTCTTGACAAAGTCTATGTTTGACTTACCTACACAATCTTATCTCATTGATGGAAGTTCAAGGCTGATGAGCAATGCTATCCGATCAACCCTTCTTCCAAAATTTCATTATCTTCTATAGACTGCTGTTTCTTTCCTCTCAATGAAAACCTCCCGGTTTTATCAGTTAGCTCTTCTGCAATCTGAGAGATATCGTATGAAAGGTCATGATAGCTCTGCATGATATCGGCAACATGCTTTGCAGAGGATGCTGCCTCCTCAGACCCAGCTGCCGTTTCCTCAGAAATCACCACAATCTGTTCGATCAATGAAACAATCTGTTTGATATCATTCGTCTGCTTTTGCGTAGACTTTACAATATCATTCGAGATGTTGAATGTTGTATTGTAACTTTCCAAGATTTCGCTAAACGATGTTTGAGCATTCTTAACGGAACCTTCTCCTTCTTTTACTACTCCATTCATATCCGAAATGAACTTACTCGTTTCTGTAGCTGACTTTTGAACATTAACCACCAGGTTTTCAATCTCCTTTGCAGAACTTTGGGACTGCTCAGCTAACTTCCTTATCTCATCGGCAATCACTGAAAAGCCTTTCCCAGCATCGCCTGCTTGAGCTGCTTCAATCGCAGCATTTAGTGCAAGTAGGTTTGTTTGTGAAGCAATACTTTGAATAATATTGAGTATCCCAGATATCTCTGAAGAGTACTTAGATAAATTATTAATTGACTCTGTGCTCTTGTCAAAAAACAACAAAACATCCTGAAAGCTACTTCCAACTTTCTCAATGGTTTCAACTCCGTTCTTACTTTTTTCTACCCCATTAGATGATTCATTATTTATTGCATTTGCTTGATTACTTACTCCTTTGGAAGAATCCATGATATTTTCAACTAATGCTGAAGTATTATTCACCTGCATAACCTGACTCCCCGCACCAACACTAATTTCGGAGATAACCTGAGACATCTCCGTAATTTGAAGACTTACCTGCTCACTATTTTCGTTACTTGTGTGGGCAATTGATTTAATGTTTTCTGCCTGCTGTACAATGTCATTTATTAACTCAGAAACATTATCCAGCGCCATATTAAGATTATTCGATAGCTCAAGCACCTCTCCCTTACTTTCCTGAAGATATCGTTCTTTTAGATTTCCTTCTGCCAGATGATTGATAATTCGATCCAATTCCTTAAATGGTTTTAATAATGAATCAAAAAGATTGTTGATTGATTGTCCGAGTTTACGCCATTCTCCCGTATGCGAGTCTGTCTCCATCTTCAAACTGTAATTACCAGTCTCCACAACCTTACTAATTATTCTTTCCGTCTCACTTACAGCATTCAAAAGGTTTGATTGTTGTTTCTCAAGCTCTACTCGTTGCTGATCCGATTCATCACTCTTTATTTTTAGTTGTTCAGTCTGCTCAACAATGCTTTGTTCAAACTTTTGATTGATAGATACTAAAAGGTAGAGTTCAAAAAGAATGATAAAAGAGGTAGCCGTCGTTGAAATATTGTATTTAAACAGTGAAGGATCTTTGAAAGGTAGTTCTGAGATTGGCAAGCCTAACACAGACTGAATTTGATCAAAAAACAGATAACTCAAAAACAGTCCTATCAGTGTCACATTAAAAAAAAGCCTTTCTCTCTTAAAATCAAATATCACGGCTGTACCTACAATTACTGGCCACAAATGCAACTTAGTAGTTGGTAAGCGCATGATACCAGCATCTATTCCTTTGGCAATGAATTGAAGGTTGAAATAATAAAATGATAGTATTAAGTAGAGAGCTACCCCGAACAGTAAGAATAACCGACCGTATTTATGATAACCTAATCTTATAAGTATATACCCAATAACAGGAACCGGAATGAGTGAAAGTGTTTCAAGTGCCGCTTCAGGAACTCCTGATACAATTTGAACAGCACTTAAAATAGCTAATAAGGGAAATAGAAAAACAATTAGGCAGTTAGCATAGAATATGCGATTCTTAATAATATCCTGCATACCGGAATTTGTTCCAGCATAGAGAATTTCTCTTTTAAACCAGTTCATAAATAATGATAGTCTTAATAGTTAGATAGTGAGGCTTTAAAAAGAATTAAAGTTTTTCTTTTCTCCTAGGTATATCAGAAATAAATAAGATTCTGTTGCCGTATTGACAATCATCAATCTTATTACCATTGATTAACTAAATCCTAGCTGCCATAAACAAACTAATATCTTTAAAAGCCAGATTGAAACGTTTAGCTAGACCAAGATTTGTAAGACTTCCTTTATAGGAATACACCCCCTTTTGTAACCATGGGTGTGTATAGATCATTTCATCAAATCCTCCACAGTCTCCGGCATCCAGTAAGATGGGCGTGAAGATGTTAGAAATTGCAAGGGAAGCGGTTCTAGCTACTCTGGAAGCAATATTAGGAACACAATAATGAGTTACGTCATGTTTCACAAAAACGGGCTTCTTGTGGTTGGTGAGTTCGGAAGTTTCGATACAACCTCCTTGATCGATACTCACATCTATGATCACTGATCCTGGCTTCATACTCATGACCATATCTTCAGTGACCAACATTTTGCTTTGTCCTTTTTCAAAGCGAACAGCGCCTATGAGTACATCTGCTTCTCTCACTTCTTTTTCCAACAAGCTTTGATCGTAAGTCGAAGTATATATTTCTTGCCCTAACGTATGCTTGAGTCTGCGCATTTTATAAATCTGATTATCAAACACACGAACTTCTGCTCCATGACCCAACGCTGCTCTGGCAGCAAATTCCGCAACCGTTCCTGCTCCTATTATCACTACCCTTGTTGGTGGTACGCCAGTTATTCCTCCCAGGATTACTCCTCTCCCATTGCTTGAGCTACTCAAGTACTCCGCTGCAATTACCATCACCGTACTCCCAGCCACTTCACTCATCGCCCTTACCAATGGCAATCCTCCTACTTTGTCCTGAATGAATTCATATCCAATAGCTATGAGTTTTTTCTTGTTTATCGCCTCCAGGTATTTAGCATTTTGTTTCCCAGCCTGAAAAGCAGATATCAATGTACTTCCAGATTTCATCATCTCAATCTCATCTAGTGTAGGAGGCTCTACCTTTAACACTACATGACTTTCAAAAACTTCTTTGGCACTATAGACAATTCTTGCTCCAACTTCACTGTATTCTTTATCAGAAAAATTGGAGGACTCTCCTGCTCCTGATTCTATCACAACTTCGTGACCATTGGCTATTAAAACGCCAACAGAAGATGGCTTGATAGGCATGCGTTTTTCTTGGTCTGCAACTTCACAAGGCACACCAATTTGAAGGGTTTGATGTTTTTTGGAAATTTTCGCTGGAGCTTCCTGAGGGTAAAGCGTCTGTTCTTGAGCCAACTTCGCAAATCCAGATTTTGACGATTCGTTCATTTAGGTTGTGCAGTTAGTGATCGGGTGTTATCACCTACTAATTTAATGTTTATTTGCAGGTATTCATCAGGCAAAAGTGGCTCAATGATTTGAGGCCACTCTAGTAAGCAAAAATTTCCTGAGAATAAATAGTCTTCAACTCCAACATCAACCGCTTCTTTGAGATCCTTCAATCGGTAAAAATCAAAGTGATAAACATCTTTTCCCTTATTGGTTTGATATTCGTTTATGATAGAAAAAGTTGGCGAGCTCATTTCGTCTTCCACCCCAATCTCTTTGCATATTTTTTTTGTAAGTGTGGTTTTACCTGTACCCATTTCTGCATAAAAACACCAGACCTTTATGTCACCAAAATTGCTGACTAACTTCCTGGCTACTTCTTGTAGTTCATCTTCATTATAGTTAGGGATGGTCATTTATTCGAAAGCGTAATGAACGGAATCATGATTTCCTCCATGGAAATGCCACCATGCTGAAAAGTATCCTTATACATGCGTACATAATGATTGAAATTGTTCGGGTAAGCAAAAAAGTGATCATCCTTTGTGAAGACGTATGATGAACTTACGTGCTCTTTTGGAAGTCCGAATCTCTCAGGATCACGGGTGAAGAAGACTGATTTTTCATTAAATGCCAGGTTTCTACCCACTTTATATCTAAGGTTTGTATTTGTACTCCGGTCTCCAACAATTTTTTGCGCTTTATTTACCCTGATTGTCCCGTGATCAGTTGTAATCATCACTTTCACTTTTTTATCGGCTAGTGACTTTAGCGTATCATAAAGTGATGAGTGTGTGAACCATGATTTAGTCAATGAACGATAGGCTGATTCATCTGGAGCAAGTTCTCGAATCATCTGCATGTCCGTACGAGCATGTGATAGCATATCCACGAAGTTGAATACGATGGCATTCAAATTGTTATTCATCAAGTTGGGAATATTCTCACTCAATTGTTTCCCTTCTTCAGCTCTTAGTATTTTATGATAACTAAATCGTTCTTTCATTTGATTTCGAGCCAAATTAGCTTCAAGTAATTCTCGTTCCTTTAGATTTTTTCCTTCATCTTCCTCTTCACCAACCCATAAATCAGGATAACGACGAGCGATTTCCATAGGAGTTAATCCAGCGAAAAGAGCGTTTCTGGCATACGAAGTGGTTGTAGGCAAAATAGAGAAATACATCTCTTCAGAATCAACATTAAACAGCTCGGCGACTTCAGGCTCAATCACTTTCCACTGATCATATCGAAGGTTGTCAATCACAATTAAAAACACAGGGTCGTCTCCGACTTCTGGAAAAACTTTCTGCTTAAGAAGATTGTGTGAAAGCATTGGCCGATCAATGTCTGGATCGGTAATCCAATCTTCGTAGTTGGAGGTAATGAATGCTGAAAAATTACCATCAGCCTCAACTTTCTGTGCATTCAGCACCTCTACCATGCTTTTGTCCTGTGTCTCATCCAGTTCCAACTCCCAATACACCAGTTTACGATAGATTTCCATCCAATCGTTGTGATCTTGCGCATCCATCACTCCCATCGCCAACTGCTGGAAGTCCTTTTGGTAACCCTGGTTAGTCTTCTCTGAAATGATTCGTTTGTTATCTAAGATCTTCTTTATTGAAAGAAGTATTTGACTAGGGTTCAATGGCTTGATCAAATAATCAGCAATCTTGGCGCCTATGGCCTCCTCCATGATTTCCTCCGCCTCATTCTTCGTAATCATCACCACCGGAAGATTAGGATGAGTAGACTTGATGTAGTTGAGTGTCTCCAGCCCGCTCATTCCAGGCATATTCTCATCCAGGAATACAATATCGAAATGATTGTGATCGATCTCTTCCAGCGCATCGGACCCACTATTTACCGGAGTAAGCTGATATCCTTTTTGTTCAAGGAATAAAATATGAGGCTTTAGCAGCTCAATTTCATCGTCCGCCCATAAGATTTTAAATTGCTGCATTAATTCAGTTTTAGCATTGGAGTGCTAAGTAAACTACAAACGCTGTTGAACAAAAAGAAAATCTTAAATGATCCGGTTTATGGATTCATTAATATACCCAACGATCTCATATTCGATATCATTGAACATCGGTATTTTCAGCGACTCAGAAGAATAAAGCAGCTTGGGCTCACGGATCTGATTTATCCTGGAGCTCTCCACACACGGTTTCATCATGCGCTTGGTGCGATGCACCTGATGAGCAATGCTTTAGATTCCTTGAGGAGTAAAGGAATTGAAATATCCAGCGAAGAATATGATGCGGTCATGATTGCCATCTTACTTCATGATCTAGGTCACGGCCCTTTTTCTCATACACTTGAGTTTTCCTTGTTCAAAGAGGTGAGGCATGAAAAAGTCAGTTTTTGGATGATGCAGCGTTTGAATCAAGAGTTTAAGGGTGGCTTAGACTTAGCTATCAGCATATTCGAAAATCAATACCGTAGACCATTTTTACATCAATTAGTATCGAGTCAACTGGACATTGACCGGTTAGATTATCTCAAAAGAGATTCTTTTTTTACGGGAGTCTATGAAGGATCGATAGGTTCTGAACGAATCATTAAAATGATCAATGTCGTGAGTGATCAACTGGTCGTAGAAGAAAAAGGGATCTACAGCATAGAAAATTTTCTTAGTGCACGCAGATTGATGTATTGGCAAGTATATCTTCATAAAACCGCTGTTAGTGCAGAAGTCATGCTCATTGAGATCATCAAAAGAGCTAAACATCTTACGCAACAAGGCATAAAGGTACTAGCAACTCCAGCACTATCCATCTTCCTTGAACAGAACATTACTTCAGCCGATTTTGAAGCCGATCAGGATATTTTGGAAGTCTATGCATTGCTAGATGATAATGATGTTTGGGGTTCGATTAAATTTTGGCAGGACCATGATGACAATGTATTGAGCAGTTTAAGCAAAATGCTTCTCGATCGAAAGCTCTTCGGAATTTCATTTTCCAATGATGAGATTGGAAGGATAGTCACCGATGACTTGATTCAAAAGGCGATGAATCGCTTCAAATTGCCAGAAGAAGAAGCTAGATATTTCATTAAAACCGGATCTGTTAGCAACTCCGCATACATCGCTTCAGGACAGTCTATCAAAATATTAATGAAGCATGGAAGTGTGGTAGATGTGGCCGAAGCAAGTGACTTACCAAACATTAAGGCGATGAGTACTATTGTAACGAAACATTATTTATGCGGCCCTAAAGAATTATTAAATACATGATGGTCTTGACAGGTGAAGATATTGGAAAGAAGTATGGTAAAACCTGGATTTTCAAGGGTCAAAACTTTACTCTTGAGACCGGAGAAAAAGTAGCTATCACAGGAAAGAATGGAGCTGGGAAATCCACCCTGCTTCAGTTGATGGCTGGATATCTGACCCCTTCTAAAGGAAAAATACTTATTGATGATGTTTTAATTGATGATGCTCAAAACGAATCGGTGATTATTGGTCCATACACTGAAATTATTGAGGAATTCACCTTACTTGAATTTTTAGACTTTCATCAGAAATTCAAAAAGGCTACTCATCCAATAAATGAAATGGCCGATTCTGCGTCTCTTCCGTTGAATAAACGAATTAGTGATTTTTCCACTGGAATGAAACAGCGAGCAAAGCTTTTGACTGCCTTCTTCTTTGAAAATGATTTGATATTTTTTGATGAGCCTACCTCTAACCTTGATGAAGAAGGATTTCTTTGGTGGAAAAAATGCCTTGAAAACCTCAAGGATCATCTTATTATCATCGCATCCAATGAAAAAGATGAAATCGCGCAGTGCGAGAAGTCCATTGATCTTTAAAAAAAAGGTGATCAGCGAATAATTTCATCTCCTTTTTATAGTTATCTAGGTATAAAAGTGAAAAAGTTCTACTTTTGAAAAGAACTTATATCTAATCAGACAATTATTTAGATTCAAATTATTACACATGAAACGATTATCAAACTTACTGGCTGCCTTAGTTTTTGCTTCCTTAGTTATTTTTATGTCATGCGGTGGCGGTGGTGATGATCCTGCTCCAGATCCATTAGCAGATGATCTGGCAAACCTTACTGTTTCTGGTGGTTGGTCAAATCCAACAACTGTAACTACAGATAATGGTACTGCTGATGGAGTATGGACTACTTTCGGAATTTCCTTCACAGGGACTGTTGATGGTGGGACTTACACTGTAAGTAATGTACCTGATGGTTTCAGTGATGTTTGGGCGGACGGTACCTGGACATTTGGAAATGATAATGGTTCTGTGATCACAAGAGTTCAAGGAGGAGTTACAACTGACATTACTGCTTCAATTGCAGATGGTAGTTTGACTCTTACTTTCGATGTTACTGAATCTGGTGCAAGAACCAGCGGTATCTCGGGAGAGTGGACCTTTGTTTTCAATTAATCAGAAATCGAAAAAATTAAAAGGGTAGCAATTTGCTACCCTTTTTTTATGCTCAATTTTTTTTGAATTCCTTGATAACTGATTAAAAAAGCTGATAATTCTATAACTTTGCTTTGTGCTCATTGAAGAAAAATATTTTACGCAGGATAAGAATTATCTATTGAAGTCTGTTCAGGCCTTTTCAAAAGAAGTTCTGCTAAAAGACTGGTTGGATCAGGTTCTTTCAGCATATAGTCTGCAACACAACCCAATGGGTTTAGAGGATGATTTCATCATTGAGCTTCGCAAAAAAATTACTATCGGGAAGAATTTAATTGAGGATAACTACGATATCCTAGCCGCAGTTTATCGGCATAATCACGCCGATAATCAATTGGAAATTATGTGGGACGGTAGATCTCATATGGAAGCATACGACACAGACTGGAAAGCAATGTATGACAAATGGATAGCTCAGTTGTCAATGGTCAAGGAAATCCAAAGATCCATCATTAAGTACGCTGTTTCTGAAGGAGGAATTGATCATACATTCCTAAAACAAGCAGTTCGTAGGGCAATACTGTCTCACTTTAATATGCGAATGAGATCTCAAACGATCTATCGAGTACAAGCAGCCTAGTGTCTCATTTTACAGACCTTACAAAATTTTTGTTTCCCGGGAGGTCTCTTTTTGGGTGGTCTTTTATGACCAAAGAAACTCTCTCCTTTTCTAGCTTCCTTTCGTTCAACTTTTGCGACCTTATATTGTATTTTCGCATTTGCCTTTTGCCTTTTTAGAACGTTTGCTCTAAACTCTTCTCTGCTTGTTACAGCTAGTTGATTTGCTTTTTTCTTCTTTCCAAAGATTGATTTCTTTTCCTTCTTAGCTGCTTGATATTGGGGCTTAGGAGGCTTGGGTGTATCAGCGCTGCGTGTGTTTTGAGCACTGACGGTTATGGCTAATGTGAAAAAGATACTGTATATAATTAGTTTATTCATGACCTTACTATTCCTCATAGGAACGTTCTCATTCTTAATTATTGTCAAAACTGCATAAACTCAATCTCCTATCACAAAAAAGGTTAATCTTTTGTCGATTATACAACATAAGAATTCAAACTAATTTACTTTGCCATTCGTTAGTTGGTTTCATGAAAAAAGCAATCTTCATCACTCTTCTTCTAATTTCAGTCTTTGCCGAAGCACAGATTATTAGGGAATCCGAACTTCTCAGAAGGATGGATAAAGGGGCTGAATTGATGGCAAAAGGACAATATGACACAGCTCAGGTGCTATTCCAGTCTGTGCTTCAAAACATGGATAAGCTTCCATCTCAGGTAGCTTACTACTTTGGCAGGAATAGTTTTCATTTAGGTAAGTACAAGCAAAGCATCAATTGGTTGAATAAATACATCCAACTTAAGGGAACAAAAGGACGCTATTACGAGCCTGCCATTACTTATCTTCAATATGCCGAAGATGAGTATTTAAAAATTCAACGATCTCAAGCAAAACAATTTAGAGAAGATCTGGAAGACGCAAATTATGACTGTGGCGGACTTGAAAAAATGCTATGCCCAGTATGCCACGGATCTGGAGTAGTTGTTCAAGCGGGAATTTTCGATGAAGTCTACAAAACCTGTCCCTATTCTCTTGGAGAAGGCTATCTAAGCTGTGAGGAGTATAATTTATTTATGCGTGGAGATTTGGATGCTAAAGTTGGAAACTAAGAGAGCCTATCTTTAAAATCATTGTATCCAAACTTCTTCACCAATTCGAATTTTTTGTTTTCTCGAAGTATACCTATCGAGGGGTGTTTTACTCCATTGAAAGTGCTCGTTTTTACCATGGTGTAGTGAATCATGTCTTTAAATATGATAGAATCACCTACACTTAATGGGTTTCTAAACCAATAATCATCTAAATAATCACCAGCTAAACAACTAACTCCTCCCAATCTATATGGATGCCATTTCTCTATTTGTTCATCTGATCCAGCATCCAATTTTGGTCGATAGGGCATTTCAAGACAATCAGGCATATGACAAGTAAATGATCCATCGAAGATTGCTGTCTTCTTTCCTCCATTCTCCACGATATCCAAAACAGTCGTATGAAGATCACCTGTATTCCATGCAAAAGCACTGCCTGGCTCGAGGATAACATTTAGTTCATGCTTGTCTTTAAATCTCGAAAGTATCTTAATCAAATGATTGACATTATATCCTTCACGTGTCATCAGATGCCCTCCTCCCATGTTTATCCATTTGATCTGAGACAAAAAAACACCAAATCGTTTTTCAACAGAAATGAGAACCTTCTCAAGTGCATAAGAATCAGACTCACAGAGTACATGAAAATGAAGCCCTTCGACTCTGTCTGGTAATTCCTCCAAATTTTCCTTCGTAATGCCAAGTCTGGAAACGGGGCTTGATGGATTATATAAGTCTGTTTCGACATCAGACCACTCAGGGTTTATTCGTAAACCAATACTTACATCGGTCGGCACTCTATCTACAAATTTTTTATACTGACTTAAGGAATTGAATGTAACATATGAGGATAAGGAAATGATTTCATCAAATTCTTCATCTGAGAATGCTACGCAATAGGTATGAGACTTGGTTCGCATCTCCTCATTGCAAAGTTTAGCTTCGTTGAGTGAGCTTGCAGTGGCCCCTCCTATGTATTTCTTCAAAATAGGAAAAGAGCTCCACATCGCAAACCCCTTAAAAGCCAAGATGATTTCTACTCCAGCTTTCTTCTGTACTTTATCAATTACCTGAAGGTTATGAATAAGTTTTCTTTCATCCAGAACAAAACAAGGAGATGGAATTTTCATGAAGTATACCGTTCTTTGATAATATCCAAGTGGTGTGATAAATGACCAGAAATGATGAAACCAATAGCTTCAACGCTTATTTCCACTCCACTTGCCTTGCCTGTTCTTTGTCTCACCTCCTCGCTAAACGAAGAAAACATATCTACAGTGCTCGCTCTTACGTTCGTGAATTCTGATAATAAAGAATGAATGCTTCTATCGTTTGCATATGCTTCAGGAACATATATGTTTTGATCAAATCCAGATAGTTCAGTTTTGTCATTTCTGGCAAAGCGCATCGCACGATAAGCAAAAACTCTTTCTGCATCAATAGAGTGAAGTATCACATCTTTTACTGTCCACTTATCTTCCGCATACTTATATAATCCCTGAGCTTCATTCAAAAGCTTGCAAAAAGAAATAAATGCATCCCCGGTTCGAAGTAATAGTGGCACAAGCTCACCTTCTCCTAAGGATTCAACATATCCTCGATAATATTTTGGTATCTTCTGTAAATCAATCATTTGTTAGTCCATTCCTAAGTCAATATTGTGCTTTTCATGCCAAGGTAAGCCTGATGTTTTCAGTTTTTCAAGAAAGGGATCTGAATCAAATTCCTCTACATTAAATACTCCAGCACCTGTCCATTTCCCCGTGAGCATCATAGAAGCACCAATCATCGCTGGCACACCTGTGGTATACGAAACTCCCTGAGCTCCTGTCTCATCATACGCAGCTTTATGACTGCAGTTATTCCAAATGTAGTAGGTCTTTTCATGACCATCTTTGATGCCTTTGATCCTACATCCAATGGATGTTTCTCCTTCATAGTTTTCACCTAAGTCACCCGGGTTGGGAAGTACCTCCTTCAAAAACTGAAGAGGTACTATTTCTTTTCCTTCATAGTTCACAGGCTCAATGGAAGCCATTCCAATATTCTGAATCACTCTTAAATGCGTAAGGTATTCCTCTCCAAATGTCATCCAGAATCGAGCTCTTTTTATAGAAGGGTAGTTTTTAACCAAAGATTCTAACTCTTCATGATAAAGTAGATAAGAAGGGCGTTTTCCAATATTTGGATAATCTAAGTCCTTTTTAAACTCAAATGGATTTGTTTCTACCCATTGACCATTTTCCCAAAATTTACCTTTCTGAGTAATCTCACGAATGTTAATTTCAGGGTTAAAGTTGGTAGCAAATGCCTTTCCATGATCTCCAGCATTACAGTCTACAATATCCAGGTAATGTATTTCATCAAAGAAGTGTTTTGCAGCTCGGGAAGTAAATATGCTTGTAACTCCCGGATCAAAACCACAACCTAACACCGCTGTTAGGCCTGCATCTTTGAATCGATCCTGATAAGCCCACTGCCACTTATATTCAAATTTGGCCTCTTCAAGTGGTTCATAGTTAGCTGTATCTAAATAATGAACTCCAGCTTCCAGACAGGCATCCATGATTGTAAGATCCTGATAGGGTAAGGCTACATTGATGACCATCTTTGGGTCATGTCTCTTGAACAATCCAACTACTTGATCTACATGATCGGCATCAACCTGATCTGTTTTTATAATTACGCCAAGCTGATTTTCAATGTCTTTTGCAATGTCATCACATTTAGATTTTGTTCGTGATGCCAGAACTATCTCAGAAAAAATATCTTTGTTTTGAGCACACTTGAAAGCCGTAACTCTACCGACTCCACCTGCTCCAATGATTACAATTTTGGACATATGCTAATTTTAAGTGATGTCCAAAGTTAGCAGGAAGATCATTATAGAATAAAACGGTAAGTATATTTAATTAAGAAAGTATTGCTTCCTTCAAGGTTTGAGAGTTGTGAACTCAAATCGCCAAATCCATTTTCTGATGATCTATTAAACGCTGACCCATTACTCGCCCATACAAGAAACAAGGTAGATCCTGGTATGTACTCCCACCGCATCACAAAATTTGATCTAAATTGAACGATGTTGAAGTTAGGGTCTGAAAATGAATAGTCTGCATCAGTAGAATTTGTTTCAAACACTTCATAGGATTCGTCTTCTTCGTTGAAGACAATTTCCGATTCTGAATAGTTAGCAAAACGTTGATCGTAATTCTCTGAATTAGGTAAATGAACTCGCTTAAACTCACTGAATTCGCCTGTTGCAATAAATGGCTGACCCCAAAATTCCAATGTAAGGTTTGGTGTGATATTATAATTAGCTCTTACAGACATACTATACGTTTGTCTCTTCACAGTACCTAATATGTAACGCGTATCATCTTCGAAATCCGTTTGTGTAATGTACTGGAGCTCATTCCTATTCCAATTTGCTCTTGGCGAAATGGAGATCTGCATGGCATCAGTTGGTCTGATATTCAAGTCAAGAGAAACATTATACCCTTTCGAGAAATTATTATTACCCCAATTAAATCGGTTATTTAGAGATACTCTCACTCTTTTTCGGCTATTAGATTCAACCCTAAACCAGTAGTTTATATTTCCTGGGTATTTAATTGAAGGACCTCCTCTAAGGTCCGCATTGGAAACTCGCGAAGCGCCAAACCAAGCTCCTTGTCCAAATTCCCAGTAGTTGTTAAACTCCAGGTTCATATTCATGTTGATGCCACGTCCTGTGACTGCTCCACCAAAATCATTATTGTTTTCAGCATAGATATTGTAGCGTTGTGATCTAAATGTATTCGTCACTTTATTCACTCGATATTGGGTCCAGACCCAATTGTTTATATCATCAGTTTGCCGAAGAAATCCAACATCATTCAGTGCTAGACCGGGGGACCTATAATTGCTCCCTATAGTCCATCTCCAGTCGCCACTTCTCTTACCAAACCTCACCGAAGCAGCAGATCCAACTAGATCCGTACGGGTTGAATCTACTTCTCTATGATTGTTATTTGATCTCTGAAAAAAGCGCTCAGAGGAAGTTTGTGTTCTTAATAGTGCTTCTTTTGATCCTTCTACTCGACTCATTGCATAGCGTAGCTCTATGCCATACTTTCGATCTCTAAAATTGTGATCAATATCCACTCCAGCGCTTTGTGCATTATTATGTGCTAGCTCTAAATTTTCTCCAGTATTGTCTATGCGATTCATATTAGTCGCCATAGCACCAACGACAGTTTTTCCACCGTTGATATCCTGCTGAACTCTTCCCACTAAATAGTTTGTATAAGGCTGTACTCGTTCTTGACGCATCACACCAAGTGTGTCTATTACATCTATAATCTCCCTATTTGTGAAGGACTCTAACAATCCCCACGAGAATCCTTTCGCATTCTTACCTGTCAGCTTAGCAGCTCCTAATATTTGCGTCTGGTTGGGGAAATCAGAATTCTGAATATCAGAGGGTAATCTTCCAATAGGTCTTCCCCCTATCCGACGAGAATAGAACAAATTATTTGGACCACCACTTGTTCCAAAGGTCAATAGACTACTCCCTTCAAGGAAAAAAGGTCTTCTCTCCTGAAAAAATAATTGAAAAGCCGAAAGGTTAACGGCCGATGGATCTGCGTCTACTTGACCGAAATCAGGGTTAAACGTTAAGTCAAGTGTAATATCTGATGTAATTCCAATCTTGGCGTCCAACCCTACATTTCCATTAAATTCTTTACCTTCATTTCTAAACTCATTTTCTTCTTCGATTGGGTATTTTTCCACTGATGCAAGTACATATGGCTGAATCTCAAACTGTTTCTGTGGTTTGATTCCTTTGAGACCATTCAATTCTCCAAACAAATGAACCCATCCCGGGGCGTTAGGATCTACTGGTTGCCATGTGTAAACTTCATTTCCTCTAAAGAAATTTCTTGAAAGCTGAATTCCCCAAGTGTGCGATTCTTTATTAGCAAATCGCAACTGTGATAATGGTATTTTCATTTCAGCAATCCACCCTTCACTATCTATGCTAGTGCGCAAATACCATATAGGATCCCATGTAGAGTCCCAATCGTCTCCATTATTCGAAACATACTCCTCTCCTTTTACCCCAGAAGCAGAAGCGGTGAAAGAAAACGCTGTTCGTTTGTCAAAATAGCTATCAAACATCACGGTAACACGGTCTCCATCGAATCCATCCCTCCTTGTCATTCGTCTCTCAATTTTCTCTGGCTCAGTGTCAAAAGCTCGAATACCTACATATATATATTTTGCATCATAGAGAATCTTGAATTGTGTCTTTTGAGTTGGGTCAACCATGTATTCAGGCCTGTGCCCATTGAAGTCTCCTCCCCATTCAACCTGATCCCACGCCTCATCATTTAGTAAGCCATCTATTGATATCTCTGTTTTAGTACGATCAGTTGTATAAGATTTAGTTTGAGCCTGATCTGACTGAGCAAAAAGATAAATTCCAGAAATAAAAAGAACAACGAAACTAATCGTTCTTTGATTGTGCATGGGTTAGGGTTAGTTGAGTAGTGACAGCTATACTTAATAAATTGTGACTACAAACATTACTCATCTCGAGTACTGATGGTTACAATTATTATGTGAAATAGGATTTTTTATAGATGAAAGGCTACTTAAGCGTATATCTAAGGCCAGTCTGTATTACAAATCTTGAAGGCGAATCAGTAGAATTACTTATCGAAGTAATCGCGTGTCTGTAGTTAGGTTCCAAGGTGAAATCAAATTTTTCAAAAATGGAATATCCGAATTCAAGGCCTCCAATTCCATCGAAAGACCAATCATTATATAGGTTAAGGTCATTGCTGTTCAAAATCTCTTTGGACGGATCTGAAAGATTTCCTTCTATAAGATAATTAGCAGCCAAGCCAGCATTTAGCCTGAGTTTAAACTTTCTATTCATGACAAAATAACCCGCTTTTAGTGGTAAGGAAGCTAACCGAACACTATTGTTCAATTCAACCTCATAGTCATAATTCTCCTCTACGTCAATCACTGCTTCGCGTGAACTTGTACCAATTTGAATGAATCCATTATCAACCCCGTCAGGGCCATCAGGACCATTTAAAAAATCAGTGTTTTCGATAGTGTAAACATCGACAACATTAATAGCTGCTAATCCACTGTTATCCATACTTGTATAAGACAACCCACTTTCTAATGTCCACCTTTTTCCTAGCTGAACACCAAAATCAAGACCGATTGAAGTAGCAATACCTTCTTCCATATTTTGCGATATGCTCGTCGAAGGATTGACAAAGTTTCCTGATCCTAAAGCACTAGCAAGTCCAGCGGGGTTTAATGAGTTTGTAAGTGTACCTGTTCCTCCGAAATCCGAATTGAATGATCCTGCTCCTGCTTCAACTCCAGCCCACACTTTTGTTTCAGAATCTTTTCCCTTTTTGTTTCCTGAAAGGGCTGTTCCAGGCACGTAATATCTATAGATTTCCGTTTCAACAGCAGCAGTGGCTAAATCAGGCTTTATGAAAGCTAAAAATCTTGAGGGTAGAGATATTTCAATATCATCAGAATTTACAGTCATTGGTTCTATTCTCACCTCATTGACTTCTGTCTCTTTATCTTTTTCAATCTTTCCAAATGAAAAGTCTGGGGTTAAGCTCCCAGAAAAGGACTTCTGAAATAGGTTGGCCTCAAAATCATTGGATAATAATGCATTGTAGCTGCTGTAATCTGCTGGGGATTCATTATTGCTGCTAAAACTAAATAACTGTGCACCTATTGATAACAGCGCGATTAGTACGGCCGCAACGGAAAGCCATTTATATTGATTCTTCTGTGTGGCATATTTAGAAGTCAAATCATCATTTAATACACTTTCAAGGGAATTCCATATTCCATCAGGTGCACTTACGGCCTGACCTTCAAACTTCTTCTTGATGCTATCTTCAAAGCTCTCCGGACCCATATCTTATCTGTTCTCGCTTCATTACCTTTTCCGCCAGTAGCGTTTTTGCTCTTGAATATTGTGATTTAGAAGTTCCTTCACTAATCTGAAGCTTATCAGCTATTTCGTGATGCTTATACCCTTCTATGGCAAAAAGATTAAAAATAACCTGGCACCCTGTTGGTAGTTCCCTGATTAATCCTAACAATTCATCATAACTCAAGCTGGATACAATTGATTCTCTATCACTCCAATCACTCAATTCATTTACATCTACCATTGGGTAGAGGTATAATTTACTTCTTTGATGATTTAGTGCTGTATTCACAACTATTCGCTTAATCCAATATGCCAACGACGAATCCTTTCTAAAGGATTTGATATTTTTAAATACTTTGATAAAAGCTTCCTGAAGTATATCCTCAGCCTCTTGTTGCATTTTCGAATACCTCAAGGCCACCAGATACATTCCATTGCAATACTTATCATACAGCGCTTGCTGGAATTCTTTCTTGCCTTTTTGGCATCCTTTTATCAATTTATCCTCAGTTACCGACATTCATGTTGGTTTTAATTAGACCCTAGGCTTAAAATTATAGTTGTAATATCTAATTTGGTCTTCCGTACCTATAAAGTTATGAAGAACCTATGGATATTAACAATAGCTTGTCTATTAGTCAATTGTGAACCAATTGTCCCTCAACAATCGGTCAATAATAAAAAAATAATCTTTGATAATTATGATTATGAAGATATCGTGGGCATTGCAAAACTTGCTCCAAAAGAAAATAATCAAATAAAGGAACTTGAAAACCCAGTTGTTAGCTTAAGCAACTCAGATCAATTATCTCTCTCATTTGATCTACTCACAGATCAATTTGAAAACCTGAGTGTAAAGCTGTATCACTGCAATAAGAATTGGGATAAATCTGTATTAAGGGATATGGAGTTTTTAAATCAAATCAATAACTACCGTATTACAGAATTTGACTATTCGCTCAACACCGTACAACCATATATTAACTATTCAATCGATTTACCCAAGCCAAAGATTTCAGGAAATTACATTCTGGCGGTATATAGAAGGGCTAATCCCAATGATATTATTTTGACAAGAAGGTTCCTTGTTGTTGATAGAATTACCTCAATAGACCATACAGTAAGGGTAAGTACAACAATCAATAAAAGAGAACTTAACCATCAAATAGAGTATTCTATAAGTTATGGGAATTTACTTGTAAACTCGCCTACTCAGGACGTTAGTACTGTAATCCTTCAAAATCATAATTGGAATACTTCTGTATCGGGTATCCCTCCTACATTGGTAAGAGCTAATGAAGGATACATGGAGTATCGTCATCTTGACCTTAGATCTAATTTCTCAGGTTGGAATGAATTTCGATTTGCAGATTTAAGAACACTAAGTGTCTCTGGTAGAAATGTTGGAAGGATCACCAATACTGGTTCTAAAATCATTGCTCCATTAAAACTTGATGGAAGTAGAGGTAGTCTTACTTACACTCAAAACTTCCAAGACATCAACGGAAATTTCATTATTCAAAGCAATGATCCTGGTGAGGGAATTGCTAATGCTGACTATGCTAACGTTACGTTTTCACTCAAATCTGACCAAATTAACGGTGAAGTTTATGTTTGGAGTGGCTTTAATAATTGGAGACTTACCGATCTGAATCGGATGAAATTTACTACTCAAAATGGAATCAATAGATATGAAACTACGATACCATTAAAACAAGGATATTATGAGTACCTATATTTTGTGAAAAGTGATGAACTGCCTTCCTATCATTTTGAAGGAAGTCATTTTCAAGCGGAAAACGAATACGAAATTCTTGTATATTATCGTAAGCCAGGGAATGTTAACGATGAACTTATTGGTTACAAGCGATTTAGATCTATCGAAAGATGACTAAACATTAAACCTAAAGTGCATCACATCTCCATCCTTAACTATGTAATCTTTTCCTTCTATAGATAATTTACCTGCTTCTCTGCAACCTGCTTCAGATTTATGTTCTTGATAATCTGGTATTTTTATGACCTCAGCTTTAATAAATCCTTTTTCAAAATCAGTATGAATCACACCTGCAGCTTGAGGGGCCTTCCATCCCTTCTTAATCGTCCAGGCTCTTACTTCTGTCTCTCCTGCGGTGAAGTAGGTGATTAAGTCAAGTAAAGTATATGACGCCTTGATTAACCGATTAAGTCCAGACTCTTTCAATCCATACTCTTCGAGAAACATTACTTTTTCTTCAGGGTCTTCAAATTCCGCTATTTGTTCCTCCAGGCCAGCAGAAACAAGTATTAACTGAGCTTCCTCGTTTTTTATATTCTCCTCAAGCTTCTTACTCCACTCATTTCCAGAATTGATAGATTCTTCATCCACATTGGCAACATAAATAATTGGTTTATCTGTTAAAAGTTGTAATGGCTTTGCCCAAGCTCTATGCTCTTTATCCATTTCTAACGCCCGTGCATTTTTTCCACTCTCCAGATGGCTTTTGAACTCTATGAGTACTTCATGTTCTGCTTTGGCCTCTTTGTCTCCGGACTTAGCAATCTTCTCTACTCGTTGAATACGTTTATCAACAGACTCAAGATCTCTTAATTGAAGCTCAGTATCAATTACTTCCTTATCTTCAACCGGATCTACTTTACCTGATACATGAACAATATTATCATCATCAAAGCATCGGATTACGTGGACAATAGCATCTACTTCTCTAATATTTGCTAAGAATTGATTTCCTAGCCCTTCACCCTTGCTTGCTCCCTTTACCAACCCTGCTATATCCACAAATTCCATGACTGTGGGAAGCACTTTTTTTGGATTTACTAAGTCTGAAAGAATCTGCAGGCGCTCATCCGGCACAGTAATCACACCAACATTTGGCTCAATTGTACAGAAGGGGAAATTTGCTGCTTCAGCCTTTGCATTAGATAATGCATTGAAAAGTGTTGATTTACCCACATTTGGCAATCCGACAATACCACATTGTAATCCCATAGAAAGTATTTTTAAAATAAGTGAAAGCATCTAGTTGCTTTCGGCCGGCAAAATTAGCTTAATAAAATAAAAAAGCCTCCCGACTGAATGTCAGGAAGCCTCTCTCTTCATACTTAAAAAAGTTATCTTAAAATCAATCCCACTTTAAGTCTGAATCTGAATCAGACACATCAGCATTGGCTACTGCTTGCCTCTCCTCATTATCTCTATCAAATTGCGTGAAATCCACTTCCGGCATCAATTCGTCCTTCACGTGGTTTACTGTAGAATTAAGTGCGTCAACGAATTTGTTGAAGTCTTCTTTGTATAGAAAGATTTTGTGTTTTTCATAGAAAAATCCATCATCCTTCGGTTTTCGCTTGCTTTCAGTGATTGTTAGGTAATAATCATTCGACCGTGTCGCCTTCACATCAAAAAAGTACGTACGTTTTCCCGCTTTTACTCTCTCTGAATAGATCTCGTCTCTTCCTTTTTCGTTATTATCTTCCACTTGCTTAAATATTTGTGTTAGGTATTTAGTTTTTTGCTAAAATCGGGCTAAATATACGGCATTATCTTTTTTATCTGCAAAATCCATTGATGATTAGGCAATGATTACTCAAATATGACATCAAACATTTCAGAAATTAATCAATATGATAACCTTGGCTTAATAGCGAAACAGCTCGTTGATGGGTTCATAACAGGCCTTCATAAGTCTCCGTATCATGGATTTTCAGTAGAATTTGCAGAACACAAACTGTACAATTTCGGTGAGAGCACAAGGCATATTGATTGGAAAGTATTTTCGAGAACTGACCGTTTATACACTAAGCAGTATGAAGAAGAAACAAATCTTCGCTGTAGAATTCTAATTGATAATTCTGCATCAATGCACTACCCATCTCCTGGAAAAGATAAATTGAAGTTCTCCGTTTTTGCTGCCTCTGCCCTTGCTTACCTGCTTACCAAACAGAGAGATGTCGTAGGATTATCTGTTTTTTCAGAACACATTGAACAAGAAACAGACCTCAGAAGCACAAAGGCCCATCTAAACACAATCCTATCCAAGCTTTCAGAACTTCAGCAGACGAATCCTAGCTCTAAGACTGACATTACCTCTGTGTTTCACGAAATGGCAGATAAGATTCACAAAAGGTCTCTGGTTGTCATTTTTTCTGATATGTTTCAAAATTCAAATGAAGATGACCTACTCAATGCTCTTCAGCACCTGAAACACAACAAACATGAAGTGATTCTATTCCATGTATCTGATTACACAAGTGAATTAAACTTTGAATTTGATGATCGGCCATATCGCTTTATCGATCTTGAAACGAATGAGTCAATAAAGGTAAATCCTCACGAGGTGAAAGAAACCTACCGCAAGGAAATGACAAATTTCTATCAGAATCTAAAAATCAAATGTGGAATGATGAAAATCGATTTCGTTCCAGTCAATACAAATGATTCGTTTGATAAAATTCTGGGAGCTTACCTTATTAAACGTAAAAAGATGAGATAACGAAAAAAGCGACTCCCTGGGAGTCGCTTATCGCTTTACTAAAGACTTAGCTCAGCTACCTTAGTTACTTTTATAAACCCTCATCGTTACTTTTTCTTCAGAGTTAGACATCTCCATGAGATACATTCCTGCTTTTAGCGTAGAAAAATCCACTCGTCCGCTTACCCGCTTCATTTCTTTGGCAAGCTGACCATCTAATCCATACAATCTCAAGTCCACCAATTCACTCGAATCAATCACTAAATACTCTACAAAAGGATTTGGGTAAACTTTAACTGACTTTGATAATCCACGTTCGAATCCCAACACATCAACTAGCGACACTTCAAAAGAGACTGAAGAAGTAGTTGATTTAAAATTATCTCCACCTCCTTGAGAAACTGTAACTGTAACTGTTCCGCTTGATCCATCCAGCTCAATTGTAGCCCCAGAGATAGTAGCGGGACCATTTACAGCATAAGTTAAATTCAAATCAGAATCAACTGAGGCAATCACATCGAATTGAGCATCTATTGATTCCTTATCATCAATAGGATCAATAGCTATGATTTGATCCGCTTTATTTATTGTAAGCATTGCTCCAACATAGGCAAAATCATAGTTATCTGACAATCCTCCAAATGATCCTTGATTAATGGCATAAGTACCCGCGTCTTCACCTAGTTCTCTAATCAATTCCCCAGTAAATTCATCTCCCGATTCTAGCTCACCAAATATGAGTTCGTAAGTGAACATTGGATCTTCATCACCAAAATTTTTCTCTTGATCATCAACCAAAAAGATTAATGTCTTTTGATCTATTGTCAGTTCAATATCTGTTTGACCTGCAAGGTAATTAGCATCTTCTGCCACTTGTGCTCTAATGGTTATCACTCCTACATCTCCCAGAGTTACTGTCTTATTATTGTTTCCAGAGAGGGCTGTACCATTTGCTTCTCTTTCTATATTGTAGGTGATTATTCCAGTGGAGTTGGTACTTGCTCCCAACTCAAAATCTGCATCTCCATATGTTTTTGCAATGTCAATGAAACTGATAGATGGGGCTGTTTTGAGTTCAGTACTAAAGTTCCATATAGTCTTGTCCGAAATACCTGTATAGGCATTGCCGGCTAAGTCTTCAAAAGCGGTAGACTCTATTTCTATATAATAATTACTGCTTTTCTTAAGATCAAAGACAGGATCAATTGTGACTTCCGAGTTAGATATAGTCACATTAGTATTGGAAACATCAATACTCTGCACGATCTCATCAGTCAATGCATCTTTTATTAGCACATTTCCTATACCTTTTTTCATGTTCCCATCAAATGTGATCACAAAATCTGTGGTGATGTCTAGCTCGAGAATATTATTTGTAGGACTAAAAGTATTTGCCACTGGTGCGGTATCGTCAAGTATAAAGGTCTCATCTATAGCTGGAGCATCCATTTTAAGTCCACGTAAGACTTCATTATCTTCTAGAATATCATTTGAGCCAGTCGCTACTCCGTTTCCCTTTATATCTAAATTTATTGTTCCATTTAAATTGGCTAACCCGGAGACTATTACTTCATAAATCTTTCCATCTATTTGCGATACAGCGCTAACCATGCCATCTCCAGCAGAACTTCCACTAAGAACAAAATCAGAAATATCCACATTCAAAACATTCTTGTCAAAAAGAACCTGAAAAACTACTTCATCTGCTTTAGTATATTCAGACAAAGGAGACTGTCTTGTAATAGAAGTAACTGTGACTGTCAATGGAAGAATGTTGAAAGTTATGGTCTTTACACTACTAGAAACCGTGCCATCACTAACATTGAATCTGAATTCGGTATCAGTCCCATCATTTATGAATAACAATTGATCATTGTCCAGAATCGCTTTTGATACAGTACTTCCTTCTGTCAAGGCAACTTCACCATTATCCATCATCCCTGAGTCGTCCGCATCAATAAATAATGTGCCGTCTGGTACAGATATTAATGTAATATTATCCAGAACATCCGCAGGTAAAATCCCTGTAAAGTTAAAATTGGATGTGCCAAGTACCAGCGAATTACCTGGTAAAACAGATAATGTCTTATTAGACGTTATAGGTCTTGCTGTTAGGTTTGCAGCAAGTGTTATTCTACTATTATTGTCATTATCTACATAGACAACATACGGATTATCATTATCATCAATATCAATATATATTGACTCAGATGATCCGGCTGAAAAGCCACTCACTCCTACATTTCCCCATGTAGTTCCATTAAATTTCATAACAGAAGCCATTCCAGAATTACCTCCATCACTAAATGCAACATGTGGGACATCATAACTATCTAAGGAAATAGATATTGAAAATGTATTTCCTACTGATATTCCAGCTAGTCCCACCACTGCCCAAGCAGATCCATCGTACTTCATCACAGTCGTTTTGTTACTAGTTCCTCCATCTCTAAATGCCACATAAGGCACATCGTCACTATCCAAAGCTAAATTGACTTGTCCTGAAGATTGATTAGAGAAGAGTGGAACACCTACATTCTCCCAAGTTGTGCCATTTAACGTCATTACTGAAACAGAACTGAAGATCCCATTGTCAACATCAGAATCAATATGCGCAACATAAGGAACATCATTGCTATCAAATTTGAGGCTTTGACTTTGTGCTGTACTACTAGAAAAGCCAGTATTACCCACGGGTTCCCAAGCTGTTCCATTGAATCTCATTATTGTAGTTTTTCCATCACTACCTTCATCTTCATCTCTAAACGCAACGTAGGGCACATCACTGCTATTGATGGCTATATCTATATCTAATGCCTCCGCACCAGAAAATCCAGCGATACCTACTGTGACCCAGTCAGAACCATCGAATTTCATCACCATAGCCTTACTCCCATTTGTATCATCTCCAAATGCCACATAAAGCGTATTTTGACTATCTATAGCAATTCTTGGATTTCTAACCTGTCCTGGTGAAAATCTTGCACTTCCTACATTTTCCAAAGAAGATCCATTATACTTCAGCACACTCAGGGCTCCTCCGTCTGGACCTGACTCAAAATTCCCGTCCTCAAATGCTATGTAGGGTACACCATCGCTATCAAATGCAAGACTTGGTACATCTGAGTTATTAGTTGAAGCATCTGAACTTCCTATTTCTGCCCATTGCGAAAAAGTTGTGTCTATTGAAAGAAAGAATATCAAACAAGCAATTAATACTTGATAAATTAATTTGGTTTTAAAATTCATTACTAAGGTATTTTTAAAGTTTATTCAGAAGCTCTTAAAGAGCCTGATCTCCAGAAACTGAAAATCATCTTCAACAAGACTTTATCATGACTTGTTGATGATGACAATGCTAGGATAGCACCCGCTCATTTTTCCCACCCATTTGGGTGGTTTTAGCATTTACTAGGGGTAGTTTTAGGGGTAGGTATTTATTAAGTGACTGTAAATAAGTAACTTAACCTTTGAGCTCTTCTGGCTAAGAATAGAGAACACCTAAGGTCAACAGCAAAAAAAATTATGACTATTTTAAAGAATACTATTGCACAGTCATCATTTTTTGAATAGCCTCTCCTTTGTTTTTGATATGCATCTTCAGGTAAATATTACGGGTATGATATTTCACTGTATTCAGTGAAATAAATAATTCTTCAGCCGTTTTCTGATGAGTATTTCCTTTTGAAACACACATTAGAACTTCCGCTTCCCGATCAGTGAGCGCATGTTGCCTGCTTAGCTCTGCCACCTTAAGTTCTAACGAGTTATGTGAATTTTCATCTTTTTTATCCTCCAATCTTTCTTTTAGGGTATATATCTGATTGGTATATGCCTTTATCTCTAACTGTATATTATGATTTTCTTCCTGCATGATTTTTACCCGGTAGGAAATGGCATATGTTAGAATCAGCATTTCAAATAGTGCTCCAATTTTTACGTGATCTACCGAGACCGAAAATATATTGAGTCCAAAATCTATCGGGATTACAAAAAATAGAGCTGAGAACAAAACAAGGCTGTAGCCTATCACAAAGAATCTAGCAAAATCATGTGTTTTTAAAACATAAATTCCTGCAGCCCAATAATAAAGAAGAACCAATAAGCTAATGGTATCAGCTATCGCCGTATAAAAGAAAACATCTGTGAGAATAAAAATTAGATAGAATAATGCTGAAAGGGCAAGAAGAATTATACCTCCAATTTTAGCTTTCGGCAAATAAATAGAAAGGCTTAAAAAGCTAGTGGCAAAAATTGCCCCAAAAAGAGGAATCAAATAATGCAATAGTAAATCTGAATAAGATCCAAAATCAGGCTTTAGAAACAAATCAAATACACCATCATAAGTAGCAATACCTAGATTAGTGGCTAACACAAAAAAGGAATACCACAAGAAAGTGATGTCTCTAAAAGAGAAATAGAAAAAAAGATTGATTACTAAAACAAGGCAAACAAAACCATAGTACCATCCTGTTTTAAAGAAGTAGAATTTCTGATTCAAATCATATTCTACCTTAGTATATACCTGTAAAGGAAAATAAGCTTGTCTTCCAAAATCCACCTTCAGTAAATATTCTTTTTTAGTTGTCTGTTCAACCTGTATAGCTAGATTGGTAAGCCCTACATTATCCAAATTATTAGCAATCAATTCTCCATTCTGATAGATCTCAATCGATCTAATAGTACTCTCTTTACTATCAAAGATTAAGGGGCTCATTGATTTGGTATGCTTCAAGTTGACTTTGAACCAGTACACACCATTATCAAATCCCAATTTCGGATTAGTCAGAATTTTGAATTCTTCTTCAGCTATTGTCTCAAACGTAAATTCATGACCAATGTCCTCAAAGTATAGTATTTGATTTACTACATTTCCTTGAGGAGCAGATGGGATACTAGCAACTTTAGAAAAAGAACTATCAAGTAGTGCAAGGGTGAATAGCAGTAACAAGAATAATCGGTTCGACATAGTTTACTGCTTCCTAAAACTTAGAATAGGTTAAGCTATTTGTTGTCCTGATGGAGATTAATTAATTACGATTCTCTTCAGAGGAATGAATGTTAAAGGTAATCATTCAATATCTCACACAAATAGAATAATCAACAAGTTAGCTATTGACTAGGACTAATCAGCAAAACTATTTTTCAAGAACATTTACACCCAGAGAGATGTAGTGATTGTAGGTATCTAGTAAAAACTACAGGTGCAACCACTCTTTTTTTGCAGTCAACTCCTCTTCTGTCTCTACGTAATCCGGATCTGGAACACAACAGTCAACAGGACATACCGCAGCACACTGAGGTTCTTCATGAAAGCCGGTGCATTCCGTACACTTTCCTGGAACGATATAGTAGAATTCGTCTGAGACTGGCTCTTGCACTTCCTTTGCATCTACTTTGGAGCCATCCTCCATTTCAATATCCTTGAGATCTGTACCATCAGCCCATTTCCACTCTACTCCACCTTCATAGATAGCCGTATTTGGACATTCGGGTTCACATGCGCCACAGTTGATACATTCATCAGTGATCGTTATAGCCATAGAAAATGCTTTTTTATCTTATTCTAAATGAGGGAACAAAATTAATCGTAATAAGTTTGTAGCCCAATCGACTAAGTCGACTTATTTAACTTTTTTATGAATAAGAGCGAAAAAATCAATGCATTTTCAGAGTTAGGCAAGAAGATCGCCCGACTTACCGAGCCGGAAATTGAACAACTGGCCAGATCAGCCAAAGTACAAAATGGATGGTTTTCTATAGAAAGCGTGAAGAATGCGTTGGAAGGAATCAGCTTTATGCTGAAGGAAGACAAACTCAAAGAGTGGACTAATCGATATAACCTTGAAAACACTGAACCCAAAGTTATTGGAGTTGTAATGGCAGGAAATATTCCTTTGGTTGGATTTCATGATTTAGTTTCCATCCTTATGTCTGGTCATTTTGCGGCAATTAAGCCTAGTTCAGATGACCAATTCTTGACAAAAACCATTGTTGATTGGATCGTACAAATTGAGCCAAGATTTAAGAAGAATCTAGAGATAAGAGAAAAGCTCACGGATATAGATGCAGTAATTGCCACAGGAAGTGATAATACAGCCAGGTACTTTGAATATTATTTCAAGGACATTCCACGTATCATTCGAAAAAACAGAACATCTGTCGCTATTCTATCTGGCAATGAGAGTAGCGAGGAACTGATGCATCTTGGAGAAGATATATTTTCCTACTTTGGATTGGGCTGTAGAAACGTGTCTAAGGTGTTTACTCCCAATGGATATGACTTTCGTGAAGCTTTTCCTCATTTCGAAGCATTCAAGGATGTAGCAAACCATAACAAATACAGAAACAACTATGACTATTACAAGTCAATCTATCTGGTAAACAAAACACCTCATTTGGATACTGGCTTTATGTTGGTTAATTCGACAGATGAATTAGTATCTCCAATAAGTGTACTTTTCCATCAAGAATATGATTCTCTAGAAAGCCTTCAAACTATACTTGATTCAAGAAAAGATAAAATTCAGTGTATTGTGGGTAAAGACTTTATTCCTTTTGGGAACACACAAAGACCAGAGCTTTGGGATTATGCTGATGATGTAGATATAATGGATTTTTTGTCAAGTTTGACCTGATCTATTTCAGTTATATTTTTGTCAAAAATCAGTCAAAGAATCAATTATCTTTGCCGACCCCTGAAAAGGGGCTAAGAATCAATTTTATCTTAAAACTTATATCATTGCCTCAAGATTTTTCAGAAATCGAAAAGCACCTTATTCGCCAGTTCGAATTCAAAGCATTTTTGTTTGAAATACTTAGAGGAGGAATTTATAAAGCAACTTTTTAAAAGTCTGCCTTTAACATTGAAAAGACTTAATATGAACTTATATAAAGATTACATCAAGGAGATTGAGGAACGTAAAGAACAAGGACTTCACCCAAAACCGATTGAGGATGCTGAATTACTAAGCGAAATCATCGCGCAAATCAAAGATTCAGGTAATGAACACCGAGAAGACTCGCTGAAATTCTTCATTTACAATACCATCCCTGGTACCACAAGTGCTGCAGGCGCAAAAGCTCAGTTTTTGAAAGAAATCATTCTAGGTGAATCCATTGTTGAAGAAATCACACCTGCCTTTGCTTTTGAGTTGTTGTCACATATGAAGGGCGGACCTTCCATTGAAGTACTACTTGATCTCGCTTTAGGCAGTGCTGCTTCTATTGCAGAAGAAGCAGCAAAGGTTCTTAAAACGCAAGTATTCCTCTACGATGCGGACACCTCCCGTCTAGCGGAAGCATTCAAAAATGGTAATGAAATCGCCAAAAATATTTTAAAGAGTTATGCAAAGGCTGAGTTCTTCACGAAACTCCCAGAAGTAGAGGAAGAAATTGAAATTGTTACTTATATCGCTGGTGTGGGAGATATTTCTACAGATTTACTTTCACCTGGTGGTGATGCTCACTCTAGATCAGATCGTGAGCTACATGGTCAGTGTATATTTGAACACAATAAAGACATGCAGAATGAACTTTCTGCTCTAAAGGAAAAGCACCCTGACAAGCGCGTCATGCTACTCGCTGAAAAAGGGACAATGGGTGTTGGTTCGTCAAGAATGTCAGGAGTCAATAACGTAGCACTATGGACAGGCATCCAAGCCAGCCCATATGTCCCCTTTATCAACATTGCTCCAATCATTGCAGGCACGAATGGAATTTCTCCAATCTTCTTAACCACAGTTGGTGTTACAGGGGGTATCGGGATTGACCTTAAAAACTGGGTGAAGAAGACAGATGCCGAAGGTAATGTTATTATGGACTCAGATGGTGAACCTGTTCTTGAGGAAGCTTATTCTGTTGCTACAGGAACTGTTTTAACCATCAACACCAAGAAGAAAAAATTGTACAATAGAGACAAAGAGTTGATGGACATTTCAGCTTCATTAACTCCACAGAAAGTTGAATTCATTAAAGCTGGCGGATCATACGCCATTGTCTTTGGTAAAAAGATTCAAACATTCGCAGCGAAAACATTAGGAATTGAAGCTCCTACAGTATTTGCTACATCGAAAGAGATTTCTCACGAAGGACAAGGTCTTACTGCAGTAGAGAAAATATTTAATAAGAATGCCGTTGGTACAACTTCAGGAAAAGTATTGCATGCTGGTTCTGATGTTCGTGTTGAAGTGAACATTGTAGGATCGCAGGATACGACAGGTCTAATGACTTCTCAGGAGTTAGAGGCCATGGCTGCTACCACCATTTCGCCAATCGTAGATGGTGCTTATCAATCAGGGTGTCATACTGCTTCTGTGTGGGACAAGAAAGCACAAGCAAACATTCCAAAGCTCATGAAATTCATGAATGACTTTGGCCTCATCACAGCTCGTGACCCAAAAGGTTCATATCATGCTATGACGGATGTGATTCACAAGGTATTGAATGACATTACTATTGACGATTGGGCCATCATCATTGGAGGAGACTCTCATACAAGAATGTCTAAAGGCGTGGCTTTCGGTGCTGATTCTGGAACAGTGGCGCTTGCACTTGCTACAGGTGAGGCATCCATGCCAATCCCTGAATCAGTAAAAGTAACCTTCAAGGGTGCCATGGAGGATTACATGGATTTTCGTGATGTTGTTCATGCCACACAATCGCAAATGCTTAAGCAGTTTGGTGGAGAGAATGTATTCCAGGGAAGAATCATTGAGGTTCACCTTGGAACACTTACTGCCGACCAAGCATTCACATTCACTGATTGGACTGCCGAGATGAAAGCAAAAGCTTCTATCTGTATTTCTGAAGATGACACTTTGATCGAATCACTGGAGATTGCCAAGGGTAGAATCCAAATCATGATAGAAAAGGGTATGGACAACAAGAAGCAAGTGCTTCAAGGTCTGATTGATATAGCTAATAAGAGAATTGCAGAGATTCAGTCAGGCGAGAAATCAGCACTTACTCCAGATGCGAACGCGAAGTATTATGCTGAGGTTGAAATAGATCTTGACGTAGTTGCAGAACCAATGATTGCCGATCCTGATGTGAATAATGAAGATGTTTCAAAACGATACACGCATGACACCATCAGGCCTTTATCTTACTATGGTGGAGATAAAAAAGTTGATCTAGGATTTGTTGGTTCTTGTATGGTTCACAAGGGTGATATGAAAATCTTGGCTCAAATGCTTAAAAATATAGAAGAGCAACAAGGAAAAGTTGAATTCAAAGCACCACTTGTAGTCGCTCCTCCTACGTATAACATTGTAGACGAGTTGAAGGCTGAAGGTGACTGGGAAGTATTACAGAAGTATTCAGGTTTCGAATTTGATGACAATGCGCCTAAAGGTGAAGCACGTACTAAGTATGAAAACATGTTGTACCTAGAGCGTCCAGGTTGTAACCTTTGTATGGGTAACCAAGAGAAAGCAGCTCCAGGCGATACGGTAATGGCTACCTCTACTCGTCTTTTCCAAGGAAGAGTTGTTAAAGATTCCAATGAGAAAAAAGGAGAATCATTACTTTCATCTACACCTGTTGTGGTTCTTTCTACAGCTCTGGGAAGAACTCCCACAATGGACGAATATAAGGCTGCAGTGAAAGGTATTAATCTGACGAAGTTCGCACCTTCCCGTAAGCTCCTTGTAAAATAGTTGCTAGATTAATTGTTACGAAATCAAAAGCCTGAGTTTCATGACTTGGGCTTTTTTGTTGCCCTTTCTTAAACTCCTGATTTTAGTATTCTACTTAGAAGGAACTTTAAGAAAGATCTTTAATGTTTATCTTTAAGAATCAATAACTAGTGTTGTTTCGTTAAAGTCATGCTGAATTCATTTCAGTATCTAGACAAATCGGTTAAAGAAAAGAAGATTCTGAAACAAGTTCAGAATGACTAAATAGATGTATTTCAGACCTTAGCTAAATAACATTGAATCATCACATTAAAATAAATACTCAATGCCACAGGATTTTTTAGGAATCGAAAAACAACTACCCTCACAACTTGGCAATCAAAAATATTTTAGCCTTTTTGAACTTGCCAAAAAGAAAGATGTCGTCAAAACACTTCCTTATTCGATTCGAATCCTTTTGGAAAACGTCATTCGAAATTATGATGGTTTTGCTGTAACTGAGGATCATATTAATACGATACTTTCATGGAAAGAAACTGCTGGCGTAAAAGACATTCCTTACAGCCCTGCAAGAGTTTTAATGCAAGATTTTACAGGAGTGCCCGCTGTAGTAGATATCGCATCTATCAGGGCTGAAGTAGCCAGAAAAGGAAAAGACACCTCCAAAACAAATCCCGTAGTTCCAGCTGATATGGTCATTGATCATTCAGTGGTTGTAGATCATTTTGGTGCAGCAGATTCATACCAAAAGAACGTGGACCTTGAATATGAACGAAACGACGAAAGATACAAGCTGCTAAAGTGGGGACAGCAAGCATTCACAAACTTTAGTGTGGTGCCTCCAGGCATGGGTATATGCCATCAAGTAAATCTTGAATATTTGGCAAAAGGAGTGATTGAAAGGGACGGTTATCTTTTCCCGGACACATTGGTAGGAACTGATTCCCATACCCCGATGGTGAATGGAATTGGAGTTCTTGGATGGGGCGTTGGAGGAATTGAGGCGGAAGCAGCCATGCTTGGTCAACCGATCTATATGATTCTACCTCAGGTAATCGGTTTAAAAATTACAGGTAAAATGGTGGAAGGTACCACTTCTACTGATTTAGTTTTGACCATAACCCGACTACTTCGTGACTATGGAGTGGTGGGTAAAATCGTAGAGGTATTTGGTCCCGGACTAGCAAATCTTGCCGTCACTGACAGAGCTACCATTTCGAACATGTCACCGGAATTTGGCTGTACAGATACGCACTGGCCAATTGACGAACAGACACTGGACTATATGCGCAGAACAAGTCGTCCTGAAGATCACATTGACATGGTGGAAGCTTACGCAAAAGCCAATATGCTTTGGAGAGATGATTCAGCACAAATAGAATACACTGACGTTATCGAGTTAGATTTAGGAACTGTAGAACCAACCATTTCTGGTCCTAAGCGCCCACAAGATAAAATCTTGTTGAGAAACGCTAAAACTCAAATGGTTAAGTTGCTAGATGAGTATGGAGCAAAAGGCCAGAGTATTGAAGTCTCAACAAAAGATCATGGTGACTTCACATTAGATGAATCGTCGGTAGTCATCGCTGCAATTACTTCTTGTACCAATACTTCCAACCCAAGTGTAATGATTGGCGCTGGCTTAGTTGCAAAAAAAGCCAATGAGCTTGGCCTTCAAATCAAGCCTTGGGTGAAAACTTCTCTTGCTCCTGGATCGAGAGTAGTTACAGACTACCTGAACAAATCAGATTTAACCAAAGAACTGGAAGCATTGAGTTTTTACAACGTTGGGTATGGATGTACCACTTGTATTGGTAATTCGGGAGACATGATCCCTGAAGTTCAAAAGGCAGTTATCGAGAATAACATGATTGTTTGCTCAGCCCTTTCTGGAAACAGAAACTTCGAGGCTCGTATCCACCCAAATATCAAGATGAATTTCTTGGCATCACCAATGCTAGTGGTTGCTTATGCCATAGCAGGCACGACCAACTTCGACATGAACAATGATTCGCTTGGAGATGACAGAGATGGCAACCCTGTTTACTTAAAAGATATTTGGCCTTCTTCTTCTGAGATCCAAGCAGTAATGACTGAGGTGCTTAAGCCAGAAGATTACAAATCAAACTATGAGACCATCTTCGACGGAGACGATGCATGGCAAAACCTTCAAGCACCTACAGGTCAAACATACGATTGGGATAGTAAGTCAACTTACATCCAAGAAGCTCCATTCTTCCAGAACATTTCTGAAGATGTACCAAACCCTGAGAATATCAGCGGCGCAAAAGTGCTTCTTCAGATGGGCGACATGGTAACGACAGATCACATCTCGCCGGCTGGGAAGTTTCTTCCAGAGCATCCGGCTGGAAAATATTTGATTGAGAACTCTGTAGAGAAAAAGGATTTCAACTCATATGGCTCACGACGAGGTAATCATGAAGTCATGATGCGCGGAACGTTCGCGAATGTTCGAATCAAAAATAAATTAGCAACCAGGGAAGGTGGCTGGACCACATACCATCCAACTGGTGAAGAAATGACAGTGTTTGATGCTTCTATGAAGTACCAAGAAGCTGACACTCCATTGGTAGTCATTGGAGGCAAGGAATATGGCTCTGGGTCTTCCAGAGACTGGGCAGCTAAAGGAACACTTCTACTTGGTGTGAAAGCAGTGATTACAGAGAGTTACGAACGTATTCACCGTTCCAACCTTGTGGGTATGGGCGTGTTACCTCTTCAATTTCAGGAAGGTGAAACTCAGGATACTCTTGGATTGAACGGAGAGGAAACGTATGATATTTCGGGAATATCTAACAACTTGACTCCAGGCAAACTAGTAGATGTTGTTGCAACCAAGAAAGATGGTTCAAAAGTGGAATTCAAAGCGTTGGTTAGGCTCGACTCAGGCGTAGATGTTGAGTATTATAAACATGGAGGAATTCTCAATTATGTTTTAAGGAATTTCCTTAAAAACTAGTCTTTTAAGAAGTAATCTCATATTGTAAATAAAAGCTCTCCTCAAATGCCGATTATTCTAGGCATTTGAGGAGAGCTTTTTTTCGTTTGCCCTTGCTAACCCAAGGTTTATCGAAATCCAAATCACTTTCCCTTTTTAGACGACTGTTCACTCTAGCTTTGCTCTTTATAAACTTGAATAAAAAAATGAAAAATTTAGTATTACTTTTTGCAATTGCTAGCTTGATTACATTTTCTTCTTGTGGCGAAGATGAAGACGTATTTGCAGATAATTCTTCAGTTACACTCAATATTGATGGAACGACCTATAATAAGGAAGAAAATTTCGCTGTTTCTTTCTCTCAAATAACCTTTAACGATGAAGAAACTTTTCAAATAAATGGAAGTGTTGTGAATGGCACTGATACAGTAGGATTTTCACTAAGCCTACCAAGCTTCAACACTGGCACTTACACTAAAGCGAATAACACTGACGAAGTAAAATTAAGTATTTCGTTCACAGAGGCCTTTAGTAGCTACTCTACTGATCCTTTTATTTTTGACGACATAGATACAAGTGTGATTGATTATGAGATAAATATTACTACTTCTAACGATGAAAACGTATCAGGAAACTTCGATAGTATATTGATGAATTCTGATGGAGAAACTGTTGAAGTAAGTGGTGAATTTGTATCCATCGATGGCCTAGCCGCCTTAGGTGGTTTATTTAACTAGCAATAAGATTTGGTTTAAATCCAAGATAGGCTTCATAACCTATCTTGGATATTTAATTATCAAATTTCATACAATCGTTAGTTTGCACATCAAAGTTCGTAGTAGTCAATATTCTGATTTTATCTATCTCAAGAGTTATTTACAATACCATCAGAAGTAGCTTCAATTCATAGTCATTAGCACTATACTATTCACCACCTCATTCCCTATACTAGACTTCTTGAAATCCAAGGATAACTTCATAAACATCATATTAACTTGTTTGTTATGATTATCGCTATCTCATTAAATCATCAATGAATAGCTTTAACTTTAAACAAACTGAAACAACCTATACTATGAAAACTAAAAACCGTGGATTATTATCAATCTTGGCGATAACTATTATTGGTTTTTCATGCACAGCTCCATCCAAATCAGAAGAAGGAAGTGCTAGTGAAGAAAAACCAAGCGTAAGCATTACACTCACAAAAGCACCTGCTTCACCAGAATTCCCAGACGCTACTTTAACAAAGAGTGACCTAACATTGCTAGAAAACGATTCTATGTTTTCTGTCGATTACAGCTTTGATGTAGCTAACTATGAACTAGGCATTCAAACCGAAGATGCTGCTACTAGAGGAATTGCTAATTCTGGAAAAGGACAACACATTCATTTCATTGTCAATAATGGACCATATTCAGCGCACTATATGCCTGGTGTTAACAATCAATTGGATCCCGGAAATTATGTTGTTCTAGCATTTCTTTCTAGATCATATCATGAAAGTGTGAAAAGTGAAGGAGCATTTCACATTGAAAATCTCAAGGTAGGTGAGATTGATGGAGAAGAAGCAGACTTAACAGCCCCTCACCTATTCTATAGTCGACCTAAAGGCACATATAAAGGAGAAGATACTAAGAAAGTAATGCTGGATTTCTATTTGTTAAATACTTCGATTTCTCCGGATGGAAATAAAGTAAGAGCAACAATAAATGGAAGCGAATTCATGATTGATGAGTGGGCTCCATATTACATTGAAGGATTGCCGATGGGTGAAGTAAATATAAAGTTAGAACTGTTGGATGCTGAGGGAAATGCAATCCCAGGGCCATTCAATACGGTTGAGCGATCCGTAACGCTTCAAGAATAAAATTCATTACGAACAACGATAAAATCCCAGCTTTTTCAGGCCGGGATTTTTTTATTACTGGGGTAACTGCAGTCCCTTAGATTTTAAAAGTGTTTTCCTTCGAGGGCTATTTTGAAGAACGTAGTGCATTCTTTCAATCTGATCATTGGTAAACATATTCATACAATCATCTGGGCTCCAGTTCATGTAGTTTTGAACTTGAATTTCTTCACCTCCACAACCTAAAGATAAGCTACAGGTTGTAACAGGTCTATCAACATTTGGCGTGTCATCGCAATAGTCGTTATTGTCACAATCCTGTGCCCCCCATGGATGTAGTAATCCTAGGTAGTGCCCAATCTCATGAGTCAACGTTCTTCCTAGATTATACGTGGATAAAGTATCATTTTCCCCAAAATGAGGAACATTAATGATCACTCCTTCCGCCTGAAAAGGCTCTCCTTTCGCAAGGGCGTCTTTTCCTGGAAGATCAGTCTCCGGTCCAGTGCCTAATCCCAGAAAAAGATCGGTCAAATCGATATATGGAAGTGTCCATATGTTTAAGTATTCTTCAGGATTCCAATAACTATAATATGCGCAATAATCAAATGTTGAATTGGATTCCACTGGATTATCTATCTCCAATAGATTTATCCTAACAATACCATTGGTTGATTTTCCTTCTGGTGTTTGACTTGCCAGAACAAACTCAATTTTGGCATCTCCTCCAGCTGGATGTTCGTTGAAACCATTGGTTCCTTCTCTCTTACGATAATCATCATTTAAGCTTTCTATCTGATTTAAAATACGTTCTTCAGATAGATTCCCTCCTTCTCCTATTGATTCATTATTGTGTAAAACATGAACTACAATGGGTATCGTATAAATGCCATTGGAAGGGGTTTCCAAATCAGGTTCTTCCTCAATCGGAATTACACCATTGTCCGAGCTGCATCTATTAAACAAGGTCAGGACAAGCGTACAAATAAGTAAGTTTTTCATCTTGCTCATTAGTACGTTGAGCAAATAAATCCGTTGAACAAAACGGTAGACAAAAAGTCACTATCCTAATACTAATCTACCCACTCAGCTACAAAAAGATTGGTATCTCTTGTTCCTCCATTGTTTCTATTGGATGCCCAGACTAAATACTTACCATCAGGACTAAACATAGGGAATGAATCAAACGTGTCATCAAAAGTTACTTGCTCCAATCCTGATCCATCGATATTGATTAAGAACAAATTGAAAGGAAATCCCCTTTCAGAGGCATGATTCGATGAGAAAAGAATTTTATCTCCACCTGGAGTAAAGAATGGTGCCCAATTCGCATTTCCCAAACTTGTGATTTTCTTAGCCTCTGTTCCATCAGCATTAGCAATATAAAGTTCCATTTCAGTTGGTTGAACCAATCCCTGATCTAACAGATCTTTATATTCTGTAATCTCTTCTTCAGTTTGAGGCCTTGAAGCTCTCCACACAATTTTACTCCCATCAGGAGAAAAGAAGGCACCCCCATCATACCCCAATTCATCTGTGATTTGTACTACGTCTGATCCATCCAAATTCATCGTATACAGTTCTAAATCACCAGAACGTGTAGATGTGAAAATAATTCTGTCACCATTTGGTGATACGGTAGCTTCAGCATCATAGCCCTCTTCAGTCGTAAGTTGATTAACTATTTTACCGTTTAAGTCAGCAGTAAAAATGTCATATCCTTCATAAATAGGCCAAACATACTTTCCCGTACTTCTAGACGGAGTAGGCGGGCAAAGGCTATCAGCTAAGTGAGTAGATCCATACACTATCAAAGAATCCCCTGGTAGGAAATATGCGCACGTAGTTCGACCCAATCCAGTACTTACCATCGGTGGCCTTTTTCCTTTCTCAACACTATTGATCTCTAAAGTGAAAATTTGGTCACATTCTACACCCCAATCAGCAAAGTCCGATTGAAAAACAAGACTTTTTCCATCAAAACTCCAGTAAGCTTCTGCGTTGTTTCCTCCCCATGTTAGTTGTCTGACATTTCGCAGATGCACTTCATTTTCATATCTCAATGAGTCAGTACTTGTCTCTTCACCAGAAGACTTAGTTGACTGTTGGCAAGAAAATAGAATAATGGCGATAGATAAAAATAGAAGGTTCTTCATTGAGCATTATATTTAGATCGCGAAAATAAACTGTAATTTCATGCTATGAAAAAGCATTTGTCATCTCTCTTAGTATTGGCCACTTTTTACTCTTGTGATCAGCCTTCTTCATATGATCCTGTAGCTCAGATCTCCGATGATGTTAAAATCCTTGCCAGTGATTCATTATCTGGCAGAGAAGTCGGCACTGAAGGTGAAAAAATGGCTGCCGATTACATCACAAATGAATTTAAAAAAGCAGGTCTTCAACCCAAAGGAACCGACGGTTTCTATCAATCTTTTTTTGTAAAAGATGCTGATAATCCGCATGCCCAACCATCATCAGAAAGTGGCGAAAATGGCATTACTGGATACAATGTATTGGGAATGATTGATAATCCTGGGGATGAATTAGTAGTTATTGGGGCTCATTATGATCACCTAGGCATGGGTGATTTTTCTTCGCTTCACAGAGGAGAAAAAGCTATTCATAATGGAGCTGATGATAATGCCAGTGGAGTAGCAGCAATGCTTCATCTTGCAAGGGTTTTATCAGAAAAAGAACTCGACAGAGACATCATCTTCATTGGGTTGTCAGGTGAAGAAAAAGGGTTATGGGGCTCAAATTACTTTACAAAAAATCCAACAGTCGACCTTTCCAAAGTGAATTTCATGATCAATATGGATATGGTAGGGAGGCTGGATCAATCCAAAGGATTGGCTGTAAATGGTACGGGCACATCCCCCATTTGGAATTGGTTACTTGATGAAGTGAACTCAGATAGTTTAAAGCTTATCAAAAGTGAATCTGGTGTTGGCCCTTCAGATCATACTTCATTCTATCTTCAAGATATTCCTGTCCTTCATTTCTTTACGGGGCAGCATGAGGATTATCATAAACCAGGAGACGATACTGATAAAATAAATTTTAATGGAATTCTCCAGGTCGCATCTTTTATAGAGCGAATGATATTGTTAATGGACGATGATGAAAAAATCGCTTTTACAAAAACCAAAGACAATTCTGATAACCCCAGATTTACGGTAACTCTAGGAGTTGTTCCAGACTACATGTTTGATGGTGAAGGCATGCGGATCGATGGGGTGAGCGAGGATAAACCAGCAATTAAGGCAGGCATCCTGAAAGGCGATATTGTTGTTCAATTAGGTGATAGTACTGTTACAGACATGATGAGTTATATGCGTGCACTATCTACCTATTCGAAAGGTGATAAAACAAAGGTGATTGTGGATAGAGGTGGTGAACGACTTAACTTTTCTATTGAATTTTGATTCAATTTCTAGGCATTTTTACAAACGGTTAATGGTTTGTTTTAGATGGCCTGTTGTGGGTGTGTAATCAAAAAATTATGCGCAAATTAATATACTCACTCATCATTCTAGTTACCAACTTAAGCTTTGGACAAAGTCTAAGAGAACTCTATCAGGAAGGTCTCAAAGCCTATGAAGAGAAAGAATATGCTCTTTTTCAAGAGAAAATGTATAGCATTGACACAATGCGTCCTAACTACCCAGCAGTTGTCTATAATCTAGCTGGAAGCTATGCGTTAATTGGGGATAAAGAAAAATCATTAGAAACACTTCATAAGTATGTTCTCATGGATGCTACTCAAGATTTCACAAAAGACTCAGATTTTCAATCAATTGTGAATTTGGAAGAGTTTAAAGACATTATTCAAAAACAAAGTTTACTGAAGGAGGAGAAAACAATCGATGTGGCTTATAAAATTCCCCTTCTACAAATTCATCCTGAATCGATATCGTACTCAAAAAAGCAAAAATCAATTTTCATTGGTGGAGCACATGATGGAAACATATGGGAAATTCAACAAGATAATGCACCAAAGCTATGGGCCGAATCTCCTAAAAATTCCTGGTCCATTATGGGATTAGAAGTGTCGCAGGATGAAAAAATACTTTGGGTTTGCACCTCATCCATGAATAATTTTCAAGGATATAATCAAAACGAAGAAGGTTATGCGAGTGTGTTAAAATATGACTTGAGGAGTGGCAAACTACTTGAAACGTTTGCACTTCCAGGTGGGCACAATTTTGGTGATCTTATTTCTGATTCCCAAGGAAATGTCTACATCTCTGATGGAACAGCAAATAAGATTTATTGGATAGATAAAGAATCTGGTGAATTGGAAGTCTTTATTGATATGTCTGAAACTGTTTTTAACCTTCAGGGATTGACCTTTGGTAAAGGTGAACGTAGTATTTATGCCAGTGATTACATCGACGGTATTTACGAAGTAAGTCTAAATACGAAGGAAATAGTTAAAGTCAAAATCGAAGCGAATGACGTCTTGATAAAAGGAATAGATGGACTTTATTTCTATAAAAATTCCCTCATAGGCTTACATAACGGCACTAAACCAAACAGAGTGGTTCAATATGAACTCTCTGAAAATGGAGATTCGATCATTAACAAAATAATTTTAGCTCAAGCAGGGGCATTAGGAGAACCAACGCAGGGAACTTGGGTAGAGGGTGTTTTCCACTACATCGTAAACAGCCCGTGGGCGGCATACGATAGAGACGGAAGCTTCAATCCTCAAGAAGAGCATATAATAATTGGTAAAATTGAATAGTCCAATTAGTCTAATTCTAATCGTCAATTGCTCATGTCAGAATATCTTATCGTAATTGCAGCTGAAAATGAACGTGGGCTATCACCCGCAGAAGAGCAGCACTGTATTAAAGAATATGGAAAATGGGCCGAAACACTTGGCTCAAAACATGTCACCGCAAGAAGGCTTTCTTTACATAAAGGAGAACTAATTCCAAGTAAGAAAAAACTCACAACTGATGGGCCTTTTGTAGAAGCAAAAGAGCTAATAGCCGGCTTTATTCTTATTGAGGCGGCTGATAATAAAGAGGCTACATCCATTGCGTCTTCTTGTCCTTTGAATGAATACTTTCAGCTTTTTGTCAAATCAGTATCATAAAACTATTTGATCAGTTCTTGCTCCATAGAGATGTCCGATTGTGTACAGGTTCTATATGATAATCGTACACACTCTTACTAATTAATCCACTTTAATCCCTTAGAAGGACATTGGCATAGTACTTGGCTATTCACTTCATAAGAAATGATTAATACGTTGCAGTAACTATTGCTGCAACCTTTTGTCTTTATACGACATCAAATGTGAAGAAGACCTTAAAACTCAAAAAAATTATGACACTAGTAAAAAACCTAAAAGCTATCGGCTGTGCCTTAAGTATCATAGTATCTATTGCTGCTTCAGCTCAAGATGAAGGATTTATTTATGGAAGAGTCACTACCGAAGATGGTGATGTTTACGAAGGCCCTCTAAGATGGGGGAAAGAAGAAGTTTATTGGACGGATATGTTTAATGCCTCCAAAAAAGAAAACAAAAATCTCGACTACCTATCTAACCGAGAACTGGATGAATTAGAAGATAGATACGACCATAATAATGATTTGGTATCAAGGTTCATCAGCGTCACCTGGGATAACGATAATGATCGCTTTGTCCATGAATTTTCAACTGAATTTGGAAACATAAAATCATTAAGAATTCGATCAAATGATAGAGTAGAAGTAAGATTAAAGAACGGGGAGTCACTAGATATTGATGGGAGTGGATACAATGATGTGGGCGCTAGAATCAGGGTCATGGACAGTGAACTAGGAACGATTCAACTATCATGGAACAATCTTGAGGAAATTGAATTCTTACCTACTCCATCAAATCTTGATGAAAAATTTGGGGAACCTTTATACGGTACGGTCATTTGTGACCTAGGAGAATTTACCGGATATATTCAGTGGGATCATGATGAGCGTGTAGGTACCGATGTTCTGGATGGTGAAGAAGATGGTGACGACTATGAAATTGCCTTTGACAAGATCAAATCGATCGAACGTGATGGGTATAGTAGTAGTATTGTAACGCTCAAATCTGGCAGAGAATTAGACTTGAGAGGAACCAATGATGTCGATGATGACAATAAAGGAATTATCGTTACGGTGAAAGGACTTGGTCGGGTTGATATAGACTGGGATGAATTTGATAAGGTGACTTTCAAAGAGGTGTCGAACAGTGGTCCATCTTACAGTTCCTTTTCTTCACCAAAGAAGATCATGGGTACCGTAGAGGTAGATAATGGAGATCGGCATTCAGGAGAAATCGTCTATGACTTAGATGAAGAGTACACTTTTGAATTACTAAATGGCGAAAATGATGATGTGAAATTTATCATTCCGTTTAGCAACATCAAAGAAATAACCCGTCGTGGTTCCAGATCATCAAGGATTAAACTAAGTGATGGTGACGAGTTGACTCTTGAAGAAAGTCAAGATGTGACAGAAAAAAACTCAGGTATATTAATAAAAACTGATTCAGGCAGAGTGTATGTACCATGGTACAAAGTTGAAAAAATCACCTTGAATTAATCAAAGGACTAACAGACTAACTCAAAGGACTTAAACTCAAAAATATCATGCTCAAGAATTATTTCAATGTTGCACTTCGCAACCTGTTTAAGCATAAGTTTTATTCTTTCATCAACATTCTAGGACTTTCGATAGGGCTGACATGCTTTTTAATGATTTCTCTATATGTTGTAGATGAACTGAGCTATGACAAATTCCACTCAGATGCTGAACGTATCTACCGCATGGATTTTAGTGGAAATATTAATGGTTCAGAATTTATTACTGCACTTTCAAGCGCTCCTGCTGGTCCTACTATGCCGCAGGAATTTCCTGAAGTAGAAGAGTCGACCAGGCTTAGAGGATCTGGAAATTGGACGATCAGACGTAAAAGTGAAACTAATGCCTATAATGAGGAGGATGTAGTATTTGCTGACAGTAATTTCTTCACTTTTTGGGATTTCAACTTGATAAAAGGTGACCCAAATACTTGTTTAGAAAGACCGAATACACTGGTGATAAATCAGTCAACAGCTAAAAAGATTTTTGGAGATGATGATCCAGTTGGAGAGATAGTAATCTTAGATAATGACGAAGATTGGGAAATAACTGGAGTATATGAAGATATGCCATCAAATTCTCATTTTCAATTTGGCTTAATGCTAAGTATGGAAAGTAGAGAAGAAGCAAAACAAAAATTTTGGATGAGCTTCAATTTCAATACTTATCTAAAGCTAGCAAAAGGCTCAGACCCTGACGATCTCGAAGCTAAATTTCCCGATCTAATTCAGAAATATATTGGTCCTGAAATAGAGCAATTTATGGGAGCATCTATGGAAGAATTTGCAGCAGCAGGCAATAGTGCGGGGTTTTATCTATTTCCACTAACAGATATTCATCTTGAGTCTGACAAGCTAGGAGACCTTGAAGCTAATGGCGACATCAAATATATTTTGATCTTTACAGCGATTGCACTTTTCATTTTGATTCTGGCATGTATAAATTTCATGAATTTATCTACTGCCAGATCAGCTGGTAGAGCAAAAGAAGTAGGTGTTAGAAAGGCTATGGGCGCCTACAAAGGTCAGCTAAGAAAGCAGTTTCTAACGGAAGCATTCTTGATTACATTCATTGCTATACTTATTGCCTATGGACTTTCATTCCTACTATTGGAACAGTTTAACACATTGGCAGACAAAGTGATGAATTTTGATAAACTTTTATCTCCGGCCTTCATTCTTATAATGGCGGGAGTATTGGTGACTGTCGGTTTTCTTGCTGGTAGCTATCCTGCATTCTTTCTTTCTCGCTTCAGACCAGTTGATGTTCTCAAGGGCAAGGTAAACCTCGGTCTTAAAGGAGGCGGATTGAGAAGCACACTGGTAGTTCTTCAATTCTGTGTAAGTATCATCATGATCATCGGCACAGCCATAGTATATGAACAGTTATCATATATTCAGAATAAAAAACTTGGATTCTCCAAGGATCACGTATTACTCGTTCATAACCCTTGGATGATGGGTGACAAATCAGAATCTTACAAAGATGAAGCATTACAATATGCTAAGGTGCAGTCAGCTACTTTATCAGGTTTTCTTCCTGTCCCAAGTAATAACAACAATAACTTGTGGTTTCCAGGAGCGAACCCTACAAAAGATGAAAGCTATGTCTTTAGTGAGTTTCAAGTGGATCATGACTATTTAAAAACGCTGGATATAGAAATAAAAGAAGGTCGGGATTTTTCAAGAGATTTTGTTAGCGACAGTTCGGCCATCCTTCTAAACGAAGCTGCGGTAGAACGACTAGGTTGGGATAAAGCCATTGGTGAAAAACTATCTACGTACGAAGGATCACAAGAAGAACCAACTGTAGCAACTTTTACGGTTGTTGGTGTGGTAAAAAACTTCCACTTTCAAAGTCTTCGAAATAGTATTGAACCACTCATATTTCAATTGGGAAACAGTCGTGGATTTTTAAGTTTGAAGATTGATAGTGACAATATTCCATCAACAGTTTCCTTTCTGGAAGAAAAATGGATTGAGTTTGCACCAGGACAGCCCTTCGAATACAGTTTTCTAGATCAGGAATTCAATGAGATGTATGAAAATGAGCAAAAATTGGGTCAAATATTCGGGGTGTTTGCATTCCTAGCCATTTTCATTGCTTGTCTTGGCCTTTACGGACTAGCTGCTTTTACTGCTGAGCAAAGAACAAAAGAAATCGGAGTTAGAAAGGTTCTAGGTGCCTCAATTATGAGTATCATCACTCTATTGTCAAAGGAGTTTATAAAGCTGGTTGGGATCGCATTTATAATAGCCGCTCCAATTTCCTACTTCTTTATGGACAAGTGGTTGGAAGATTTTGAAAACAGAACAAATATTGATCTTACAGTTTTCTTATTGGCTGGAATCGTTGCTCTGGTGATTGCATGGGTCACTATGAGCTTCCAGTCATGGAATGCCGCAAGAGCTAATCCTGCAAAGTCCTTGAAGGACGAATAATTTCATCTACTCTACTATATTGCCCACTCCTTTTGGAGTGGGCTTTTTTATAAGTTGACTTAGTAAGTCTTTAAGAGACCAGTAACATTGAGGTAAAACTGCCTTAAAGTAGCAAAAAGTAATCCATGTATCCACAACTTATCCACAGCTCTGATTCTTCATGGCTTTTTTTATTCTTCATCAATCTCTTTGTTTTATTTTGAAGAGAATATAAGCCTCCCCTATGTACCTCATTTTTGATACTGAAACCACTGGACTGCCTCACAACAAGTCTGCTCCTGTTGAAGAACTGGATAATTGGCCAAGACTTGTCCAAATAGCCTGGCAACTACACGATCATTCCGGTAAACTTCTGTCTATCGGAAACCATATCGTGAAACCAGAGGGATTCACAATTCCATTTAATGCAGAGAAAATACATGGTATCTCAACCAAGCATGCACTTGAAGTTGGAGAGGACTTAAGTGAGGTACTGGATAAGTTTTCAGAAGATGTTAAAAAAGCTGAAGTACTCGTCGGTCACAACATAGAGTTTGACAATAAGATCATTGGGGCAGAATATCTCCGAACCAAAAAAGACAATCTTTTAGCAGAAGCTAAAAACATAGATACCTCCATCTCGACCAAAGAGTTTTGTCAATTGCAAGGAGGTATTGGCGGTCGCTTGAAGATGCCTAAACTCATTGAACTTTATGAAAAGCTCTTCGGTGAAGGTTTTGGTGACGCTCACGACGCTGCATATGATGTAGATGCCACAGCTAAAGCTTTCTTTGAATGCCTTAAGCGTTCCATTATTCCCCCCATTGATGATACCCGTCCTTCTGATATCATTTATGAAGCACCAGATCTGGATGCAGCCAACTTTACAACCAAACGAGAAGCATCAACAGGTAAGATTGGTACTGAAGAGGTAAAAGCGGAAGACATTAAAGGAGTCTTCTGTCATCTCCATGGACATTCGCAATTTTCTGTGCTGCAAGCCACGCCAGATGTAGGAGCCATCATTGCAAAAGCTAAAGAATACGAGATGCCGGCAGTAGCATTGACTGATCTTGGTAATATGTTTGGAGCTTTCAAGTTTGTGAAAGCTGCTAAAGGTGCAGGAATCAAGCCCATCATTGGTTGTGAATTTTTTGTAGCTGAAGAGCGGTTAAAACTCCAATTCACTAAAGACAATCCAGACAAGCGATTCAAACAGCTCCTTCTGGCAAAGTCTAAAAAAGGGTATGAAAACCTGATCAAGCTTACCTCAATAGCTTATAAAGAGGGTAATTATGGCCTTTTCCCACGGATTGATCGAGCGTTGATTGAAGAGTACAAAGAAGATGTAATTGCTTTGAGTGGAAGCCTGGGGGGTGAGATTCCTCATCTGATTTTGAATGTTGGTGAAACCCAAGCAGAGGAAGCAGTATTATATTGGAAAAGCCTATTTGGAGATGACTTCTATCTTGAAGTAAATAGGCATGGACTAGAGGAAGAGAATAGATTAAATGAAATACTAGTAGATTTTTCAAAGAAGCATGACATCAAATTAATTGCTACCAATGAATACTTCTATTTAGATCAGACAGACGCTAAAGCTCATGATGTTCTTATCTGTATTAAGGAGAATCAGAAGCAAAGCACACCTATTGGAAGAGGTAGAGGATTTAGACCTGGACTCGCAAATGAGAATTACTACTTCAAGACTCAAAAAGAAATGAAAGAGTCCTTTGGAGATATTCCAGAGGCAATAGAAAATATTTCTGAGCTTGTAGATAAGATAGAAGAGTATAGCCTGGAAAGGGATGTGCTCCTCCCCGCTTTTGATATCCCTGAACAATTTCTGGATTCTGAAGATGAGAAAGACGGTGGTAAACGAGGTGAAAATGCCTATCTAAAACACCTAACCTATGAAGGCGCAGAAAAAAGATATGATGAGATCACTGATGAGATCCGTGAGAGAATAGATTTTGAGCTTGAAACCATTGCAAATACAGGATATCCTGGCTATTTCTTGATTGTCCAAGATTTTACTGCAAAAGCAAGAGAAATGGGGGTAGCCGTTGGACCTGGGAGAGGGTCTGCAGCCGGCTCAGTAGTGGCTTACTGCGTTGGCATCACCAATGTAGATCCAATCGCTTATGATCTACTTTTTGAGCGTTTCTTAAACCCAGATAGAGTATCACTTCCCGATATTGATATTGACTTTGACAATGAAGGACGGGAAAAGGTTATCAAGTATGTGATTGATAAATATGGCAAAGATCAGGTAGCTCAAATAATTACCTATGGTACCATGGCTCCTAAATCAGCTATTCGGGATGCAGGACGAGTAATGGAACTGCCACTTTCGGAGACTGATGCAATCGCTAAGCTGGTCCCAGAACAACCTGGAACAAAATTTTCGAAAGTCTTCAAAGAAGTTAAAGAGCTGGAAGATCTTAGAAAAGGAAAAGACCTCCCCTCCCAAGTACTAAATCAGGCAATTGTTCTTGAAGGATCTCTTCGAAATACTGGAATTCATGCATGTGGTGTAATCATTACGCCAGATGATATGAGCAACTTTGTTCCTCTTGCTAAGCAAAAGGATTCTGATCTTCTAGTAACTCAATTCGATAATAGCGTAGTTGAGTCTGCAGGAATGCTGAAGATGGACTTTTTGGGTCTGAAAACCTTGTCCATCATTAAGACTGCCGTTGAAAATGTTGAGAAAAGACATGGTATCAAAATCGACATTGATAAGATTCCATTGGATGATCAAAAGACCTACGAGTTATATCAGCGGGGTGAGACCAATGGTACTTTCCAGTTTGAGTCGCCAGGAATGCAGAAACATCTTCGAGCATTAAAGCCAGATAAGTTTGAAGACCTCATAGCCATGAATGCTTTGTATCGTCCAGGTCCAATGGAATACATTCCGAACTTTATAGCTCGTAAACATGGCAAGGAACAAATCAGCTATGATGTCCCTGCAATGGAAGAATACCTGGCTGAGACTTATGGTATCACCGTGTATCAAGAGCAAGTAATGCTTCTTTCACAGTCCTTAGCTGGATTTACCAAAGGTGAAGCGGATGTTCTCCGTAAGGCCATGGGTAAGAAAAAGCGGGATGTCTTGGATGAAATGAAACCTAAATTCATTGAGCAAGCAAAGGAAAAAGGACATCCAGAAGATAAACTGGAGAAAGTTTGGACTGATTGGGAGGCTTTTGCTGCTTACGCTTTTAACAAATCACATAGTACATGTTATTCCGTGGTAGCCTATCATACAGGATATTTCAAAGCCAATTACCCTGCAGAGTACATGGCCTCCGTTCTTACTCACAATCAGAGTAGCATTGATAAAGTCAGTTTCTTCATGGAGGAGTGTAAAAACCGTGGAATAAAGGTTCTGGGACCACATGTTAATGAATCTGATAAGGATTTCGCTGTAAATTCTGATGGTGAAATACGGTTTGGAATGGGAGCTATTAAAGGTACGGGCGAGTCAGCAGTACAAGCCATCATTGAAGAAAGGGATGAGAATGGTCATTTCGCTGATATTTTCGATTTCGCAAAACGCGTCAATTTAAGGACCGTCAACAAGAAATCATTTGAAAGCCTTGCCAAAGCAGGTGGTTTTGATTGTTTTGAAGACTATCATAGAAGACAATATGTAGAACTTGACGATGAAGGTTCTTCCTTGATTGAAAAATCAATCCGCTATGCTAACAGGATGCAAGAAGAAGAAGCCAGCAATCAATCTTCTCTTTTTGGTGGGGCTTCAGGTACAGACATTACAAAACCAAAGGTTGGTCGTATCGAACCGTATGGTGAAATAGAGGAGCTCAATATAGAGAAAGAAATGGTTGGACTCTACATATCAGGACATCCTCTCAATCAATTTCAATTCGAAATGGATCACCTTACTAATGCAGGCATTCACCAACTATCAGAGCCAGAAAAACTGCAAGGAAGAGATGTACGCATTGGGGGTATTGTCAGTGATGTACAACACAGAACCTCAAAAAAGGGTAATCCTTTTGGTCAATTCACCTTAGAAGATTTTAACGATAATTACACCTTCTATTTATTCTCTCAAGACTATTTAAAATTCAAGCCAATGCTAGAAAAAGGCTGGTTTCTTTATTTATCTGGTAATGTCCAGAATAGATGGAAAAGTGAGGAATTGGAGTTTAAGATTCAAAATATAGAACACTTAAGTGAAATTAGAGAGAAGATGACTAAAGGTCTTGAACTCAAAATGAGGTTAGAGGATGTCGATGCTATCACGGTAGATGAAATAGAACGAATTGCAGAACAACACCCTGGAAAGTCCCTTTTAAAAATGTCATTAGTGGGTGTATATGAAAACAGGGCTATTAACCTTGAAATGCTCAGTAGAAAGTACACCATAGAGCCAACAGATGAACTGATAAAAGACCTGCAAACAATAGAAGAACTAAAGTATAGAGTCATTTTACAAAAGAACTAATTGTCAAGGGAACAACAATCTTGTCTTTTGACATGAATCGAATAAACTATTAAAAGTACTTTTGCGTTCGACAATCAAGCAAACACAAAAACATTAATAACACACAAGACTATTATAACACACAAGACTATGTCAAAAGCAGTAGAAATTACCGATAACAATTTTGAAGAAATTATCAACTCTGATCAACCTGTATTGGTTGACTTCTGGGCGGAATGGTGCGGTCCATGTAAGATGATCGGCCCTGTGGTAGAAGAATTAGCTGGAGACTTTGAGGGAAAAGCTGTAATAGGAAAAGTTGATGTAGATGCAAATCCTGAAGTCTCTGCAAAATTTGGTATCCGATCCATTCCAACACTTTTAGTGTTTAAAAACGGTGAAATAGTTGATAAGCAAATTGGCGCTGTGCCTAAGAATGTATTGAGCGATAAGCTTACTGCTCAAATGGCCTGATAAGAAAAAACATAACTCTAAAGCCTTGGTTCGAACGAATCAAGGCTTTCTTTGTTTATTAGCTACATGAGATTATCATTTTTTGGACTCTTTCTTTTATGGGCAGTCGTTAGCCTCGCTCAAGTATTTATTCCAGTAGAAACATCCAATAGAAAATCGGTTGCTAAAATTGAGTTAACTGATATAGGGATCTTTGGAATTACCCGAAAAGCCAGGCCAGAATTTACCAAACATCTTCATACTGGTATCGATATTAAGAGACCCAAAAAAGATTACTTAAATCCTCCGTTCATATTTCCAATCGCACCTGGCAAGGTTATAAGCAAACGAGATGAAGGTCCCTATTCCCAATTGATCATTGAGCACCAAATAGATGACATAGTATTTTGGACTATCTACGAACATGTCGCATCAATATTTGTAAATCTCAATGAGATAGTTCATCCGCATAAGCCCATGGCAAGATTCTATTCAAAAGAAGAACTAGATGCCTATGGTTGGCAGTTTGATCACTTTCACTTTGAAATCCTAAAAGTTCGCCCAATTAAAATAGAATCTAATCCAGAGACACTTCAGCGAAGATTCGGATCGTATACAATGATCTGCTATGACCAAGAAACGTTAGAAAAGTATTTCTACAATCCTATTAAATTTCTGGAGAAATACCTTTAGTGTAAAATGCTGAACAGTGAATAGCCATCAGCGTTTGACTAAAAAAATGCACCCCCATGAAAAAAATATTTGTGAGACTGGGAATAACGATTTCACTTCCCATCATTTCTTTGATTGCCTTTATACTATTCCCAGGCATCTCTTATGCAAACAAGACTGATTTCGAAGGGTTGGTTGTCTATCACAACCTTCCTTTAGAAGAGGGTTATGAAAATATCCTGCGTAGTTCAATCAAACTTGTAGAGAAATCTGAACTCTTTGACAAAGAATTCATAGTTGAATTGTGTCTTGATGATCAGTCATGGTATCCCATGGTAATAAGTAGTGTTAAGGGCCCTGCATTTGGGTTTGGTCTAGCTAATAAAGTTGTTCTTAAAAGCGATGCAAGCTTTGCCGACAATAAAGCTATTGGTTATGGACAATCATGGAATTTAGCAGAATTGATTGCTCATGAAATGATTCACACATACCAATTCAATAGATATGGTTTCGGAACGTTAAGTACTCCTACGTGGAAATTGGAAGGTTATGCAGAATATGTATCGCGATCACAAGGCGAACTTAGTTTGCTTAATAAGAGCATAGAACTTATGCTGATAGAACGTAAAAAAGCCGGCGGATCTCATTGGGTCTGGATAAAAATAAAGGATGGAAGCGGACTACCCTCGCAATACTTGGTTGACAAGATTCTAGTTCAATACTTAATGGAAATAGAGACGCTAACTTATGATCAGGTTAAGAAAGATACAAGACCAAGAATTGAGGTAGAGCAACAGGTTTTAAAATGGTTTGATAAGCAAATACAATGAAACTTTTTTCTCATGCGTCATCCATTTTCCCAGTAGCTGATCCACTGGTCACCGCAGAATACTATAGAGATGTGCTTGGATTTGCGATCTCATTCAAATGGGAAGATCCTCCCTCCTACGTAATAGTCAGTCGAGAAGAAGCAATCAGCATTCACTTTGCGAAAAGTGATCATAACCTCATCAATAGTAACCACTCTAAGCTTTACATTTTTGTGCACGATGCTGATGCTGTCTATCAAGAATATTTAGATTCAGGAGCGAATATTATTGAGCCAATCAATGATACAGACTATCAAATGAGAGAATTTGTCATCCAAGATTTAAACGGATATCAGTTGATTATTGGAAAAGGTATATCCTAATACTACTAGTTTAGTATAAATTCATGGAATGAAGAAAATTGCTGCAACAACTTTTCTATTAGTTCAACTCATTTTTTCTAATGCCCAGCAGTCAGAGAACGAAATTAACGGAAGTGTAGCTACAGCTCATCCTCTTGCTACACAAGCTGGAATTTCTGTACTTGAAAAAGGTGGGAATGCATATGATGCAGCCATTGCAATAGCTTCTACTTTAAATGTGGTAGAGCCTATGATGTCAGGCCTAGGTGGTTACGGAACAATCTTAATTTACGATAAGGAAGAAGATCGTGTCAGATACTTAAATTCCAGCGGCCGATTTCCGAAAGCCACGAACACTGACTTAATGCGATCTCCCACACCTAATTATATGGAAAATAGAGTTGGGCCCAAATCAATTTCTACGCCAGGAAATTTGAATGCCTGGAAAGCCATGCATGATAATTATGGAAGCATGAGTTGGACTCAGCTTTTTGATTCAGCAATTGAGCATGCTGAAAATGGTTTCAAAATCACCCCTGGTCTTGCTAGATGGATTGCTATTGCGTATGAAGATTTCTCTCCATATGCCAAAGCGTTTTACGGACCAAACGGTACTCCATTAGATAAAGGAGATAAACTTGTTCAAACCGATTTAGCGAATACGTACAAAAAAATTAGAATAGATGGGGTAAAAGCATTTTATACCGGTGAAATAGCTCAAAGCATAGACCGAAAAATGAAGGAAGTTGGAAGCTTTCTCTCCATAGAAGATTTGAAAAATAATGAAGCCGAATGGTGGGAACCATTGAAGATGTCTTACAAAGGATTTGAAGTATATACAGCTAGCTTACCTGCAAACTCATTTGCAGCCTTCGTCAATCTTGGTATTATGAGAGAGTTAAGAAATGATGAAATAACTCACAATTCAGCAGAGTATCTTCATCTTTTTGCAGAAATGACCAAGGAATCTTATAAAGCTAGGCTGGCCTATTCTTTTGATCCTGAAGTGCGAAAAGCTCCACTGGATAGTCTGTTATCTTCAGAAATACTCAGAAAAGCAGCAGCCTCACTGAACCGGAATGCCGCCACGACTTTCATCCCTCCTTTTACTCCAGAAAGTAAAAACACAACTCATTTTGTAGTGAGCGATAAATGGGGAAATGTTGTGAGCGCTACTCAAACACTAGGAAATTTGTTTGGAAGTAGAGTTATGGTTGATGGTACTGGCGTATGGCTAAACAATTCCATGGCCTATTCTACGTTTGAGCCGAAGGGGAATCCGATGGATGCCTTTCCTGGCAGACATAAGCTTTCAGGTGATTGCCCCGTCATCATTATGAAGGATGGCAAACCATGGGCAGCATTAGGATCTCCTGGTGGTCATACCATCACTCAGAATGTGCCACAAATTATTTTCAATCTTATCGATTTTAACATGAGTATGCAGGAAGCTATCGATGCTCCAAAAATCTCATTTATTGAGCCAAATCGTATTAGAGTTGATCCTGAACTAGAAGAATCAACGATAACCAGACTAAAAAAGAAAGGACATAACATTTACAAGGGAAGTATCGGCAATGCAACAGGCATCAAAATTATTTATGATGAATCTGGTAATATTAGAGGTTTTGATACCGGAATAGACCGTAGAGGCGAAGGTAAAACACCAATAGTTGACCAATAATTATGATAATCAATCTTATTTCGGGTCCCAGAAATATCTCCACCGCTTTAATGTATTCATTTGCACAGCATTCGAAAACTAAAGTACTTGATGAGCCATTTTACGCTCATTACCTAATTCATATCGGATTAGAACATCCTGGTAGAAAAGAGACTATAGCCAGCATGTCCGCTAACGCAGATAAAGTCTTGGATGAAATTCAAACGCTTGAAAACCATCATGAAATAGTATTCATAAAAAATATGGCCCACCATCACGAAGGTTTAGCATGGAGCTATCTCACAGAAATGAAGAATGTATTTTTAATTAGAGATCCCAAACAATTGATTGCTTCATTTGCTGAGGTAATCCACCACCCAACGCTTCAGGATATTGGATTGAAGTATGAAGCTGATCTTCTAGATTTCATGCTCGAAACAAGCAAGGACAAACCTATAGTCATAGACTCAAATGATATCTTGAAAGATCCAAAAGTTAGCCTGCAAAACCTCTGCGCTAGACTTGATATCCCTTTTGAAGAAAGGATGCTTTCATGGAAAAAAGGTCCAATTCCTGAGGATGGAACGTGGGCTAAATATTGGTATAAAAATGTGCATAATTCAACTGGATTTGCAAAACAAAAGACAAGTGAGCGATCACTACCCCCACATTGTCAAGCTCTTTATGAAGAGTCTACACCCTATTATGAGAAACTCAAAGAATTCAGTTTAAATTTCAATCAATAATTTCAAAACAGCGTCAAGCTACTAATTACCTTAATTCAATCATATGCTACAAAAGTATAATCCAAAGAATGAGAACATTCAAGTGTGGGTAGGCGATCGATTATACCCGAGATCGGAAGCTAAAGTATCCGTTTTTGACAGTACAGTGCAAGGTGGTGATGCAGTCTGGGAAGGATCGAGGGTGTATAGAGAAGGCATCTTACATCTTGACGCACATTTGGATCGGCTTTTTGCTTCCGCAAAAGCTCTGGCATTTGATCATGTACCTACCCGAGACTTTGTAAAGAATGCCATTAAGCAAACATTGGAAGCAAATGGCATGGCTGAAGATACCTTGATGCGGATTACGCTTAGTCGAGGAGAAAAAGTCACTTCAGGAATGGATCCTAGGCTCAATCAAAAAGGAAGTTGCTTAATTGTTCTTGCAGAGTGGAAACCTTTAGTCTATGACAATAACTCCGGTATTCGAGTTATCACCTCTACTCAAAGAAGAAATAGTCCTCAATTTCTGGATAGCAAAATCCATCACAACAATCTTCTCAACAACATTTTGGCTAAAATTCAAGCGAATTTCGCAGGTGTAGATGCAGCTATTATGCTAGATGAACGAGGGTTCGTTGCTGAGTTGAATGACACAAATATGTTTATGGTAAAAAGTGGGAAGCTTTTTACTCCATTTGCCAATGCATGCTTACATGGTATCACACGTGGTTATGTACTGGAACTAGCAAAGAAGAATGATATTCCTACAGAAGAACGTAACCTAAGCTTAGTGGAATTCTATGATGCCGATGAGGTTTTTGCCACAGGTACGATGGGTGAACTTACCCCTGTGGTAGAGATAGATGGTCGCCCCATTGAAAACAAAACAGGATCGAAGATCCGAAAACAACTCTCTGATCTGATGCATGCATCATTACCTGAAAGGTGTGAAAAACTGTAGCAAAGTTTGCCGATACGTAAATCACGTAATCTTTGTAAATACCTAAATCACGCTTACCTAGGCTTGACATTGTTGTCATATTTGTAAGACAATTAAAACAAAAAAAGTAATGGAAGCAATTTATCTCAATCAATTAATGGACATGTCAGTAGAGTACCAAATGAATGGCTCAATGCTGAGAAGAAATGTTTTGGCTGGTAAAAAAGACGACTATGGTAAGATGTGGGTTTTGATAGAAACGTGCGGAGACTGTACTTCTTCAAGTAAGCAATGGATAGAACTTGGTTTCTTCAAAAAATGGTTAAACCAAATGGATATTGCTGCTTAATTAAACTATTCAGGATACCAATTCTTCAAGCGCACTTCGGTGGTAATACCAGAAGATTCAACTTGATTTTTAAATGAATTGATATCACTCAATCCTCCTTTACCACGATAGTGATAAGGATACACAATTGATGGTTTAAATTCTATAACAGCACTTGCTGCTTGATTTATATCCATTGTGTAAGGCAAATTCATACAAATGAATGCCACATCGATCTTTCTAAGATTTCGCATTTCTGGTATATCCTCTGTATCACCCGAAATATAGATACGCTTTCCTCCAAGCGTCAACACATATCCATTTCCTCTTCCTTTTGTATGTCTTGAATCTTCCGCTTCAGGCAAATTATACATTGGTATCGCTAGCATTTCCATTTCTTTGAAAACAATCGTTTGTCCATTTTCGATGACCGTTGCTCTGCTTTTTATCTCTTCTGACAGCTTATCCATTACCGCTTGAGGTACAAAAAATTTAGCTCTTTCTGTATTGATACTTTCTAATGTTTTTTGGTTCAAGTGGTCACCATGAATATCCGTAATCAATATAATATCCGGCTCCTTTAACCCCTCGAACCTTTCAGCACCGCCGTAAGGATCTACATAAATAGTTTGATTATTCCACGTCAAGACAAGGGAGCCATGAATTATTGGCTGAATGGTTAGGTTTCCGTCTCTTGTTTGTATGGTGTCACTCACATCAATTTGAGAAAGTGCAGGAATATAAAACCATAGAATTAAAAATAGACTTACAATGCTTTTCATATATCGGTAAACTTTAAAATCTAGTAATTAACAAAAAACCCACCTGGCATTGATGGGTCATAATTTAAGGTCAAATTCAAAGTTTTAGACTCTAAAGACCTTAATTGACTACCACCTTATCCATAGCATCGCCTTCCTTGATCTGGTCTATAACATCCAATCCTTCAACTACTTTTCCAAAGGCTGTATGGTTTCTATCCAAATGTGCTACGTTATCTCTATTGTGACAAATGAAGAACTGTGAGCCACCTGTGTTTCTGCCAGCATGGGCCATGGAAAGTACCCCTTTGTCATGATATTGATTTTCTCCATCCAGTTCGCAATCGATTTGATAGCCTGGACCTCCGGTTCCATCACCTTTTGGGCAGCCTCCCTGTATTACAAAGTTTGGTATCACTCTGTGAAAAATAAGACCATCGTAATATCCATCATTGGCAAGGTCCACAAAGTTCTTTACTGTGTTAGGAGCGTCTTTTTCAAAGAATTCGACTTTCATCACTCCTTTTTTGGTGTGTATTTCTGCTGTTTTCATAAGTAGCACAAACTTATTTGTTTCTGTTCATAAAATAGTCTTGTTAAGCTTGATTCTGCTGTTCGCAATACAAACAATTAGTGATCGTTTTTGAACAATTTTCATACATTGCTTCAATGTATATATTTGAAGATCAATTATTTGGATAGTATGGCACATCTATTGAACACTTCTCATGACCAAAATCTAAATCATGCTTAAAAATTATTTTCTCGTTGCAATCAGACATTTAAAGAGACAACCAGGGTATGCCTTTCTAAATATCCTTGGTTTAACTATAGGTATTGCTTCTGCCCTTCTTATTATGCTGTATCTCGATCAAGAACTGAGCTATGATACTCACCATGAGAAGGCAGATCTAGTATACAGAATCTCGACAGATTTTACCGAACCAGATAACTCATTTCGGTGGGCTTCTACACAGGCCGTTCTTGGAAGGGCTGTGAGTCAGGAAATACAAGAAATCGACCAATACGTACGATTCGCAGGAGGTGGTGATACCCGATTCGAGTATGAAAATATAAGCTACATCGTTGAAGACTCCTATTTGGTTGATTCCACAGTCTTTGATCTATTCACTGTAAATTTCTTGCAAGGAGAAAAAGAAACAGCGCTAAGTGCTCCTAATTGCATTGTATTGAGCAAATCTGTTTCAGATCAAATTTTTAAGGGTGAAAATCCGATTGGCAAACTCCTTCAAACAGATAACTACTCATACAAGGTAACAGGAGTTTATGAAGATATGCCCAAAACCTCGCATATCATCGCAAATGCTATGACTTCATTCAGCACGAATCAAAATTATTATAACCAGCAAAGCTGGGGAGGCTGGAGCCTTAACACCTATATTCTGCTAAATAAAAATGTAGATCCGGCAGTTGTGGAAGCGAAATTGAATGAAGAAATCATTCCAAAATATGTCGCTGTAATATTTGATCAGTTTGATATTCAAATAAAATATGAGCTTATCAATATCAAGGATATCCATCTCTATTCTGATTTTCAAGGTGAGCCAACTCCGTTGGGTAATATTGATTACATCTATATATTCTTAGCCATTGCCGTCTTTTTGGTACTCATCGCATGCATTAACTATATGAACCTTGCTACTGCAAGATCAATGAGGAGATCGCTTGAAGTAGGCATTCGAAAAGTGATGGGAGCATTAAGAGGTGCACTAATTAGGCAATTTATTGTTGAATCAGTCTTGATGGCCCTTGCTGCAGTGATCATTAGCTTAGGGCTCTTATCCATTGTCGTTCCGATTATCAATGCTCAGCTCGGAACTGATTTAGATATCACTCAGCTTGCTTCCACAAAAATCATGAGTATCATTTTAGGTATTCTCATATTTACTGGCATTCTCAGCGGCTCTTATCCAGCTTTTTATTTATCTGGCTTCAGTCCTATCAAGGCAATAAAAGGGGGAAAAAGTAGTGGTAGAACAGGAAATGTATGGATCAGAAGAGTGCTAGTGGGATTGCAGTTTGCCATATCGATATTCATGCTAGTAGGTACACTCATCATTTATCAGCAAATGCAATTTGTAAGAGAAGCAGACCTAGGCTTTGATAAAGATCAGATTGTAAGCTTTCGAATGAATAGAAATGTAAGTGAACGGTGGGATGCACTGAAAAACAATCTTATGCAAGATCCTAACATTGTCAACGCTTCCACATCTACGACTATTCCTGGTCGTGGGTTTGGGAAGAATGTTATGGATGTGGAAACAAATGAAGGAGTGATGGAAAGCTACGGAATCGATTCTTATGGGATTGATTATGAATATTTCAATGTCCTAAATGTAGAAATTGTAGAAGGGAGAAACGCATCAAGGCAATATCCAACCGATACATCTAGCGCCGTTTTAGTTAATGAGGCAATGGTCGTCCGCATGAATTGGGAAGACCCTATTGGCAAGCGCTTTCAGTTTGATCAAGACAGCACAAAATTTCACCGAGTGATTGGTGTAGTTAAAAACTTTCACCAAAACTCTCTTTACAATCCTATTGAGGCACTCATGTTTGTTCCTGTATTGAATAATTCCAATGCCATGGTCAAAATCAATGGAGATCTACAAACTGGTATAGATCATGTCAAAGCATCATGGAACGAACTCTATCCTGAACTGCCTCTTGAATATGAGCTTTTAGATCAGAATTTTCTTCAAGCATATAATGAAGATCGACTCAGAGGACGCTTTTTTCTTGGTTTTGCATTAATGATGATTATTATTTCAGGATTGGGTTTATTGGGATTGGCATCCTTTACCGCCGAACAACGAACAAAAGAAATAAGTGTACGAAAAGTACTTGGTGCTAACGTAAAGGGACTGGTATTCCTGTTGATCAAAGATTTCTTTTGGCTCATCATTTTTGGAGCCATACCTGCCTTTATCATTGGCTATCGAATAATGAATAACTGGCTTAGTGATTTTGAATATCATATTCAAATCAACCTCTTGACGTTCGTTGCAGTTTTAATCATCGTAACCATATTCGTTGTTCTCACCACTGGGTTTCAAGCATACAGAGCTGCAACTTCAAACCCTTCTGATAATTTAAAATATGAATAAGAAAAAAGCCCTGACAATGTTGTCAGGGCTTTATCTCTTTTTTCAAATCTATCTATTATTATCGCAAAAACAATAATTCTCTGTATTTCGGTAATGGCCAATCCTCATCATCAACAAACATCTCCAATTTGTCTACAGCATATCTAAGAGGTTGGAAGTATTTCCCTTTAACAGTATCACAATATTCGATAGCTTTCTCACGAATATCTTCAATCTGATTAATTCGCTTACGCTCCTCTATCATCTCATGTGAAAGTTTTCGTACGTTATTAATATGCGTAGAAACTTCCTCAATAGTCTTCTTGATTTCCGTCGCATCTAGCCCCAGGTCTTTCAATCCTTTCGCATTCTCAATTAATTTGGATTGATACTTGGTTGCCGTTGGAATAATCATATTACTCGCTATATCCCCCATCATTCTTGATTCGATCTGCACTTTCATGACGTAATTTTCCAAGCGTATCTCGTGGCGAGCTTCTATTTCTACTTTCGTCATTACTTTATGCTTTTCATAAAGCTTTATTGCTTTGTCTGTCACAGAGAAATCCAGAGCTCGAGGAGTAGTTGGTTCATTTGAAAGTTTTCTTTTTTCAGCCTCTTTTACCCATTCGTCTGAATAACCGTCTCCTTCAAATCTTACAGGTTTAGATTCTTTAATATAATCTCGCAGTACATCAATAATAGCCAAACGCTTATCTCTTCCGCCATCAATCAACTTATTCACTTTCTTGTAAAAATCGGAAAGTTGATCAGCCATGATTGTATTTAATACCATCATTGGATCAGACACGTTCGCATCAGACCCTACAGCTCTGAATTCAAATTTATTTCCTGTGAAGGCGAATGGAGAAGTCCTATTTCTATCAGTATTGTCTAGTATGATCGAAGGAATTTGATCAATACCTAATTTCATGTATAAATTTTCCCCTTTCTCTACCATCACGTCTCCAGATTTTTCCAGCTGATCCAACACTTTTGTTAATGTAGAACCTATAAATACTGAAATGATTGCTGGAGGAGCTTCATTCGCTCCTAGACGGAAGTCATTTCCAGCAGATGCAATACTTGACCTCAGCATGTCTGCATGCTCATGCACAGCCTTAATGGTTGTCACAAAGAAGGTTAAGAAAAGTAAATTGTCTTTCGCGCTGCTGCTTGGCTGATAAAGATTTACACCTGTATCCGTGACAAGCGACCAGTTGTTATGCTTACCACTTCCATTGAGTTCAGCAAAAGGTTTTTCATGAAAAAGAACTCTTAAATCATGCTTATTCGCCACCTTATCCATCACATCCATCAACAATTGATTTTGATCTGTGGCTTCATTCACAGAGCCATACATTGGAGCTGCTTCATACTGCGCAGGAGCAACCTCATTATGTCGTGTCATCAATGGAATACCCAATCTGTGTGATTCAATTTCATAGTCTTTCATGAAATCGTAAATACGACTTGGAATAGATCCAAAATAGTGATCGTCTAGTTGTTGCCCTCTTGCAGGGTTGTGGCCAAACAATGTTCTTCCTCCCATTACCAAATCAGGGCGAGCATTATAAAGTGCCTTATCTATTACAAAATACTCTTGTTCCCATCCCAACGAAGCATTTACTTTTGATATGTTTCGGTCAAACAAGCGGCATACCTTAACGGCAGCTTTATCTACTGCTTCTAGTGCTTTGAGCAAAGGTGCCTTGTGATCTAGCGCTTCTCCTGTGTAGGCAACAAAAATGGTTGGGATACAAAGCGTCTTCCCGTAAATGAAAATAGGAGAAGAAGGATCCCAAGCTGTATACCCTCTGGCCTCAAACGTACTTCGAATACCTCCATTGGGAAATGATGATGCATCGGGCTCCTGCTGTACTAATGCTTCTGCTTTAAAATTTTCTATGCCTTTGCTTGGATCAAAGAAGGAATCATGCTTTTCAGCGGTTGCTCCCGTCAGTGGTTGAAACCAGTGAGTATAATGAGTTACACCGAGTTCCATGGCCCAATTTTTCACTGCAACAGCTACTGCGTCGGCCGTTTCAATGTCAATCTTCTTTCGGTTCTGAATACAATCGGTTACTCGCTTAAAAACATCTGGTGACAAAGCGGATTGCATTTGCGACTTGGTGAAAGCCATTTCTCCAAAATAATCGGAGATGCGTTTTGAAGGTGCCTGAACGTCTACCTTCTCTCGGGTTTGAACTAAATTAAGCGCTTGGTGTCTAAGTAATGCCATGGTTTATTATTTTCCAATAAATTTTACACTCAAAATTATGCATTTTTTGCAAATCAAAAGTTTTTAGGTTCATTTTTAGATCAAAAATTATTGAATTTGCAAAAAATCATTCTTTTAAAATCAAAAAAGAGACATTAAATGGCCATTTTTTACGAAAAAGAGCTAAGTAAAGAGAATAATTCCCTCTCAGAAGAGGAATCCAGACACTGTTCTCAGGTTTTAAGGCATCAAGAAGGGGATGAAATCATGATTTATGATGGAAATGGCGGTAAACATCGTGCGAATTTGACTCGAGTCTCAAAAAAGGTATGTGATTTTAAGATTATTGAATCCAATATCACACCTGAGAAAGAATTCGAAATTCATCTGGGTATCGCTCCAACTAAAAGCATTGACAGAATGGAATGGCTGATTGAAAAACTAAGTGAAATAGGAGTAGATCAAGTGACATTCATTCAAACCAAACATAGTGAGAGAAAAAAAATACGATTGGATAGGCTAGAAAAAAAAGCTGTGAGTGCGATGAAACAATCTGGTAATCCCTTTTTAATGAAAATAAATGAGCTCATTTCTATAGATCAATTCCTCAAGAACGACTCAAGTGATATTAAATTAATAGCTCATGTGGATAAAACTCATCAATACATAACAAAGGAAGTAGAACCTTCAAAATCAATTTCTGTTTTGATAGGACCAGAAGGGGACTTTTCAATAGAAGAAGTTAACATGGCCAAAGCAACAGGTTTTAAAGCAGTCTCAATTGGAGAGAATACGCTAAGAACAGAAACAGCAGGCTTTGTAGCCTGCTGTTTCGTCAATACAATCAATCAGTATTAGTTATCTAATAACTATTTTCTTCTTCTTAGTGTCGTCTCCTTGCTGAATTACCATGAAGTAAACTCCCGGAATCATTCGCTCATCAGGTAGAATTTGTTCATCCATATTCAAAGAACTATTCATCGTTCGACTATAATGAACTTTTCCTTTTAAGTCAAAAACTCTAATATTAATAGGAGTATGATCATCTCCAGTTTGAATTCTTAAGTGAAGATTTTCATTCGTTGCAGGATTTGGATAAATGGTTACATCCATTGACGCTCTAAAGTGATCATTATATACCCTGACGATATCGTAAAAAGTCTCGGTACCATCAAAATCCACTTGCCTCAACTTGTAATAGTTATCCCCTAAAGCTGGCTTCTCATGTGTGAATCCATACTCTATCAGTTCATTGGTAGTTCCATTACCTTCTACAGTTCCTATTGAAACAAATTCCACTCCATCTGTTGAATGGAATAGTTCAAAATAGTCATTGTTCAACTCGGTGACCGTTGACCAGAATAAATTCACACGGTTTTCAATAGCGATTGCCGAGAAGTCCAGGAGTTCAACCGGTAATACAGTTTCGGGAGCATATCCAAGAGCTACTTGTCTAGTACTAAAAATTACACTGCTTTCAGATGTCACAGTACCAGAAGATGCAGTTCCTGAAATCTGACCTCCTTGGTTTTCCCATCTAGCTTGAGCTGCATCGACATCACCATCTGCTATTTCAGCATCATCCCACCAAACAAGTCTTATACTTGCAGAATTGTCAAAACTGTTATGAGATCCATAGGTAGCCTGAACTTGTGCCGAATTAGACCCTGCACTGGAAACCTCCCATCTATCAGTACTCAGTACTCTTATCAACGCATTGAATCCAGAACCAGGATCATCTGTATCGAAAGATGAATTTGGATATGTAGCGCTTGTAGAAGTGTAATATTCGGCTGTCCAATCATCGCCACCTGTATCTACATTAACAACCGATACTGGTGCATATCTTACCGATTTACCCACTGGAAATTCATAAGTAGAAGTCGCTGCAATATCTTCTTTTTGCATTGGTCCAGTGACATAACTTGCTGTGCTAGCTCCTGTCCAATCACCAGAAGATGTTAGTGTCAATGTTTCTGAAGAGGTAGTGTTCACCAAACCATCTGTCAATGTAAGTGTACCACCTATCTCTACATCTCCACTATTTACCGTCACACCTGTACCTGAATTATTTATCGTTAAATCATCAAAACCTGCTACTCCGATAAATGACCCATCTACTAATTGCTCACTAGACCCATTTAATGTTACATCTGTCCCATTCCAATTTAGGGTTCCTCCAGACAAGGTCATATCATCGGTCACATTCAAATCAGTATTCTCTGTCCCTGTAAATGTTCCTCCAGACAACTCAAAGTCACCAGTTATATTAATGCTGGAACCATTGGATAGAATGACAGCCCCTGCCTGAACATTGAAAAGATCCGTATCGGCATCCCCTACTGCATAGGTAAGACCGGAGTTAAGGACAACCGTTGGTCCGTTGATTTCTAATGTATCACAAACGGTTAGAAGATTATTAGGCAATGTTCTTGATCCAGACCCATCTAAAATAACTTTTCTTACTTGGGATATACCTGAAAGCACGTTGTATGAAGTAGTCCCTGAATACTGAAGAGCTCCCCCATCGCATTGAAAGAAATCAGTGTACTCACCTGTAGGAAGTAATTCATTGTCTTCTAAAACAATAGTGCCTGATCCTGTCACCGTTCCTAATCTTACTCCAACCGTGCCTGAAGGCACTCTCAAAATTCCGCCTGCTTCAATTTCTGTTGCATATAAACGAATGTTATCAAGATTTAAAGTAAGATCATCTCCACTCCTCACAATTATTTGAGCTCCTACTGGTCCAACACCATCTGTCACAGTCGGAGATCCACTCAATGGATTCCAATTGCTTGCCAAACTATAATTACCTGTTCCAGCAAAAGAAGTCTCATATTGAGCTAACTGATCCGGAATGGCTCCTTCAATGTCGTTATTAACACCGTCTGAACTACCTACTCCTGCTGTATAATCCCCAGTGATCTCAGAAGCAGAAAACGAACTTAAAGGAACCTCAAACGTTTGATTTACGCCCCTAAACAAAGTAGGAGCAAACTTATCCCAGTTTACATCATTCGATAGAAGTCTTGCAGAAATGTAATGTGTTGTATCGTAAGGCGCAGTTACACTTATATCATCATGATCATAAAAGAAAATAGCTGAACCACTTGCGTTAGTCACATTCTCAGAAACGACTATCCAATGATAGTTTAAGACATTTTGAGTATCGTCAATTTCGGTCTCAGTCATTGGCTCTGCGTCATCCACTATGGTCGGGTGAGGCTCATTTGCCGGCCTTACTCTGATACTACCAGTAGTCGTTCCAGCATCCAGGTCAAATTCTACGGGAGTGTATTTTAATTCACCGATTGGAAAAAAGACTACTGTGTCTGCTGCAACTGTAAAAAATTCAATTCTTAGACCGTTATCAGTAAATGAGCTGTTGGTTTGCACCATGTTATTTACATTAAATGTAGAAACTTCAGTCACTGGAGCTCCAGAACTCAATGTAACCAAGCTCCCTCCGATATTAAATACACCTCCATTGAGTCTAAGTTCCTGGGTGATGTTAAAATCGAACCCATTTCCATCTGGGATATCGACTCCTGACGGATTGTTTATGGTTATCGTTCCAATGTCAATGGCATTATTGGTTAAGCCATTTAAGTCTTGATTTGCCGTACCATTGAACATTAGTCCATTTCCTCCGCTATTTAGAAAAGTACTTTGTACAAATGCATCATTTTGTAGGCTCAATGAGTTAGAACCTACATCGAACGTGCCTGATGTAAGGTAAAAGTCACTATCTAAATCTAATGCGACATTTGATGTGGTGGTACCTGAACCATTTTTACGTAAAGTAAAGATCGTGAATGCTCCCGATCCACTTATGGTTTGAGCTCCTGAGCCAGCGAAAATTGTTTCAGAATTTGTATTACCGTAAGTTCCATTATTTGTAAAATCCCCATTTAAGGTTAGGTCGAATCCATTCGTCAAAAGAGATTGATTGGCATTTATCGTTAAATTATTCACCTCCAAATCCCGATTAAAGAGCTGTACATCTGGAAGATCAATGGTGTTAGCTATAATCAGATCGTTTAATAGTATTGAAGACGAAACATTGAAGAAGTTAGCACCATAGTCTCCTCCTAGGTTTTCAAAAATGGTGATCGTTGATCCCGAGATATCCGTAGTTGTTGGATCTAATTCCAACGAGATATTTGCATCCCCTGTAACTCCCCTTTCAATATTAAATGTTCCGCCAGTAAGTGTAAATTCACTCCCGCTGTTAAGCACTTCAAACGCTCCTCTCGAAGAAGTGGAAATTCCATCTGTAGCAATATCTACGTCACCTCCGGTCTGCCTATATTTGAGTATTCCTGTTGTAGATGACGTTGCTCTTCTAACTTGCCCACCGACATTCAATGTACCACTGAGCACATCTATCAATGAAGTCCCTGAGTTTGTGTATTCGATATCACTTGTACCAAGATTCACAGTCCCTCCATTAACCCTCAATAAACCGTCTAGGATGATATTTGAACCTGTAGTAGAAATAGTTCCCTGCAGAACCTCTACTCCAGCTGATGCAGGAATTAAATAGTCAATACCATCAGCCACAACCGCATTTATCAAAGCACTATTTATAATTAGTTTCCCGTTTTGCAATTCTACTGCTGGTGGCTCAACTGAATTATCTCCGCTTATTAACACGGGTGCATCAAGGCTAAATGTACTTGTTGTATCCACACCCTTATTTACTACAATACGATATAACTCAGGAACTATAGAAGATGTGTTCGTAAAAGCATGTTGTCCTGTCCCAGCCAATTCTAAAATAGCTTGAGAAGAAGGGTCTGCGTTTGACAAATCGAACAATGCACCTTGTACCAAATTTAGTCCTCCATTAACCCTTAAAGTGTGGATATCCGCACCAGCATCAACTACAGACACTCCGTTATTATTGTTACTTGTCAAGATAAGTGAATCGCACTCAAAGATTACGTTAGACCCAACTGCTCCCCCGGCCGCAGCACCAAAAATCAGTTCCCCACCTCCATTCAATCCTATCCTTGCTGTTCCATTTATCGTGAAATTATGGTCAAGAAATAGATCTGCATTATTATCAACAACTAACCCTTTTGCTGTGACATCCTGTGTGTAGCTTACATCTCTACCTCCCCCAAAAACTCTGAGGGTCGGAAATTCAAATCTGTCAGATATCACTATTGACGTACCACCTGTTACTTGTAGAAACCAGCCGTTATCCTCGTCTTTATTAAATTCATTGAAGTCCGCATTAATTGTTCCAATATTACTAGCATTTACTCTTTGAAACATTGTACCACGACCAGTTACCCTAGCAGCATTTAATACAGCAGTCTCAAATACCCTAATACGAGTATCATTGTTGCTTAATGCGTTAGCTGCAGGATTTTGATCAAAAATAATTTCTGCCACGGTTATCGTTTCACCGGATCGTACCCTATGATCATGTCTAACACTATTCACAATCGTACAAGGATTACACGTATTGAAATCTTCTCCAGCATCAATTCCTCCAAACCCCACTACCGCAACATCACTAGTACTATTCTCACCAGGATAAGAGCTTGCCGCTTGTCCAGCATGCTTATTTACATCATCTGTAGACCAACTAAACCGTGAAGTCCAATTTTTCTGATCATCTCCTACTTGCTTTCTGGAATAAAAAACAGTTACTCCACCAGCAAAGGCATCAGCCTCACCTGCAGTATAATTAGCAGCTCTTGCCGTTGTTCCTAATATAAATGTAATCTGATTACTAGCTACATCTGCAGTGCTCCCAACAGCAGTTCTTGTGAACGAATCTGCATCCAAATCTGCATCGGTACCATCCTCCACAAATCCTGGCTGAAGATTTCCTTCGGTTCCACTAACGTCAGCTGAACTATATGAAAAAACATAGCTATTTACTGTTGGTAAATCAACAAAATCAGACACTCCAATTTTCCAATAATAATTCAGAAAGTCAATAACACCTGCTCCGTCATCTATGGTACCTAATTTATCATTTACTGGATTTGTTCGAATATATCCAACATCACCACTTGTAAGATTTATATCGGCAACAAGTGGTGTGTAATTTCCTGAAATCCCGAATGGATATGTCAAGGTCTCATCAGCATCAAAAAGGTATTCTAATCCCCCATCAGTAGGATTTCCACCTGTTTGGATCATTAAACTTGTACCAAAAGTGCCTGTTGTTAAAACCTCAGCACCTGTTGTCAGCTTGGATGTATTGATATCAAAAATTCCATCGTTAAGATTCAATTGATTGATTATCCCAAAATCACCATCTAAGCTTACGCCGTTTGTGTTATCAATTTCCAAATCATAAATAGCTCCATTGGTAGATGTGATCGATTGAGTGGCTGCTCCGTTCATATAGATTTGGCCAGTACTTATTGCTGTTCCAATGGTATCTAAAGCATCGATGTTGCCATTGACAGTAATATCAAACGTGCTTACATCGAAATTACCACTAGCAACATTGAGTAAATCATCGACTTGAATGGCTGTAGACTGACCATTTGTAACAATAACATTTACATTCTCATTGTTCTTGTTAATTTCTAGACTGTCTAACACCAGAGTGGATGCAATACCTATGTCAATGTTTGAGGAGCCTGTACCCTCAAACGTGAGATTCATATTGCTTAAATCAACTGAAGATCCATTTTCGATTAATAAGGATCCAGTAATACCTAAGTCTATTCCCCCTGCATTAAAAGTGGTTGTATTCCCACCGCTGTTATCAATATGCAAGTCATTAAGCACCTGGAATTTATCCATGTTGACAGTGGTCAAACCACCGCCAGTTCCTGAACTGCCGTTGGATACTAGAACACTAGCTGCAGAAGCATTCGATTCTAATACATTTAAGTTAAAAAATGGAGCCCTGGAAGTGATCGTTAGGTTATTACCATTGGTAACATCCAAATTAACCGTACCACCAGTAACGCTTATGTTTTCGTCTGAACTATTGATGTAAATGCCTCCGGTTGCATTCGCGCCAGAAACATTGATAACCCCTCCAGACATGTTAAAGACATTACCTGGGTATGTTAGACTGAATGTATAATAATTTGCACTGGTGTTTTCTCCGATAATGTTAAATATTCCTCCTGTCATCACTAAACCTCCCAAAGCAGATACTCCATTAATGGAAGTTCTGAACTGGTTTACGGTGACAGTTCCTCCTTCTATTGTTAATTGCCCATTATCTCTAGTTGTAATTCCACTATTGATTGGTGCATTAAGTGCACCAGATGAAACTCGTATTGAGCCATATGGTACTATTGCAGTTCCAGCAGTCTTTTCAACTGTACCTCCGTCTACCCATATTTGAGCACCTTCAAAAATGCTGTAATTTCCTCCTGCATTGAGAGGAGATACTGTTACATTATTGCCAATCTTCGCTGTTCCATAAATTAGCCCAAAAGCATTGTCATTTGTTGACCCTTGTGGATTGTCGATTCCTTGATTTGCGTAACCATACAAATTGAAAAAACTTGGATCATCGGCAATAAATTCCACTATATATGTATCATCAACTCCTTTGTTTATCTCTACCCGATAAAAATCAGTTACATTCTGAAGGACTACTGTTTGATCTTGGCTTGAGCTTAAAAAGTTAACGTCTACAATACCGTTCGTTGCTTCACTTCCTGTTGCCTGAGAAGTTCTATTTGTAAAATCCACATCTCCTTGGTTGGTGAAGTTTCCATAAAGATTGAATTCATGTCGGGCGTTAGTAGTCCCAACATCTATTCCACCGGATGATTCAATTAGCACATTTCCATCAACGGTTACATTTAAATTACTAGTTGATAAATTGTCATTGAACTGAAAAATCCCTCTACTTATTGTCAAGTTACCATTTAAATCAAAATCGGCTAAAGTAGTTACCATATCTGTTGTATTAATCATATTGATCAATAGATTATTGGCGCTTCGATCTGAATTGACTGAAAGTCCGGCTCCATAGTACTCCAGTGTACCCCCTTCATCAGAATCGATAAACAATGCATCATTCGTAACAGGGTAATTTTCATTACCTGCTGCACCTGAAAGCCTTAATGTTCCAGACCCATCAAGTACGCCGAATATATGACCTGTAGTAGCTACCAAGTCTAGCGTTCCAATAATTTCTAAACGTGTTACAGCAACGTCATTAACATCCATGGTAACCGTTCTACCGGTATTAATCACAACAGAATCACTTACTCCCGGTACTTCACTAGAGGGGTTCAGATAAAGAGGGGAAATAGCTCCATCTAATGTCCATGTATTTGGGTCGCTCCAATCATCTGATATGTAACTATACCAGATTTGTGATGGTGTACCAGGCTCAAATGAAATTGCAATTCTGTCATTTGTATTCAAATCAATATTTACGAATGCTCCTCCGGCCCCATCTGAAATCATAAGATAAGGAGTAGCATCCGAGAAGTCTGCATCATTATTCGTATCAACCAATAGATAGTATTGAGGATTAGAAATTCCTGTGCTGGGCAATTCACTTCCATCAACTTGTACGGTAACAGATCCTGTTTCGCCATTTTCTTCAATTAACCATTCTCTAGCAAGTCTTTGCTGTGCTCCTGGCACTTCGCTAGCTACCCAAACTGAAGCATCACCATTGTCATGGCCCCAAAAAACCCAATCATTATCATCAAAATCGGTTGATTCCGAGATTCGCATCAAATCGGAAGATGCTGTAGTAGCTTCAGAGCTGTATGCTAAATCTTGTCCTATACCTGCTAGGCCATTGGAGTAAGTTGCATTATCAGTCCAAAAGTCGTTACCTGAAAGTGTTATACTGTATTTATTGGCAAGGTAATTCTCAATCACTATTCTCTCAGCCTGAGTTAATCCATTGCCATAAATGATCACCTCCGCCAGATATCCATCGAAATAGGTCCCATAATTATTGTTAAGTGCGCCAAGAATTAAGTCGGAGGAGGCATCAGTAAGGTTACCTGTTTCGCCTCGTGTATCTGGTGCATTACTATTGATAGAAGTATATTGAAAAATTTCATCATATACAGCTGAAAGAATATAATCTGTGCTTGCTGTGAGCGTAGTTGCATCACTTAGTCTATTATCATCCGTGGTTCGAACATCGAAGTTCATTCTAGAACCTGTGTGAGTAAATATGCTGTAAACCTCCTCTGAGCTGGAACTATTTCTTTTCGAAATTATTCCTCTTGGGTTATCATCTACTGTAGAAAAATTAGTGACAAGAATGATGGAGACCCCATCAGCAAAGCCATCTAATGTAGCATTATCTAGAATGCGTAAGTATCTTTCAGTACCATCAAATCGAATGGCATCTAATCCAGTTCCGAAGGCATTTTCAGCAAATGTTGGAACAGCATCGGCTCCCTGCTGAGTAAGATCGTTACCATTCCCTGATAAGTCACTCCATGTTAAAACATTTGCACCATCGCCAAGCCCCAAGGTTGAGGCATCTAACCAAAGGACGTTTCTTGGCCCATTGGTTCCAGTTCCATCTCCTATCCCTCCAGGCCCATTCTGGGCATGGGTAATTAAGGATGTTCCCCCTACTATTAGTAGGCTAAACAATAATCTTTCAATACGTCTCATGGCGGAATTCAATTAAATGAATCAATTAATGCAAAATAGCAAAGCTTTTCATCCTTAATTCAGTTTTTCGGCGAAATGCATATTGCGAATCTAAGAAAGTAAAAATGTCCAGTTGAACGCACTAAATATTTCGACTAATTGCTTTGAAAAACTTCGTTTGACTTGTTTTGTTTAACTCTTGAGATGTGATTGGGGTCTCTACACAAGAGCTTCCTAACGAAAAAGAAGTGAATCTGCAATGATACATCTCTATCTGAAAACAGACTCGCCTGCTCATCCTTAACAAGTTGAATCATAAGAAATACGACTTTTGATTAGCTATTCTTGATATCAATAGAATCCCTAATGTTATTCTTCGATCGCTGGGGGATTTTCCGCCTACTTAACAATCAACCTTTTTGTACTGGTAATATCACCTTGCTTGATAGTAGCTATGTAAATCCCTATTGGCAAATTCAAGGACAAAATTTTGCGATTTCGATAACCACGAGATTATCGATAAGGAAGATCGCAATAAACTCTACAAACAGTTTATTCGCCTATCAAGTAATCTATACTTTGACCATTAATGCGAAATCGTAATTGCTGGGAAGTAATTAGATCAACCATCCAAAAATCGCCTGACGAAAAGAGAAGTGAGTCAGTAAAGAGTATTCTACCATCTGGAAAGGACGCATCAGCTCTTCCTATATAAATAGTTTCAAATGAAGTGCAAGTCTGATTAGACACAAGTCTGGATATGTCTAGTGAGTCTCCAGTATTATTTTCTACCAATTCTATTTGCAGTTTCACAGAATCAGCGCAGCTTCCAGAATCAATAATCTGAATCCACGTTTTAGTTCCTGATTCGCCAGTAAGTAAACGCTCTACTTGATAGTCATATAAACCATCTGGTAGATCCTCTTCTGAACAGCTAACTAAAAATAGAAAAACAAAAAGGGAGATAAGCTTACCTCGCATTTCCAGTTCGATCAATCACTACATAGCCCAATTCATCCGAATCTAAAGGAAGTTGCTCTTCAGGATATAAGAATATGGTTAATTCTTGTGTTAGGTCATCAAACTTGAAATCGACAGGCTTTTTATCTACTGTCACCACCGTTCCCCAATTGAGTTGCCCAACTGAATTATAGCTGACAACAACTAGATTATTCTCAACAGCAGCAGAATTATAAATGTAAAAGCTCTCTGAACCTGAGACTGTTGGTATTGAATCACTTTCATATTGAATTTTTTCAGCTCCCGGGAGTTCAAATTCTTGCTTCCATTTTGTGATTCTATCCGGGCCAAAAGAAGCAACGTATCCTTTCTTCGCATTTAGATTTGCTCCATAGGCTATCACCTCCTCAGCTGTTTTTACTGGAACACCCATGGTCATAAAACCTCCTTCTGGAGCATCTTGAATAAACAATGGATACTGTATTTCTTCATCTTCCGCATCAAGTCCCCACCTATTCTTATCGAGCCAATATTCAACAGAATTTCCCAACCAGTCAACATTTCTTCTGGACCAGGTCTGCATATCAGTGACATATTTAGATGCGGTCACGTACTTCTGAAAAAAGCTTTCTATATAGTCTTCATATTTTTTCTTCGCCAACTCCAGGTCATCCGTTGTAATAGATTCCACTAACACATTCATGTTCTTCGCATCATCTAACGCACCTTGATAAATTTCCAATTGCGAACCAATAAGTGACGAATCCATTAGTGATGGATTCAATTGTAAATCCACTTGTTTGATGATTCTAGCTTCATACATCTCTATCTTCAATAGCTTTTCAGCTGTTGATTCAGGATCGTACTTATCAAATTGCTCTATCAGTTCTGTTGGAAAATATCCTACTTCCACATTCTGACTTTTCTTAGCCTTGGCTTTTTTCTCTCTGATCTCATCAGAATAATTCTTGATCATGGTCTTGAAAAGACCTACACCTCCTACAATTTCGGATTGTGCAGACCTTGCCCATTCTTCGAAATTCCAAATTTCGATAACTCCTGATCTTATATTGGCAGCATCCATTCCATCTACTCCAAATTGATCGATAGATTTAATTGTTGGCTCTGATGCATACTTAGTTGATGCCAACCTTTGCGCTTGTTCTTTTATACCTCTCGCACTTTCAGCACCTTTACGTCCATTGGATTCAATTTCCATTAATGTTGCTTGAATTTCCTGATCAGCAGCTATTAGCATAGCATTATATGCTGTAAACTGACTTGTAAGAGTTTTATAAGCTGCCATAGCTGCAGCTTGATTTTCCTCAATCAATACCACATTGCGATGCATTCCTTTTACATCTGCTACGCGAGTCTCAATGTTTTCAACCTTCTTTTCTATATCCAGATGTACATCTGAGACTTTTATTCCAAACTCACCTGTTCTCAAATCTCTTCTGAAGAAAGTTTGATAGTACTCATCTTTCTTTTTCAATTCCTTCTCATCGATTAAGCCTTTTGCTTTCTCAAAAAAGAATACCGCAGAATCTCCTACGAGATAAAGTTTTGATGAATCATCAACAATATCATAAGCCATAAAGCGATCCTCCAACCATAAAGCCATTTGAAGATTAGCATTCGCTTCTTCAGCATTCTTAGGGTCAGATAAAAAAGTTTTTAATTGAGGTCCTCCTTCCTCATAGTTTTTTGCCGCAAGTATGGGATACAAATCTTTGTATTTAATTTTTTGAGAATACCCAAAAACGGAAAGGACTAATAAAATAACTGTGACTGCTGATTTAAATTTCATGACTAAGTGGAGAGGTTTTCAAATGCTAATTTATAAAAATACTAAGTGGATTTATAAAAATACTATGAATCTGTATTTAGCATCCAAGTGGGAATCTTTTAATGTACTTGAGTGTATTATACTTTGAAACCCCCAATAGTGAAGCAAAAAATAAGGAAGGAGTTCATCGAATGGATTGTTATTATCTCAGTCTTTGGAATCATCTATTTGACTGGCTGGCATACTGAAGTAATTGGCAGAGTTCAACAAGTAGTCCTTTCATCTGGCATTATATCTCCAAATATTACCACTGAGAACAAATTAGCATCTTATAATTTTCGGATTGAAGATATGAATGGAAACAGAATTCTATTTAATCAATTCAAAGAAAAAGTGGTTTTTATTAATTTTTGGGCTACCTGGTGTCCCCCTTGTATTGCCGAGATGCCAGACATTCATTCACTTTATCAAGAAACTAAAAATAACGTGTCTTTTGTGATGATTTCTTTGGACAAAGATGAAAACAAGGCTAGAGAATTTATCGAAAGAAAGGAGTTTGACTTTCCCGTATATTTTTTAAGATCTTCATTACCTGCAGTATACGATACTCATTCTATACCCACTACATATCTTTTAGATAAAAAAGGAAGGATTAAGGCTGAGAATCACGGAATGGCGAAATATAATACTGAAGAATTCAAAGAATTACTTACCAAATTGAGTGAAGAAAAAATTACAAATTAAATGTCACTTTGATTGCATCAGTTTTTGGATCTCATCCATCTTGTTTTCAATGTCTAAATGAACATCTGAAACCTTGATTAAAAACTTACCACTTCTTAGGTCTCTCCTCAAGTATGATTGATAGTAGTCGTCCTTTTTCTTGAGCTCTTTTACATCGATTAGTCCTTTGGCTTTTTCAAGAAAAAACAAAGCTGAATCTCCAATTTGAGTTAATTGATTAGATTCATTATCATCTAGTTTCATAAACCTCTCATGCAACCACAATCCCATCTGTAAATTAGCGTTCGCTTCATTTATATTTTCTTCAATGGCCATATATTCAATTAATCGTGGAATGCCTACATCATACTGCTTTGCTGCAAGAACAGGATATATCTCCTTGTATTTAATTTTTTGAGCGGCCAAACTCCATGATAACACCGATAAAAGTAGGAAGGAAACTAATTTGATTTGCATTTTAAAAATTAAATTTAGTTTGATTTACTTTTCATTTAAAATCGATAAGCTTTGCTGAAACACCTGTCAAAGCAGCCAACCGATAAATAACTCTTGCTGCCACGTTAGCATCCCAAGGATGATTCCCTGCCTCACAAACATCAAACCCAATGATTTTTTTCCCTGATCTAACTACTTGTTCTAAGAGGTAAATGACTTGATTGAATTGTAAACCTCCAACGACAGGGGTTCCTGTATTGGGGCATAGTGAAGGATCTAATCCGTCCATATCAAAGCTTACGTAAACATCATCAGGTAAAGTCTTAATAATGTCACATACTTGCTTTTTCCATGAAATACCTTCAAGCTCATTTTTAAAGATGTCTTCATCGTAAAAAACATGAATGGGCTTTTTAGACCTATTCACATAATCTTCCTCCTCTTCGCAAAAATCCCGGATTCCTATCTGAGTCAAGGAAGTAATCCCCTCTTCTTTCAGCGCGTTGTTCATAATACTTGCATGAGAATACTTAAATTCTTCGTATGCATTTCTCAAATCCATGTGAGCATCTATTTGAAGTATTCCATAACTTCCTTTTTTTGCCAAGGCTCTCATTAAACCCAATGGGGAGGAATGATCACCTCCTATTACGCATACGATTTTGTCTAGTCTGAGCAATGAGGTAACAACCTCTTCTATTTTTTTATGCACGGAATCACAAAACTCATTTACAAATTCCAATTGATCAAGATCTGGTTTTTTCCCTGACTCTATTGCTTTAATTACATTGATGGCTCGTCCTCTGTGAATTTCATTCTGGGTATTGATAACCAAACGATCATACATGGCCATTTTCAATTTCCACGGTTTTTCGATTGAAAGAAGGGATAAATCCAACTGAGACGACTCATCCAAGATAATGTCCGGTGCTCTCGAAGTTCCCTGCCCATAAGATACCGTAACATCCAAATGAACCGGAAGAATGATCATATCGGATTCCTCTAAACCATAAGGTAATCCAAAAATGCTTCCTTTTACTCCTGCTTTGCTAGGGTTGTACATCAATGACTTGGATGATAATATGATTCAAAAATTCCCAAATTCTGAGAAATTTCACTCCAATTAAGTCTTTCAAATCTAATTCTTACCACTCCTGAAGGTTGCATATTTCCAATATTGGCTCCAGTCAAGTATTCCCCAAAATACGTAATGGTCGGGTTATGACCAATGATGGCAACTTCTTTGTGACTCTCATCAACATTGGTAAGAACACTCAGTATTTCTCTAACAGATGCATTGTAAATCACATCCTGATAGTCGATGATTTGTTCATTAATTTCTAATTCTTCGACAAGATTTATTGCGGTTTCCGTAGTTCTTTGAGAAGAACTGCACAGAATAATATCAGGATTAAAGCTTTCATTTATTAAATATCTTCCAAGTGCTCTGACAGTACTCTGACCTTCGAGTGTAAGATTTCTATCAAAGTCTTTCTTTCCATTAGAGTCTTCAGCATATGAATGCCTGATTAGGTAAAGTTTTTTATTCATTTGGTGAGTGGGTTATTAGGCGTACTAGAAGAATTATTTAATAGACAAATTTACTTTTTTTCAATTTTCTCTAGAACAGGATTTAAATAGTCGTGTTATGTTTACGCATTCAATGAGTTTTGCTCATTGCCGAATAGACTTAAACTTATCATCATGGGGAAAAATCTTGTCATAGTAGAATCACCAGCTAAAGCTAAAACCATAGAGGGATATTTAGGTAAAGACTTTGAGGTGAAATCATCATATGGTCATGTAAGGGATTTACCAAAAGACGATTCTGCAATCGACATTAAAAATGGATTCAAGCCCACATACGAGATTTCTAAAGATAAGAAAGATGTCGTTAAGGAGCTTAAAAAACTAGCAAAGGCAGCCGAAACAATCTATCTAGCATCGGATGATGACCGTGAAGGAGAGGCTATCTCCTGGCATCTATCAGAGGCTTTAGACCTTGACAATGCCAAAACCAGGAGGATCGTTTTTAGAGAGATTACCAAGAATGCTATTCAAAATGCTATTCAAAACCCTCGAGGCATTGATATAGACTTGGTTAATGCGCAGCAAGCGCGAAGAATTCTGGACAGACTAGTGGGGTTTGAGTTATCCCCTATCCTGTGGAAAAAAATTAAAGGTGGACTCTCCGCTGGAAGAGTGCAATCCGTGGCAGTAAGATTGGTAGTGGAACGTGAAAGAGAAATAGCAAACTTCAAACCCGAGTCTTCTTTTAGAATCACAGCTGAGTTTAATCTGGAAGGTGGGAAAATTCTAAAAGCTGAATTGCCCAAAAAATTTAAGACGGAAGAAGAAGCGATGAATTTCCTTCAGAAATGCACCAATGCTGATTTTTCCATTGAAAATCTTGAGACAAAACCAGCAAAGAAGTCACCTGCTCCTCCATTCACTACTTCTACTTTGCAGCAAGAAGCAAGTAGAAAAATTGGATTCTCGGTAGCCAGAACAATGTCTGTTGCTCAAAAATTATATGAAGCAGGTAAGATCTCTTACATGAGAACTGACTCATTAAATCTTTCTGATGAGGCCTTGACTGGGGCTGCTGATGCCATCAAATCAAACTATGGCGATAAATATGCTAATAGACGAATTTTCAAAACCAAAAATGCGGGTGCACAGGAAGCTCACGAAGCAATAAGACCTACGAATTTCGGTGTACAATCTGCTGGAAAAGATGATGCCGAGCAACGACTTTATGATCTGATATGGAAAAGAGCCATAGCCTCTCAAATGTCAGATGCTCAATTAGAAAAAACAACTGCTACAATTGGACTATCTACGACCGATGAAAAACTAGTCGCGAAAGGTGAAGTAATAAAATTTGAGGGATTTCTAAAAGTGTATATTGAATCGACTGACGATGAAAATACTGAAGAAGAAAACACCAATATGCTTCCTCCTCTTAGTGTTGGACAAGTGTTGGATCTAAAAGAGATATTGGGTAAGCAAGGATTCACACGTCATCCAGCAAGATATACTGAAGCAAGTCTGGTGAAAAAATTGGAAGAAATGGGAATTGGTAGACCTTCCACCTATGCTCCGACTATTTCAACTGTGCAAAAGAGAAACTATGTTGAAAAAGATGCAAGAGAAGGTCATGAGCGAATCTCTATCGAATGTCGATTAAAATCGGGAAAGATCAATAGAGAAGAAGTGACTGAAATAACGGGAGCAGAGAAAAACAAGCTTTTCCCTACGAATACCGCCATGGTAGTAAATGACTTTCTTGTTGATCACTTCCCCAATGTGATTGATTATCATTTTACAGCGGATGTAGAACAACAATTTGACGACATAGCACATGGTAAAACGGTTTGGAATAAGATGATTGACAACTTTTATGGTGGATTTCACTCTACTGTAGAAAAGTCAGCTGATCTTGACCGAGCGACTGTTAACCAAGTAAGAGAAATTGGAGAAGATCCTAAATCTGGTGAAAAAATTTATGCGCGACATGGTAAATACGGAGCATACGTACAGAAAGGTGAGCTAGTAGAAGGGGAAGAAAAACCCAAATATGCAAGTCTCAAGCATGGGCAATTCATGGATACCATCACCATAGAAGAAGCTCTTGAGCTATTTAAACTACCTCGCGAGGTAGGAGATTTTGAAGAAAAGCCTATGGTAGCAGCTGTCGGTCGATTTGGCCCATATATTCGTCATGATGGAAAATTTGTTTCAATCAAGAAAGAACAAGATCCATTAACTATTACAGAAGATGAGGCTGTTCAACTTATTTTAGAAAAACGAGAAGCTGACGCCAATAAGTATATCAAAACATTTGATGAGGATGAAAACGTGGCTGTCCTAAATGGACGATGGGGACCTTATATCAAGTTCGGTAAGAAAAATGTTAAAATTCCAAAGGATGTAGTTCCCGAGGAACTCACTTTTGAGCAATGTAAAGAGCTCGCCGAAAAAGCACCAGAAAAGAAAGGTCGTGGAGGTAAAAAAGCAGCTCCGAAAAAAAAATAACCGTTCGACTGAAATAAATCGGACTTTCTGAAAACTAACCACTGAGTACGTGTCAGAAGATTTCTTCAAATCGTATGTAGAAGAGAACATGTCCTTGATCATGCACATATGTAGGGCATATTCAAGAGGTGAGGATTCTCTGAAAGATCTGGTACAGGAAGTTTCGTTACAACTTTGGCGATCTCACAAATCGTTTAAAGGCAACTCTCAACTATCCACCTGGGTCTACAGAGTGACATTAAATGTTTGTCTTTCTCATTCTAAAAAATTGAAGAGGAAACCTGAAACGGTTCCTTTAGAATTTGGAGGATCAAAGTTTGAAGAAAATGACCCTGAAAAAGAGCAGATTGAAAAACTCTACACGGGAATTAAGAAACTAAATGAATCAGATAGAGCAATTGTACTACTCTACTTGGAAGACAAAAGCTACAAAGAAATGAGTGATATTTTGGGTATTACCGTTACCAACGTAGGTGTAAAAGTGAATAGATTAAAAGATAGGCTAAAGAAAATAATCAATGGCTGAAGATCTCGACATACAATCACTTTGGAAGAGAAGTATGGAGAAAGAAGATCCAGCTTCACTACATATCAATACTCTGAAGAAAAAGGGCACCAAAACAACGCTTTACTGGGTGAAGTTTATTCTTTGGATAGAATTCTGGCTTAGCGTTGTTGGACTTCCTCTAATGATCTACTATCAGCAAAATAGAAATGATCCTGAATGGTTTGTGGCTTTCTATGTAGTCCTGACAATTGGCTATCTCTTTTACTACCAATTCTTAATTAGAGCCATCAATAGGTTTAGTTACGATGGGAATGTAATTCAAAGTCTAAAAAAGGTCTATGGATACCTTCGCTTTTACATACTTCACTATAAAGTTGTTATTTGGATATCTGTGATTGTCGGATTGATTTATGGATTCTTAGCAGAAGAGAATAGAGAAGCCATGGAAAAACTTACTACAGCTAAGCATTGGTTGATTGCAATTGGCATAAGTTCCTTGATTATGGGAGCCATCGGTGGAATCATGCACTGGTTGATTCATCTGATTTACGGTCGCAAGATCAAACGATTGAGAAAAATGGTCAAAGACTTAGAAAGCGAAGAATAGCTATTTCCAACTCAATTAAACATTAGTATTTATTTATGACTTTCATAAGAAACATAAATAAAAATTAATAAGAAATATGTTCCAAATTTGTGCTAATAAATCTTAAGCATATGGAATTCGACATTATACCCAAAAGAAAGTCAACTATTAAAACCTCTTCCGAAGAGGATAAATTAGCTGGAAAAAAGGCTGGAGAGAGTTTACTCAGAGAGGCCACATCTATACTCAACCCTAAGTCTACAAAAAGATTTGTTTGGAAATATGAGCTTTCTTTTTATCTCGGACTAATTGGTCTTGGGTCACTTGTTTTTATGGCATTTACGACATCTGATGTCGCTACGAGAAAATTATTTGTTTCTCTAGCTATCCTTTTATCAATTAGTATTACTAAAAGGTTTTCTTAGACATAAAAAAAGTGACACTTCTCAGTGTCACTAATATTTCATATAATTCTGTGTTTACACCTGATTATTAAGCATTACAGGCATCACAAGCATAAGTATATCTTCTTCCTCATCTTTATCGTTTGGAGTGATGATACCTGCTTTATTAGGAGCGCTTAATTTTAGTGTAATATCATCCGAATCAATATTGGCAAGCATCTCAACTAAGAACTTCGCATTGAATCCTATTTCTAGATCCTCTCCATCATGTTCGCATGATAAACGCTCATTCGCTTCATTGGAGAAATCAAGATCCTCAGCAGAGATCATCAACTCACTTCCAGTAATCTTCAGTCTCACCTGATGTGTTGTCTTATTTGCGTAGATCGCTATTCGCTTCAATGAACTCAAAAGTTCATCCTTCTTTACAACGACGTTATTGTTGTTGTCAAGTGGAATCACGTTTTCATAATCAGGAAAACGCTCATCAATCAAACGGCAAATCATTTTCACTTGATTGAAATTAAAGAAAGCATTCGATGCATTGAATTCAACATTCACATTCGTAAGTTCAGAAGGTAGTGTAGCTTTCAAAAGTGTAAGTGCCTTACGAGGAATAATCATGCTGTGAGCCATATCGGCAACTACATCCACTCTTCTGTATCTAATTAATCTATGACTATCTGTTGCTACAAAAGTGGTGTTTGTTTCATCTAATTTTACGAATACTCCTGTCATAGCAGGCCTCAATTCATCATTAGAAGTAGCAAAAATTGTATTGTTGATCGCTCTGCCTAATACTTCAGAGGAAATATTTACTGAGTAGCCGTCTGATACTGTAGGAATCTTTGGAAAGTCTGTTGCATTCTCTCCAGCGAGTTTATAGCGGCCATTATCTGAATTGATTTCAATGCTATACGTATTGCTATCAATTGAAAAAGTGACTGGTTGTTCAGGTAAATTCCTTAACGTTTCTAGTAAAATCTTTGCAGGAATTGCAATGCTTCCGTCCTCTTTAGCTTCTACTTGAAGCTCAGTGATCATGCTTGTTTGTAAGTCTGAAGCAGTAACTGTTAGATTTCCATCACTGATTTCAAACAAGAAGTTTTCCAGAATTGGCACTACCGGATTGGTAGTAATCACACCATTGATAGCTGAAAGTTGCTTTAGTAGGTAAGATGATGATACTATGAATTTCATGTGAGTTTAATATGTTTTTCAATGGCATACATGGAATTTGCAAGAAAGAAACTATTTTCAATCAATGATCTTCCTGTCATACTCATTTCATGTGAGTTATAAAGCTTTGTGACAATGGACAACTGTCCTATTTTTTCGGGACGCTAATTTAAACACAAAAACCGAGATAAGTGCCTTGAAATCTAATCAGTTAAGTTTGTCTGGGTTTCTGAGTATTTGCTGAATTCTTCTAGCATCTACCACCATTCTTTGCCCATCGCTATCCACCACAAGATGAAAAGGTTGTCTTTGCTGATTTGAGTAAATTTTTAATATAACCAGATCATCATTTTTGATGTCGTCTATGGATAGCTCCGCAAAAGGTTCCAACTGAGAAAGACTATCTAGCTCAGGAAACCTCCCCTGTGACACCATTTCATTCGCCTGAAATTGCTGAAATTGATTTAGGTAATTGATTACTGCAGTACTGTCCACAGGTGGTTGGCCATTCACCATGAAAAAATCATTTTGAAAAGTAATTTCAAAATCTTCATCCAATCGATTTACGATCTGGATACGTTGAATAGTACGCCAGCTTCCATCTATTATTATCCTATCTCTCCATTGGTCAGGATGTAAAGTGAATATATCTACCACATTATCCCGATATCCTGGCACAGCTACTTCTTTTGCTTTGCCTTCAGTGATGAAATATGATTTTGTCTTATTAGCGTTACTCGCAAATTGAAATTTATACCTTGAGTTAAAATCAAATTCAACCTCCACAGTTCCCATAATCTCTCTATCCCACTCTTCAATCGTTCTTCCTACTTCTACTCTTTCCAAAACTGAAATGAGCGTGTTCATGAATCCTTCATCTGCTTTAAACTCATCATTTAATGTCCAACCTTGCTCTGATCTTTCGATTTTTGTTGTATCCTCATCGACCATAAACATTACTCTGCTAATACCCTGAATATCTTTCAAATTAAAGTAGTTCTCCGAGCTCACAGTATCATCGTCTGAACCTGTAGAGAATAGGATCAAGTTAGCTACCATAAGTGCTGCAATTGCAATGATGTATTTTGTCTTTCTAGTCAAGGTTTGCAAATTTTTTCTTTCTGAGATACCACTTGATTCCGCCAATCAACAATACTAAAAGTACTGGAATCACTAAGTTGATTACCTGCCACTTAGCCCGTTCTTTTTGAACTTTAACCCGATCAAGCGGGCGGATTTTCACTTCTCTTGATCTTGTTTCTATTAAGCCAGAATCATCCGTCATGTAATCCAGAATATTGAGAATGAAATCATCATTCGCATAAGTCGTCTTAGTAAAGGGTTCTACTCCCAGTCTTAATGGCTCTCCAGTATCTGGATCAAGGCCATTACGTATGACATCTCCGTCTCCAATCACAATAACCTTACCCGGCTGTCCTTTTTCAATAAATAAAGACTTATCAAATCCTTTCGGCACCAATCTTTTAGCATATAGTGAAGTGAATTTTCCTTCTAGTAAATAGCCTATCGTTTTTGGTCCATCTGTAAATTTCTCTGGTCTTAGCTTATCCCCTATGTCATTAAAAGCGACCCTTACCGGTGGGCCCAAAAGTTTAGTATACTGACTCGTACTGATCAGAGGAGTCTTTATGATCCCCTCCGCTTTCACCGTATCGATTTCTGAAACAAATTGACCTAAGATTGCATCTAAGTTCCTCACGGATGGGTGCTTAGAAAAATTTGTAAGCACTGGAAAAAATGGCCATGGGAGCATTTGAATCTGAGGTTGATTGCCCATATTTCCAGATACTACCGGGAACTGACCACTATTGACGTCAAGTACAAAATTCTGATTGATCCGAACACCATACCTGAAAAGCTGATCAGTTAAATTTGTTTCATAGGGAATTGCTACTGTACCCTCCCCATGAGCACTATCCATACTTACAGCCAAAGCATCTATAAAATAGATGAGGTTTCCTCCCCTCATGAGGTATTGATCTATCAAATATTTTTCTCGTTCAGTAAAAGGTTTCGTAGGCTTGCCAATCACAATTACGTCATATCCACCTAACTCTTGTGTACCCTCGAGAGAAATGTCGAAAAGCTCAAAACGAGACAAAACGGTATTCTTAAAGCCTGCAATATCCAATGAATCAAGAGAACTATGACCATTCACATAAGCTACGCGCTTACTACCTCCTCCGTTCATTTGAGAAATAGCAGATGCTAATTCATACTCCAAGCCTTCGATGCTTTGATTCAAAATACCTTCAGGCCCGGCCGCACTGCTTCCATTTAATAAATTGACAGGAATCTCATTTATTCCCTGAGAGGCCAGTGCTCCTGGGAATATCCACTTTTCCATTTTATCACCATCCGAATTCTTATAGTTTAAATTAGTAGCCTGAACTCCCTTATCTATCAGCGATTGGTAAAATTGCTTTCTGGCCTGCGTATTAGTAGCCTGTGCGGGATCGGTAAACTTGAATTGAATTCTATTTCCACTTTCAATGGCAAACTGCTCTAGCATTTCACCAATTGATTTTTGAAAGCGCTCAAAATTAGACGGGAGTTCTCCCGCTAGATACACTTCAAAAAAGACATCTTCTTTAAGATTTTTCAATAAGGTCTTGGTAGCCTCAGAAATGGTATATCTCTTTTCTTCAGTTAGATCTAATTGAATACGAAATCTATTTGCTAACTGATTAATCAGCAGAATTGAAAGTAAAACTGTGATGGTTTGTAACCAGACTATACCTTTCCCCCTATTCATCCTTTCTGTACGTTTAGTATTATCCGAGTGAGATAAATAAATAACACAATCATGGAAAGGAAATAGGTCACATCACTTAGATCAATCAAACCTTTGCTCAGAACCTCATAATGAGATAAGATTCCGATTTGTTCAATGATGTAAGAAGTTTCCGACCATATATTAATTGCGGCAATCGAATCAAATCCGGTGTAGAAGACAAAACACAAGAAAGCTGCTAATATGAATGATACAATTTGATTACCAGTCAAGGCAGATGATAGCACTCCTATTGCTGTGAAAATTCCCCCTAATAAAATCAAACCAATGTAGGATCCAATTATTCCAGCTGTATCTATATTTCCAACAGGATTCCCTAGATAAGACAATGAGAAGTAGTAGACCAAAGTTGGTAGAACTGAAAAAATCACCAGTAAAAATCCAGCAAGAAATTTCCCTATTACTATTTCAATATCTCTAAAAGGAAGTGTGTACAGTAGCTCAATAGTCCCTCCTCTTTTCTCTTCGGCAAAAGACTTCATGGTGATGGCAGGAATCAAGAACATAAAAACATAGGGTGCTAGAGAAAACAAAGTTTCCATACTTGCATAGCCATAATCCAGCACATTCGTGTCAGGAAAAATCCACATCAGCAAACCAATACCAGTTAAGAAAATACCGATTACTACGTAAGCAATGAGTGAATCTAGAAATTCATTTATCTCTTTTTTTAGGATAGTAATCATAGAATTAGTTTACTTGAATACACCCCTATAATCCCCTCAAGGGGATAATCGCCAAGTTCAAATAATTCATTAATAGAACGAATTCCTCCCTTGAGGGAGGTTAGGTGGGTGTCCAATTTACTTCTCATTGATTCTATGATAAATTTCATTAACCACCCATGTGATATTGTTCTTAACATCAAGATCATCAAATATTAAAACCTTGATTCCTTTAGATTCCAAATGGTTAGTCCTCTTCTTATCATAAGAAACCTTCCATTCATGCGTAGCTCCATTTATTTCAATTGCTAATTTCTTTTCATGGCAATAAAGATCAACTATGTAGTTAAGTATTGGAACCTGCCTATGAAATTGAACTCCCAATTGTCGCTTCCTCACTTCCTGCCAAAGAAGTACTTCAGAAAGCGTACTGTCCTTTCTTAGTGCTCGAGCTTTTTCTTTTAAGTCTTTCCTGTATGGAATTATTTCATTTCTCATTTCTCTTTGGTCAGTTCTTGAAAAATTCCTTCCAATGATTGCTCTTCTTTTAAGATATTAATCAAGGGTAGAGCATGCTCCCCTGATATTTTCATGATTTTCTTTCTAGGATCTTCCTTGGAGTTTATTTGATAAATCCATTCTTCCCTGAGGGTAATTTCGAGATCTTCATTTTCAAATAGATCTGTATCAATACCTTCTTCAAATTCTACTCGATACCCGACTTTATCGTTTGTAGATGATTTAAGGTTTCTCACCTCATCGTCTGCTACTATTTGGCCCTTATTTATAATCACCACCTTATCACAAAGAGCTTCCACTTCTTGCATGATATGAGTAGATAGTATTACGGTCTTGTCCCTACTAGCCTCTTTAATCACTTTTCTAATCTCAACAAGCTGATTTGGGTCTAATCCACTTGTAGGTTCATCTAGTATTAAAACCTTAGGATCATGTATCAGTGCCTGAGCTAATCCAACTCGTTGGCGATAGCCTTTTGAAAGTGTTCCAATCTTTTTTTGCTGTTCACGTTCCAATCCACACATTTCAATCATCTCTTTAATCCTACTATTCTTATTTTTTAATTTATAGGATGAGGCGACAAAACCAAGATACTCCTTGATATACATTTCAAGATACAGTGGGTTATGTTCTGGCAGATACCCCGTGAGTTTTTTTACCTCCAGCGGATCGACTGAAACGTCTATTCCGTCAACACATACTGATCCAGATGTCAGACCAATGTATCCTGTGGCGATTTTCATGGTGGTAGATTTTCCTGCTCCATTCGGACCCAGGAATCCTGTAATCTTACCTTTTGATGCCTCAAAAGATATATTATCTAGTGCTTTTTGTGCTCCGTAAGTTTTGGTTAGATGATCTACTTTAATAGACATTGAACTAAAAGTCGCTCTGACAGTTTACAGGTTTGATGTTTCTTTGCGATCAATAGATCAGAAAACGCAATTATCGGGCAAATATTTCTATATGCGCTCATAACTACAATATTGATTTTATAAAATCCTGTATGATCACTATAATCAGCGGTACAAACCGTAAAAATTCTATCTCAAAACAAGTTGCTCTTCAATATCAACAAATATTGAAAGATCATGATACAGACTCCACCCTTGTAGATTTGAAAGAACTTCCTTCAGACTTTATGGCGACTGCTTTATACGAGAATCAAGGTACAAATGTAGAATTCAATCCCTTGAGAGATCACATGAAACAAGCTCAAAAATTTGTATTCATCGTGCCAGAGTATAATGGTTCATTTCCAGGGATATTAAAGGTCTTTCTTGATGCACTAGAGTTTCCTGGTACATTAACAGGGAAAAAGTGCGCACTAGTTGGTCTTTCATCGGGCATTCAGGGAGGAGTGATGGCCATGAGTCATTTGACAGATATTTTCAATTACTTAGGAATGCACGTCATGGCTTCCAAGCCTAAGTTAATTCAGATCAATAATAAAATGGAAAACGGTAAGATTGCAGATGAATCTTACGTTAAAAGACTGACTGATCAAGCTCAAGCCCTAATAAACTTTTAATATGCTGGAAAATCTCATCAAACTTCTCTTGTACTACAAATCATTAGGAGAAAAATCTTTCGAATCATTATCCGATGAGGAGTTGCACCTTATCCCTGGAGATGGATCGAATAGTATTCCGACTATTGTGAAACACTTATGGGGAAATATGATGTCTCGCTGGACGAATTTTCTAACTGAAGATGGAGAAAAAGACTGGCGAGATCGTGAAGGAGAGTTTGAGATAACCATTAAAAACCGAGATGAGTTGATTGTAAAATGGGAGGAAGGTTGGTCATGTTTTCTTGGTGCAATCCAAAACTTAAATAAAGATGATTTGAATCGCACCGTATATATCAGAAATGAAGGTCATACGGTCATAGATGCAATCCATCGTCAACTTGCACATTACAGCTATCACATCGGTCAGATTGTGTATTTGGCCAAAATAATTAAAGGAGATGATTGGAAATCTTTATCGATCCCAAAGGGCGAAACTGAAAAATACAATCAAGAGAAATTTTCCAAAGAAAAGGATGCAAAGCACTTTACCGATGAGGTTTGAATAGTGATTTATCCACTTCATCGTCAAAGCATTAGGGTTTGTAGTAAAAGTCAAAAGAGGAACCACAGAATGCGATATCCTTGCTAACTTAAACAGTTAATAGCTGAAGGGTAAGTATGCGTAGAATAGGTTTAGTCACCACATTTTTCATCTTAATTTCACCACTTTTTGGACAGTCGTGTTTGCAAAAGCTTGATAGTGCAGAATATTTTAAATACTCTTATCCATTAAAGTCTAAATTCTACGCTAATTCACTGTTAACAGATCTTGACTCAGGACTCTGTGTGACAGAAATAGGTATTTCAGGACTCTATAATAACGTAGGACTCATTCTGTGGGAAGTCAACGATAAGCAAAGGAGTCTTAATGCTTTGCATAATGGCCTCACTTATGAAACTGAAAGTAAGGATTCCATAAATCAGGACTTATTAGGCATTTATTATAATCTATCAGCTCTGTATCAAGAACTAGGAAAGTTTGATGAAGCAGGTAAATATCTCAATCTGGCAGGGAGAGTTACAGAAAAACATCTCAGAAAAGAGGCCAAGGCACAAATCAGGTATTTATATCGGTCTGGTATTTATCATCGAGAAGTAGGGAATTTTCAAGAAAGTCTTACTGCTCTAAATGAGGCATTGGAAGTGGGGAATAGTTTCAATGATTCTTCTAAAATCGCTTTACAAATTGAACTTGGCACAACTTATCGTCATTTTGGTGATCTTCCAAAAAGCGAAGTTGAATTGCTAAAGGCCATAGAAATGGCTAAGGGGAAGGATGAAATTCAATATTTCCGAGCAATTGATCGTTTGTCCGCTCTCAAAATAGAGCAAGGAGAATACTCTGATTCTGAAAATTATCTACTTCACAACCTTGAGAAAAAAAGTGACAACTACAAGGACGATAAGGTAGTGATGCTGGAAACACTTAATGGCTTAAGTATACTCTATTACCGACTTAACGACTTAAAAACTGCGAATAACTATATGGATCAGGCTCTGAATGTAGCTGGTGATATTCGAACCATTCGTCCATACATGATTAATAACCTTGGAACGATATATAAAAGGCAAGGTGAGATTGAAAAAGCCGAAGAGTGCTTTAAGGAAAGTTCAGAAGGGTTTTTGAATCTCTTTGGATCAATGAATCCAGACTATGCAAGTAGTCTTAGCAACCTTGCTAGTGTGTATAAGGACAAAGGTGAATTAGGAAAAGCACTTGATTTATACATGAAAGTGCTAGACATGGACAAAGTAATTTATGGTACTGAGCATGCGAATTATGCAACCTCACTAAATAATGTAGCGCTCCTCTATCTTCAATTCGGGAATTACTCTCTAGCGGGAAAGCTCTTAGTGGACGCCAAAAGGATTCGTGCCAAAACATTGGGAAACTATCACCCATTGTATATCAAGACTGTAAATGATCTTGGACTTTATTACATGATTATAAAAGATTACCAGTCTGCCATGGAGTCATTTGATCATGCGCTTTCTGCCGAAATTAAACATATGCAGGATATTTTTCCTGTGCTTACGGACAATCAGCGAAAGTTATACTTTGATGAAACACGCTATAACATTGAACGATTTTGTTCACTTGCCTTTACTGATGAAAATATTGGAAGTGAATATGCTGAAAATGCGCTCAATCATTTTTTGAATACCAGGGGGATACTATTCTATGCTTCAGAAAAGATGAGAAAACTCATTCAAAATAGTGGGGACGATAGAATTAAGAAAGACTATAATACCTGGAGGGAAAAGAAATACGGACTAGCACAAGCCTATCTACTCACTGAAGAAGACAGAAGAAATAAGGGACTTTCTATCACATTACTAGAGGATGAATGTGCCCGATTAGAGAAAGATCTCTCAAGAAAGTTTAAGGTTTTTGCTGATCAGGAAAAAACCACCTATCATCACTGGGCTGAAATAAGCAATTCACTGGAGGATAGCACGGCGATGGTCGATATTATACAATATCGAGATTACAAAGTGGCTGTAGTAGATGCGAAAATAGATCAAGCCTTTGAGGACGAATCACATTATGTTGCATTTGTTATCAAGCGCGATAGCGTGCTAGCCCCAGTCAAGCTTGCTGCAATTGATTTTACGAAAGGGTTTGCAACCTATCGAAATGCGTTAAAGTATGGCGTGAAAGACAAACTAAGCTATGGGATTTTTTGGGAACCCATTGACAGGCAACTTAGCGATATAAATAAACTCTACATTTCTCCTGATGGAATCTATCACAAATTAAACCCTGTGGTTTTTTACAATGCAAACGCAAATGAGTACATGTCTGACAAGTATGACGTAATCAACATCACAAGTGGTAAAGATTTACTTTATCGAAATCAAAGGGATTTAGTTACAGATGCAAAGATCTTTGGTAATCCAGACTTTTCTCAAATCGAAGGTTATAACTTAAAACAACTACCCGGAGCTGAGAGGGAGGCTAGTGATATCAGTGAGATTCTGGATGTTAGAAGATGGAAGACAGATACCTATTACTTCACAGATGCTACAGAAGACCAGATCAAAAGCTTTTCAAACCCTGGAATTATTCATATTGCTACGCATGGGTATTTCATTGAAGATCCTAACCACACGGATCCATTGCATAGCTCGGGATTATTCTTAAGTAAAAATGAATCAAGCGAAAATGATGGGCTTCTCTCCGCATATGAAGCGATGAATCTAGTCCTAGATCAAACCAATCTTGTAGTGCTTGCGGCTTGCGAAACAGGTTTAGGAAAAGTTCAAAATGGTGAAGGGGTATTCGGACTTCAGCGTGCATTTCTAGTTGCAGGTGCAGAGAACGTTCTCTTATCACTTGTCAAAATTAATGACAATGCTGCTCGAACTTTCATGAACCTATTTTATAAGGAACTTCTGATTGTGAAAGACCCACAACAAGCTTTTTTCAATGCACGGTCTGCATTCAGAAAGGTGGATTCAAATCCGTATAACTGGGGTGCATATATTTTGGTATCTAAAGGCTAAAGACCTTTAGAATTTGCGAATAAATCAAAGTCTTCTTCATCCACAAAAGACTCGACGGGTCTTTTTACATTTTCGGACTCAAACACCCGTATCGTATTTCCAGCCAATATTTGACCATCAATATCTCCATTCCATTCAATAAGTTGTTGCTTTGATACGCCGAGCTTCTTAGCCATAGTTTCAAGAGTAGCAGATTTTCGAACGATATAGGTTTTAGCTTTTTCTATTGTAAGTGTGTTGCTTGTTTTGATGATTATCTCGACTCTTCTTCTAAAGATTCGCTTAAACCAATGATCCTTTTCTTCTGAAGGGATCTCCCCTCTTGGAAACACATTGATTCTTGATGGATCTATACCTGCCAAAATCAAAAAAGCTCTTGCCTCATCTCCTCTATTTTGACTCAATTCTAAATTCGCAGCGTCTGGGCCAATACTATCGGTAAATGCTAAAATATCTATCGATTCAATTGATTGTCCTTCCAACTGAGCAACCAAACTTTCTAAGGCTGCTTTAGCTTCAGATCGCAGAGAGGCTAAACCATAGTCAAAATACAATCTCTCATAAGCTACCTCTCCTACTTCTCCGGTTATATCCAGATCATCTTCCAATATTTTAGGTTTGGGTTTTGAAGGTCTAATAGGTTCAAAAAGATCGTATCCTGCATAGTCCTCTACTCGAAATGTAACCAAATCAAGTGACTGAATATCTTTAAACTTTGAAGCTAGTCTGGCATCAATTAATGATTCACCTGAGATTAGTAGCGATAGAAATAATCGTTCGTCACTCACATTGAAATTGTAGATATTCAAAATTTCATTATCCAGTCGGTTCGAAGATAAAAAACCCACAGTGTCTGATATAGCGAAGTATAAATCATCCCAAGTGGAATTAAATGGATCGCCCAGATTATATATCTGTGGTTCGAAAAAGGATTCTCCTTTTGCAGCATATGTATCATAACCTCCGTATCCCACATGACCATCACTTGCAAAAAGTAGGCACTCAAAAGCGGAAGAATAATACGGTGTTATTTCATTTTCAGGAGTATTTATAACTGCTCCCATATTAATGGCAGGTGTCCAGGATTCTTTTTCCAATCCTTTCAAACTCATCCAAATATCACTACCTCCCGTTCCTCCGGTTCTGTTAGAGCTGAAGAACAATGTATCTCCCGTAGTAGAAATTGAAGGATGCTTATTTTGTGATCCAGGCTCATTGATGTATGCATTCAAAGCAACCGGGCTAGTCCACCTATCATTTTCTAAATAGCTTACCATAATCGTACATGCTGAGCCATCTTCACAGGTAGAGAAATAAAAAGTCTGACCATCGCGAGTAAAGGATCCTGACCCCTCGCCCCATTTGGTATTCAAATTTGAAAACCGCTGATCCGAAGATGAAATTCTCCACCGCCCATTTCCTCGACTCTCAAAGGAAACCAAATCAGGGAGTAAGCCTTCATACTGTATATCCTCATTCTGTATTCCGGATAAGTTTCTGGTGGTGGCCAATACTACCTGCTTATTTACTGGGTTCACAACTGCTCCAAAATCATGAAAATCAGAGTTTATTCCTTCAAAAATCTCAATGGAAAACCCTTTATTTAGCTGTTTCTGACGTAGTGCGAGCTGGCAACCTTCTCGTTGTTTTCTTGATAACTCCACGAGATACGGTTCTGCATCTGGAATAGATATTAAAAAAAAGTAAAGCGAATCAGCCTCTCCAAATCGACTTTCTTTTTTAAGCAAGTTCGCATAGTTATAGATAGAACGAGCTCGATATTCGTGTCCAACCGAGGTACTTAACTCTAAGAAAGTCTCTTTAGCTTTTTCATATAGAAGTGCTTTATTGTAGCAATTAGCCAATCTGAAACGAGCCAGATAATTTTCTTTATCAATACCAGCAATTTTGTCGTAGTACTCAATAGCGTCTGTAAATCGGTCATTCTGGTAGAGTTCATCCGCGATTTTAATGAGCTTGGGAACTGACTGTGCAAGCAGTGGACCGGAAAGTACTGAAATGATAAAAGCGATACAGAAAATTCTCATATCAGAATATAGGGCTTGAAATATTTCGAAGTGGGTTCGAAAGGTCCAAGTTGTAAGCTAGTGAAATCTCATAAGTTGGCAAGTTAGCCCCGAGTTGATCGTTGATATCGAAAGATTGTGTATTTAAATCAAAGCTGAAACCAATCTTCAGGTTATCTATTTCAAATCCTGCTAATACGATAACAGAATCTTCTAATCGGTACCATGAACCAATTTGTAGGTTAACGGCTGTGTTTGATCTAGGCGAACTAACCAATGTTGAAAAGTACAATCCTGCATTGATCTGCTGACTGCCTTGAGAATAAAGCACATATGCAGACGGGTGTATGTACCATCTGGGTGATAAGTTCAATTTAGATGAACCAAAGGCTTTAAACAATAAGCTTTTCTGTGCACCATCAAGACCATCTATCGAAACATTTGGTTTATTGAGGTTATCTACGCTTACACCTAGTATTAAACTTTTATCTCTTACATATCTATTTTCGTTATCGAAAGCGGTGTAGATAATGCCAAAATTGAACGTTGGATAAAAAACAGGATCTGAACCCAAAGATTCACCCACTTTAGTGTTATCATGGCCTATGTATTTACTAAACTGAGAACCCCACGTTAAACTGTTACCATCTATTCTATGTTCAACTAGTCCACCTTGCAACCCGAACACAATTTTTCTATTGATAAGTCGACTAAGTCGGATAGCATAGGATCCTGTTAGTAAGATTTTCTTTGAAGAATAGATTCCTTCAAACCCTCTCCTCTCATTAAAAAATGTGATACCAGCACCTCCTACCTGAAAGTCTTTGCTTGTGGTTTTTTTGAAAGGGTAGGTGAATGTCACTTGCATCAATTCGATAAATGAATCTGAGCTTGGCGAACCACCTCTTTTATAATTGGAATTGAATGATAAATTGGGAATAGTACCGGTAAAGGCAGGGTTAAGAACGCTTGAACTTGCAAAATACTGGGAAAACTGTCCTTCTTGCCCAAACAGGAAAACGACATTCAATAACAGCGATATGATGATTAAATACTTTTTCATTTCACAAGCAATACAGATCCTGTTCTTGTGTACTCTACTGATTCTGCAACTACACTCATAGCATACAAATAAACTCCTTCAGGGGCTTCTTGCCCTGAGGCTAAAGTGCCATTCCATCCAAACTGGGAAATATCAAGTTCATCGCCACTCTCAGTCAAACTATATACCTCCTGATTGAAAGAATCAAAAATTCTAACAGAAATGGAACTAACAACTGGAAGTGAAAAATATGCCTTAAAAACCCTATTCTCTTCTAATATAGCGTTTGGAGCAAAAGCCTTTGGAGCCCATAGTTCAGGTTCAACAATAATTGGAATCCAAGCAATACCCAACCTTCTTCCTTCATTGGTAATTAGAATATTATCCGAAGAAGTAATCACTGCTGACGAAAAATCAGCATTTGCGTCTCTCACTGTTCCATTCAATGAGTGATACAACGTATCTTCTTTTGAAAAAAGCACTATTGCTGGCTCATATTCACGAGCTTGGATAGGATCTCCATTGGAGAAATTCTGCAGATCAACACCAGAGAAATTTACAGAAACTTGTGCTGTAGTAGAATCTCCTGTTACTCGCAATATCCATTCTACCTCATCACTAATTCCTACGATATCTTCATCGGGGAGTAAGCTTTCCTGATTTGGAATACGACACTCGACACTGACAAGACTTCCGGATGCCAAACTGGATACTGTCATATAATTTGGCGATCCATTGACTCCCATTGGAAAAGTAATGGGTCCTCCTTGCGAGATACCTACTAATTTTCCTTCCACATAGCCTGCCCCTGCTTCCATCGTGCTTCCACTTACTAAAAGGTCATCTTCATCTTGCGCGTCTATCACTCCGTTTGTGGTCTCTAGCGCGCCCGATACGATTATTCGGTCTGTTAATAGAGACAATTTTCCTTGCTTGTCTACAACAAAATTGCCTACCCGCAAAGTATCCCCTGATACATTCTGATCTGCTCTCCCTGTAAATTTGATATTCCCAACATCTGTATTGAGAACAAAGTCTATATCAGTGTAGCTAACGATAGTGCCATTATTTGAAACAGTCCCATCAAGGCTTGTATTTCCACCAAAAAAGAATACCGTCTCATCACCAAGATAAAGTGAGGTTTGCTCACCAAAAGTGATGTTTTGTGCGGATAACACATATATCTGAAACAGTAATACTAGTTGCAATAGGTACTTCATAATCTCTGTTACCTTATTGTTCTACTTATTTCAGTCCATCTAGACCCAATGAAAACCAGATGTAACGTACTCCTCGCATTCGGAGCAATCATTGGTGAGGTTACTAAGTCGATCGAAGCACTCTCATTAAAAGTAGCATCACCGTCTGTAATCAATATGATTTCTTGACCATCAGCTCCTGCTGCTATGTTATTAATATTTGCACTTGCAGCTATCCGAATGATTCTTGAGGCAGGGATAAATCCATCGTTTGCTGGTCCGGAAGGTGGTGAAATAAAATTACTTACCACCCTCAATTGCCCGTTTACGTTGATAGTATTGGCACCTGAAGAGCCCAACGCTACATCCTCATCAAAATTTGCTCCATTTGCGACACTTAATGTGGTTCCCACCATCACACTACCATTGACATCTAGCTTAGCTCCAGGGGTAGCAGTCCCGATCCCTACTCTATTATTAGTATTATCAATAATCAAGTTTTGTGTTGAGCTACTACCTAGTGCAATATTTGCATCTTCGTAGTGTCTGAAGTCCACTCTTTGATCAGTGTCATTGTAATCGATTACAAATCCATTATTCGGTGAAGGAGGTCCACTAACTGAATTAGTCATTTGGAGAGATATTCCTCCTGTGCTATTGTCAAGATGTAGTTCACGATTCGGATTAGAAGTTCCTATGCCGACGGCTCCATCGGTAGTAATTGAAGGCCCGTTGCTATTCAATATCTCAATCGCTGGAGCGGAACTTCCGGAATTCATATCTATTCTCACGCCATTTCCATTGGTCCCTGTGTGATTGATATTTAAAACAGAACCTGTACCATTTGTAGAAGCAAAGATAGCGGAACCAGTACTCGTGGCGTTGTTAATTGTTGCGCTTAAAGCTCCTCCTACACCCGCTGTTGTGACTACTACAGTGTTAGAAGTGTTAGAAGCATTTGTGATTGCGAAAGAACCTGCTACTCCTGTGCCATCCGTATTACCTTGTATAGCAGCTCCATTACCTCCCCCTGTAATTGAAAATTCACCTGCGTCACCTGCACCAGTATGAACCACATGCATAGCTCTTGAAGTAACAGCTCCATTTGATTCGACAGCTAGAGCAGTAACCGCACTGGTTGCATTGCTTACTTGGAATCTTCCCGCTCCTCCTACTCCAGTTTGTTGTAGAAAGAATAAGTCTCCAGCATCTGCTGTTGGGCCAGGATTAAACGGAAGTGAAAAACCTCCGCCAGTAAGGCTCACCCATCCTCCGGGAGAACCATCGGTATTTCCTTCAAAATCAGACCCTGTCCATTGAATCATTCCTGCTTCTTCATCTCCTGGATCTGGTGAACCGATTTTGATTGCCTCACTTATATCTATGTTTCCATCGTTTCGCATTTCCATCCAACTACGAACATCGCCACCATCTGATATATCAACTACTGAGTTCGCGACACCATCCGGAACATTTAAAAACAAAATCTCTCCATCTTCAAAAAAGATAAAACTTGCAGAATCGGTATTAGTCCTTCTTAGTTGATTATCCGTGGCATTAGTATAATCAGGATAAACATTTGAAAGGATAGCATCTCCGAAAATATCTTCAGTGACATTCTCAAAATGGCTCAAACCAAGTTCGCCTCCAATTTGCAAAGCTGACCTTGGGTCATTCGTACCAATACCCACATTATACGTAGAATTTGGGGCTATACCATCTCCTAAAACGATGGTGCGATCCAGAGTTGCATTAGTGTTTGAACCAATGGCAACTGACCTGAGTCCAGTCGAAACAGTATTGAATCCAAGTGCTATTGAATTGGAACCTCCTACTTCTGCTTGGCGACCAATGGCTATTCCATTTCCGGTAAGTGGGCCACTTGCTGTAGCTCCAGATCCTATAATCGTATTTCCACTTCCAGTTGCTAAAGGTGCTGCTGCATTTGTTCCAAAAATAACATTATCTGTTCCTGTAGTCAATCCTGATGCCGCATTTATCCCATATATAGTGTTTTCAGTACCAGAAGATAAAGCTGCCCCTGCACCAGTACCTCCTACTATGGAAGTGGCATTGGGCTCTGAAACTAAACCTGGTGTCAAGTCACTTAGAAGTGCAATGGTTTCTGTATTTCCACCTAAATCTGGAAAAACAAGTATACCACTAGGACCTCCAGTTTGATCAGACACATCCAATAGAAGATTATTTGTCGCTTCATTGAATGTGATTCCGCCTGTTACATTTATATTATCTGCAGCTGCATCCCCCAGGTTGATAACTGGACTATTTAAGTTTGTCTCGATGGCTGCATTGGAAGTAAATCGGCCCGCCCCATCAACAATTAGATCATTACCACCAGCACCAGTTGTAATATTCGCAGGAGTTGAGAGTGTTCCTCCAAGATCAATGAAATTAGTATTGATCGTTATACCATTTCCTGAAGTCAAACTTGTTGAAGGAACGGCATCCCACACCCCGGCATTGAAAGTCAAAACATTTCCATCTGAAGGAGCTGTTGGTGTATTCAGATTATTTGGATCAAGGTCTGTTAAAGCACTACCGTCTAAGGCTGGTAATGTATTTACTGCAAACAATGTCACTACATTTCCAGCTGCTGTTCCAACATCCGCTGTGGTTAAATCATCCGTACCATCTAAATCTAGGTTTGGTGCTCCATTAACTACGGTCGTCGCGGCACTCACTTGAGCTGCAGTAGACCCTCCTACATTGTTTACTACCGTAGCGCCTTGTGTGCCAGTCACATCTCCTACGAGAGTCCCTGAAAAATTGGTGGTTGTTATATTCGTTAAGTTACTTCCATCTAATGCTGGAAGTAGACCTCCTGTTTGAACTTGGACAACATTTAAGTCTGCTACACCCACATCTAGTGTCGCTGAAGTGCCTAAACCAGTAACTTTCACAGAAGATACGTCCCCGATATCTATATCGGTAATACTTCCGTCTAATATTTCCGTAGAACCAACTGCATCGTTGGCCAATTCTGTATCTGTTATTGAATTGGCAGGTATTGTAGCAGTTACTCCCGTAAGGGCACTTCCATCTAACGCAGGCAAAGTATTCGTCCCGGATAATGTAACCACATTCCCAGGCGCAGTACCAATATCTGCTGTTGTCAGGTCATCCGTTGCATCTAAATCAAGGTTAGGCGCTCCATTTACCACGGTCGTTGCTGTATTCACTTGAACTGCAGTAGAACCTCCTACATTGTTTACTACCGTAGCACCTTGTGTGCCGGTCACATCTCCTACTAAAGCTCCCGAAAAATTGGTTGTGGTTACATTCGTTAAGTTGCTTCCATCCAATGCTGGAAGAAGACCTCCAGTCTGCACTTGCACAACATTGCCGTCCGCTACTCCCACGTTTTGTGTCGCTGAGGTGCCTAAGCCAGTCACTTTGCCAGCAGCTACATCTCCGATATCTATGTCAGTTATACTACCGTCTAATATTTCCGTAGAGCCTACTGCGTCATTAGCTAGTTCAGTCCCAGTTATTGAATTTACAGGTATTGTAGCGGTTACATTCGTTAAGTTGCTACCGTCTAGTGGAGGAAGAAAACCTCCGGACTGTACTTGTACAACATCCAAGTCCGCTGTTCCTACATTTAGCGTAGCAGATGTACCCAATCCCGTCACTTTGCCAGCAGATACGTCCCCAATATCTATATCTGTAATACTTCCGTCTAATATTTCTGTGGAGCCTACAGCATCATTGGCTAGTTCTGTACCTGTTATTGAATTGGCGGGGATAGTTGCAGTCACTCCAGTAAGGGCGCTTCCATCTAACGCGGGCAAAGTATTCGTTCCGGATAGTGTAACCACATTTCCAGGTGCAGTACCAATATCTGCTGTCGTCAGGTCATCCGTTTCATCTAAATCAAGGTTAGGGGCTCCTGTAATTTTACCAACTGCTACATCTGCGATATCAGCATTCAAAATTGTCCCATCTAAGATATTGCTCCCCTGAACTGCATCTGCCCCTAAATCTGCATTGCTAATAGTACCGTCTGTAATTTCAAGTGACGAAACAACCCCTGGGTTAATTTGAAATCCATTAGAATAATCCCCAGAGATATCACCAACAGCTGGCAATGTAGTTAGTGTAAGATCATCTGTATCATCTAAATCCAGGTTTGGTGGTAGATTGATTACATCAGCAAAGTCCACATTTCCTAGAAAAGCACCTCCATCACCTCCTGTTAAGAGAATATTCCCACCGTCCGTAGAAACAGGATCTTGTGAGGGGCGAGTATCAACATAATTCTTGGTTGCTACGTCTTGTGGATTAACTGGATCTGCTACATTCTCAATCCCCACTCCTCCAGCATCGTTATTTTGACCTAGTACATTCGCCAAGTCTTGATTATCCGTATTTGTTGTTGCTACCCAGCCCGGATTTACCCAGAAAAAGAATGCGTTTATATCACTGTCAAACACCATCAGGCCATTGTCAGTAGCAGTCAGTGACATACTAGTTCGTTGAGTAGTTGTTAGGCTAGGAATCAATAATCCTTGATTCCCATTTGGTGCTACAAGATGCAAAACTGCATTGGGATTAGGTGTTTCCGTGTTGATACCTGCTGTAAACTCCTGACCTATTACAGGAGCTGCACTACACATGAATATCGAAATTGATAGAATCTGAAAGAGCTTCTTTGTAGATTTCATAGCTAAGGTTTTGACTAGTAGAATAGTCAAAATTAAAGAAATCAAATGGCTGAAAATCAGCTTCTAACGTCTATTCGATATAGGATTGAATTTGTTAGACAGGAGATTAATATGGGGGAATGAACAGGTCTCATTTTGAAACGAATACCGTGTATTACGAAGATGAAATAGCAAATTCACGGTATTGAAAATTGGTTAATCTGATCATGAACGGGTCTGCAAATTAAATCACAGTAACCGATGTTTCATTGAAGTAGTAGCCGAACAATAATTAAATAGTAAAATCCAATTAGGTGTCTCACTATTGAGACGCTTTTTTGTATTTCTTCAAAATCCCTTCCATGCATCGCTCTCCATCCATTGCAGCTGACACAATACCTCCTGCATAACCTGCTCCTTCTGCACATGGAAATAGACGTTTGATCTCAGTATGCTCACACGTATCTCTTTCTCTCGGTATCCTGACAGGTGATGAAGTACGGCTTTCAACACCGACAATTTGGGCATCATTTGTTAAGTATCCCCTCATTTTTTGACCAAAGAATTGAAACCCTTGTCTCAAGCGCTTACCAATAAAGTGAGGTAATACCTCCATCATATCTTGAGATTCAAGACCTGGCTGATAGGAAGTTTTCAATAGTTGGTTAGATACTTTACCATCTACAAAGTCTTGCATTCGCTGTGCAGGAGCCTTCTGAGTTTGGCCTCCAAGCCTCCATGCATTTTTTTCAACTGAAGCTTGAAATTCCATCGCGGCTAGCTCTTCATATTTAGCGTATTCAGGAATATCATCAAGTTCAATTGCAACCACCATCCCCGAATTAGCAAATTGACTATCCCTTCTAGATGGGCTCATGCCATTCACAACTAATTCTCCAGGAGAAGTAGCAGCTGGCACAATAAATCCTCCCGGGCACATACAAAATGAGAATACTCCCCTCTCAATACCTTTAATCTTTGTTTGAGATACCAAGGAATATGCGGATGAAGGAAGATACTCTCCACGATCGTCGCATTTATATTGAATCTGATCTATAAGTTGTTGTGAGTGTTCAATTCTAACTCCAAGCGCAAAAGGTTTAGCTTCGATTTTCACTTTTCGATCTTTGCAAATACGGAAGACATCTCTCGCCGAATGTCCTGTAGCAAGTAAAACAGCTACTCCCTTGAATTCTTCTTGGCTAGTCTTGACTCCCAGCATTTCTCCATTTTCAATGACAAAGTCAGTCACTTTGGTATCGAAGTGTATTTCCCCTCCAGCTGCTTCAATGGTTTCTCTTAGGGCTGTCACCAATTTGGGAAGCTTATTAGTTCCAATATGTGGGTGTGCTTCAAACAAAATTTCAGGAGTGGCTCCATGAGCAACCAGAATTTCAAATACACGTCGGATACTTCCACGTTTCTTTGATCTGGTGTACAGCTTCCCATCAGAATAAGTGCCTGCTCCTCCTTCTCCGAAACAGTAATTGCTTTCGGGGTTTACTACATGATCTTTATTAATAGCTGCCAAATCCCTTCGACGAGCCCTCACATCTTTTCCACGCTCTAGAATAATAGGCTTCAAACCTCCTTCTATTGCTTTGATTGCAGCAAAAAGCCCTGCGGGACCTGCTCCCACTATGATTACAGGGTCAGCACTTCTTACATCCCTTGCTTCCTTAGAATATTCCACATAATCCACTTCAGGTGGAGTGTCTTTAATCTCCACCCTCAGGTTTACTCTGATTGTCTTCTGTCTTGCATCCACAGACCTTCTTAAAAGATCTACATATTGACCTTTTCTTAAGTGGCCAATTGAGGATAGGTGTGTTTCTAGCGCTTTAGGATTAAATCCTATTTCAGGCGATGTTACAAGATCAATAATGGGCATGTTACAAAAGTAGTATTAGACAAGTTCAGACAAACAATACAGTTATATTTATGCTATGAATATCCAAAATTATCTATCCAAAATTGATCAATATTTTTCTCCAAAAGTGATTGGTGAGGTAAATGACGTATTTGTGAAAGTGGCCAAAATAAAAGGAGAAGACATTCCATGGCACAATCATGCTAAAGAAGATGAGGCGTTCTTCATTCTCAATGGAGAATTACTTTTTGAGGAAGAAGGAAAAGAACCTTTCACCATGAAGAAGGGTGATTTTTATGTAGTGAAAAAAGCTGTAAACCATCGTGTATCAGCCAATGAGGAATGTCAAATCATGTTGATAGAGAATAAAAGCACGGCTCATACAGGAGAGGTAGAATCGGCTGTTACTAAGAGTATTGAAGAGCAATTGAAGTCGACCTAGCGGATATATATATGATCAACATCAACTAATGTATTTACACTTAAGTACCATGTTTTCTTATTCCTTATCTAATGAATTATTTTTCTAAACTAAAAAAGGCTGTCCTCCATATTGAAGACAGCCTTTTTAACATTTAAATGTTCATAGCTAATCCTTGAAAATTTTAACTTTCTTTAGAAACCCATCTTGGCTCACTTCTAACAAGTAAAGTCCTTTTTTAAGGGCACTAATATCTAGTGTTGCTTTGGCTGTTTCTACATCCATTTCATGAAGAATTTTACCATTTAAATCAAGCAATTTCAACTGCCCTCCGTTTTTATCTTCAAAAAGAACGACCAGTTGGTTTTCTACTGGATTCGGATAAAAGCTAAATCCATCTAATTCATTTTGAGTTGCTAAGATGTCTTCAGCTACATGACCTATTCGAGCAGACGTAATATCTATCTCACCTCCAGCCCATAAAATAGCTTGCTCCATCATGGTTATAAAATCGCTATTACTTGAGTAGTCTCCTCCATTATGACCTAACGCTGTGTAGAATGATCGACCTCCATCGTATTCTTTGTACCAGGTAATTGGACGTGCTACATCATACGTCTGACTACCTGTAGATCTCACTCGCAATAGATCAATATTACCGCTAAACAAGAATCCTCCATTCAGTTCCCAGTAGTAGTATTCTTCCGATTTGTTCCACTCTACACCTAAGTGGCTGACAGCCGGATGGCTACCTATCACATCCATGGTCGCATTGAAGTTATTGCTGGTATGATTTGGCCCGGTTTGCACAATAGCTCCTACCAACTCATTGTACCAAGGCCAGCTACCATTTCGGTAGGTATCTGTAGCTGCATGAACGCCTACAAAACCTCCTCCGCTTTGAATATAATTTTCGAAGGCATCTTGTTCGGTAGCAGTAAGCAAACCATTACCAGAAGTATTCATCCATATCACCACATCAACTGTACTAAGATTGGCATCATTGAATATATCACTTGATTGAGAAGCTTCAACTGTCCAGCCATTCGTGGTACCAAAATCCTGTACCATCTGAATTCCGGCATTGATCGAACCGTGTCTAAATCCTGCTGTTTCGTGATATACTAATACTCGCAATGGTGCTTCATCTTGAACAGTAACTAGTGCTACCCAATCGCTAGAAGGATCAGACGGAGGTAAGCCGATGGAGACAGATCCCCCACCTGAAATGGATGTAAGAGAACCATCTTGCAACGCACCTCCATTCCTAGGATCATACCATTTCACTTCATATGAACCCGTTTGACTACTCAGATTCAGTGTAGCACTTCCTCCTGATGGAAGATATATGGCATAGATTTCACCTTCTTTAGCAAATACGTAATCACCATTATCAGTAGTCAATTCATCATTGCTAATCATCTCTATAACTGAAGACTGTAAGTAAGTATTGAAGAAATCCAGAGCAATTTTCGCATCTTCCCACTTACTCTGCCGAGTTCTATGATCTTGACAATCCAAATCATCACAGCCGGTTTGATAGCCATAGTAGTATTCTACACCTGCGCCTCCAGCTAACATTGTGCCCCACAAAACCTGATTACGAACTGCTACTCGGTTATCTGAATTATTTCTAGGTTCTGGTAGTTGGCTATCTGGATAGGATGCATCAACGGTTACACCGCTTTGAGCTCCACCTTGTTCGTCATTAGCTACCACCCATTTTTTTCCGGCGTTCCGTGAGTCAAGAACCCAACGTTTCACATCATTATGAACATTTCCTATTCCGGTTTGCACAGAAGCTCCAGTCAAAACGGATTGAGGTCCTACCAATTCATCATAAACTTCATCCTGCTGACCTGGGTAGGTGTGGATAACGATATTATGATCATATGGATCAAGCTCCTGAATGTATTGAGCATAGCTTTTTACTATATCATTGTTTGGATCACTAAGCTCCTGCCAGATATCATTTTCTTCTCCCAGGTTCCAATTCAATGCAAGGTGATGTCCAAATCGTGAAATCAGCTCGCGATAGTAAAGTTTGCGTTCGCGACCTAATTGACCTCCATCCATTTTTTGGTCATTTTCAGTCTCTTGGGTTTTGAAATGCATATACATGCCCTTCTTATCTGCATACTCCAAGATTCTTTCCCATTGAGCCAGTTTTGAAACATCAAATCGATCATGATACACATCATCATAGCTTAGCGCATCATTTACGAGTTGCAAGTGAGGGTACACATTGTCATCATCTCCATCCAGGCTGAAAGTAAGAAATGAGAACACATTCATTCCTTCATTAGCGAGATAATTCACAACTCCCAATAATTCGCGTCCGTCTGCTCTGGCACTATCTCCCTGAATAGCTCCCCATGTATAATCGCCAGCATCGTTTAAATCGAAATCTGCAGCATGCAAAGACCAACTTTTTCTTCTACCTGATTTATTTGGAGTTGCATCAAAATCCTCATAAGCGAACGTATTTTCAGGTGCATCTGCCCCTACTTTGAAGAAGTATTCGCCTGTTTCAGCAAACTGCATATAATGCTCTCCTACATACTCAAGCCTTCCAGTACTTCTAAAATCTCTTCCTGTCTTATCAGAAGGAGCTATATCAAATGTGCCTGTCTGACCATCGAAAGATGTTGGTATTCCTTGTGTGGGACTTGTAGAAATAGCTATATCAGTCCCTTCTCTAAAAGAGGTCGTATATGTCCATGTACCTGTTTCATCAGGCGAGAAATGTGCTTGCCATATGTTCCCAGAGGATGCTGAAGAATTGGCTGCATCACCATCTGCTGCATAAAATCCTGGAACTGTATAAGACTTGCTTCCATTTGCAAAAGTGACATTTAGTCTATAGTCTGCAAACGGGTTCTTTACCGATGCTTCGTTTAATTCTGGTCCTTCGAAAGATAAGGTTACTTTATGCCACTTTTTCAATTCTCCTGAAACCAACGGATCACTACTAATCACTTCCGGTTCTATACCGATTGAAATCGTTTCGCTTTTAGGACAGCATACACCATCTTCTCCTCCATTAGCCACAATCAGTTGATCTCCAAATACCTTGGCTGATGGTGCCAACAAGTTAGTTGGCAATTCACAACGTTCTGTCCATGTATCAGTAGCTGGATCATACTCCGAAACATCATCAAAGAAAAAATTACCATTTCTTCCACCTACAATGATGATTTTATCATTGTGAACAATCGTTCCAGGCTCAAAATGTGAACGTGGAGTAGGTAAATCTGTTAGTTGCGTCCACGTATTTGTGGTTGGGTTGTATGTATGCAAAAAAGACTGGTCTTGTGTGCCCCCGTCATGACCAAACTGGCCTCCGACTGCATATATTTTCCCATTAACTGCCGCTCCACTTAAATGATTTCTAGGCTCGGGCATATCGGCAGCAACCTGCCACCCGGTGGCTTGATCATTAACATTCAGGATGTAATGCTCACCAACATCTGTCATACGATCTGGAAGTAATCCTCCGAAAAAATGAATCTTTCCATCGCTGAAGGCTGCTGCTCCTGACCCACGTGGATTGGGGAGAGACGGCCCAGCTGACCATGTATCTGTGACTGTATTGTATATCTGGACTTGATCCGTAGCTACGCCAGGATGATTTCCTACAAAACCTGCTAATATCCAAATCTCATCTCCTACTGCTACTGCTCCCATGTGTGTCACAGCGGTAGGCATAGGTGCTCCTAGTGACCAAGCGTCAGTCATAGGATCATAGATTTCCGTAGCTGCAGTGATTTGCAAACCTGATAGAAAACCAGCTAATACATATAGTTTATCATTGACTTTCACACTTTGTGCTTCCACCTTGCTAAGCGAAGAATTGGCCAATGTATTCCAGACACAAGTATCTGGCTCTATAATCAAACTTCCTTCGCCGTAAACTTCAATGGCAGATACTTTAGGTTGATTTACTGTGGCACTAAATGTCAAGTTCAACTCTTCATCTGTCACTATTGTAGAATATGTCTCAATGAGGGCGGTCATTGGACTTACTTCTGCATTGATATCAAAATCTATCAGGACAGGCTGTCCTTCTACAGTGACATCAAACACTCTCTTACCTACTCCTCCTGCTCCTCCTCCGGTTGCTCCGAAATAGATTTCAGCAAAGTGTAAATTGATGCTGTACTCTCCATTTGTCACTGGAATATCATAGCTGAATGACTGAAGGTTTGCATTGGTACTTCGCTCCGTTTTGTATATATCATCCTGACTTGTTCCTAAAATATTGGTGATACTGTTGTTGACATAAGATTTTCCGTTTCCTGCAAAAAAATCATCAGTGATAAACGTAGAATCTCCATAACTTATAGACGGTCCTCCAGCATTGATTCGAATGATTGCGGGCAGTGGAGCAGGAATAGTATCAGAAATAGTGATCGCACATTGATCAAAAACACTTCCATCACTGAAACTGGTAGCTGTCACAGTGATTTCGCCTGGCTCACTAGCAATGAACTCTCCAGAAAGGAAATCTACACTTAATCCATCACTTGCAGTAAAGGCTATGGTTTGATTTGTTGTATTGCCTGGGGTAATTAAAACATCTAGATCAATTGTATCTCCTACATTTATTGGTTCTGTTGGACAATTGATGAAACTAAGATCTTCAATAACTACATCTGATGGATTGAAAGAGAATTCATCTACATCAAATAAAAACCCACTACCTCCTTTAAATACTAGAAACAAAGTCTTAGTTCCTAGAAATAAGGTTCCATCTTCATAAGATGAAGCATTGGGAACAGTAATAGGAAAATTCTGATAATCTGTCCATCCTCCTGTATTAGTAATTGTAGCGCTTGCTAGTAAAGGGCCATCTACACTATCCGTCCTAAACTCAACAGTACCTCCCACTCTGTCACTGGATCCTCGTAACGAACCGAAAGAAGGTCCTCGACCAAATGCTACATTTTCAAAACTGATGTAATCATTGTTATTAATATAGCCTACAACAGTTCCTCCCGCTGCTAATTGAATTCCGTTCTGATCATCAAAATCGATCGCTTGTACTGTGTCATAAGGATCAATCGGAGTAATTGGCTCAGCAATATTGATCACACATTGATCAAATACTCCACCATCACTAAAGCTGGTGGCTGTCACAGTAATTTGACCTGATACACTTGCAATAAACTTGCCGCTTAAAAAACCCACACTTGTTCCATCACTTGCCGTAAAAGCAATATTTTTATTGGTTGCATTGGCAGGCAATATTTCCACATCCAGATCGATTGTATCTCCAACCATTAAATCAATCATAGGACAATTGATGAAATTAACACCTGTAACAAGGACCTCTACTGGCTCATCCACGAAAGTGATTGTAATAGAAGACGAGTCTAGTACTGCCCCATTGCCTCCAGAGGAAGCATAGGCTACTGCTAGCAATTGAGTAGTGCCAAGTGGCGGTGTATAGATTTTAAAATCACCTCCTGTGTCTCCAGCTAACGCATAAGGAGTCACATTTTCAGTACTAAATAAATTTCCGTTCAGAAAAAACGACACACTTCCAATCGTTCCAGTCGTATTAGCTACGACGTTGAGATTTGAAGTAGGCAATTCCTGAAAATTGATCTCATCTCCATCATTTAACAAAAAAAGAGAAGTATCTGATTCTGCATCGACAAGCGTAAAGCTTGTTACTGACTGTGCCAGTGTTTCATTGACCATCAAAAAGGTCATTAGTACCATGGCATAGACCATAATACTTTTAGTGAGTGTATTTCTGTTTTCCATAACTATAAATATTTAAGGAAAAATTAGTACTTTTTCACTATAAAATCTTTTTTTCCATGTGACTTAATTGTGAAGAATTGATAATTGGCGGATCAAAAAAAATTGATTGCATAAAATATTTTCCTTTTCTTGTAAGAAATCTCTCGCTTACAGTACTAGTGCAGTAACGATTCGAAAATGAAAGAAAGCGAACAGCGAAAAATTTTTGACGAATGGCTTGAAGGATATCGAGCGTTACTGTTTAAGATCATCAAGGCATATGCATCTAATGAAGCAGACCAGAATGATCTTTTCCAGGATGTCTGTCTACAGATGTATCGTTCCATTCCCAGTTTCAAAGGTAAGTCTGCCGTTTCTACCTGGCTCTACAGAATAGCATTAAATACTGCAATCAAATGGAGCACCAAGGAAAAGAAACATATTGCAGGCCATCAAGAGGTGGAGAAAATGACCAATATACTAGTGGTTAAAGATGAACCAAAGGATGAACGGATAGCTTGGCTATACAATGAAATCAAGCAATTCAACGAAATTGATCGATCGCTCACGTTACTTCTACTCGATGGGTATAGCTACAAAGAGATGGCCGAAATAATGGGTATCTCCGAAAGCAACATCGGGGTGAAGATTCACCGAATCAAAAAGCAATTAGTAAACAACTCTAAACAATACGAATATGATGGAGTTTGAAGAAATGCAAAAAATTTGGGACGAACAAAAAGGAGAAACTATGTACGCAATTAATGAAATGGCTCTTCACAAGAGTGTAACAAGAAAAAAGAATGCTGCCAGTAAACGAATTAACAAGGTAGAAATTGGGCTTGTATTAGTAAACGGATTCTGTAGCGGCTTACTATTTATTGATGCACTGGATGATCCTCACTATTGGGATTTTATTGGATCTGCTATGATGCTCGGAACCGTGATTTACATGTTGTTTTTGAGACGAAGAAGAAAAAAAGCGGAAAATACGTTTGATAGGAACATGATTGGAGAACTAGATCATGCCATTGCTAATACCAATTCCATTATTCATGTTTCCCGAATGATGATCATTGGCTACCTAATTCCATTTTCTATTTTCTATATAGGAAAAATGATCTCTCTTGGTGCCCCTCTTGATAAATGGCTCCTCATAGGTGGAATGTATTTGCTAGCATTCATTCTGATCCAATGGGAGCGAAAAAGTATGCATCTTCCAAGAAAAGAGCACTTGCTTGCATTAAAGAGAAAGTTGATGGAAGAATGAATTTAAAAAGGTAGTCAGTATCTCTTTAAGGTACTGACTACCTTACTTCCAAATTCCCGGGCAATCTTGCTTGCAGTCCCTTCAATTGGTTCAACTGCTTCACTTGCTTCAATACAGGGTCTGCATCTATTCCGAATAGCGTAAACTGAACTTTCGCATTCATGCGCTCTAGAAATTCTTCTACAAATGGCTTCTCTTTTGGGTAGTATGAAACACTGTAATCGTTTTCAATTCCAGCGGCTTTTGCTGCTAATTCAATCGCATCGTTGAAGCTCCCAAGTTTATCTATCAGACCATTGTCTAACGCCTGCTCACCACTCCAAACTCTCCCACTTGCGATTTTTTTCAATTCCGATTGTGTCATACCTCTGGCATCTGCCGCCTTTTGTGTAAATACTTCATACCCTTCGTTTACTCCACGTTGAATGATTGCCCTTTCAGAATTACGCAATGGACGTGTGACCGTATAAATGTCTGAATACTCTCCAGTCTTTACTACATCATGCGTAATGCCTATTTTATTTTCCAAAAATTCACCAAAGTTGAACCACATACCGAAGATTCCTATAGATCCGGTAATTGTGTTAGGTTGTGCAATGATGGTATCTGCTGGCATTGCAATATAGTATCCTCCGGAAGCGGCAGCTCCTCCCATAGAAGCAATGATCGGTTTCTTACCTTTCGTCAGCATCAGTTCCCTCCAAATCATATCTGAGGCTGTCATACTACCTCCACCAGAATTGACTCTCATGACGATTGCTTTGACCTTATCGTTTTCACGAGCCTTCCTGATCTCTTTCGCAAAGATAGATCCTACAATTCCTTCATCGCCACCCATTACAATATCTCCCTCAGCCACGATAACAGCAATCCTATTACTTGCGTATGTCCCTTCTTTGATAGTGGCTTGAATATACTTGTTCATCTTCATGATTCGCAGATCCTTACTCTCCTTTAAGCCAAGTTTCTTCTTCATGACACTTTTCAATTCATCCTCATATCCAATTTTATGCACAAGTCCTACATCTGCTGCATCCTGAGGTAGTGATATTTTCATTTGATCTGAAATCTCAGCTAGTTTTTTTACAGGGATTTGAATAGAGTTTGATACGTTTTCTAGGTAGGTTCCATACATAGAACCAAGCAGCTCGGTATATTGTAGCCTGTTTTCCTTACTAAGATCTTTTCGAATATAAGGTTCAACATAGCTTTTGAAATCCCCTACTCTAAAAATTTGCGGTTCTATGTCCAGTTTATCAAACATGCCTTTCAAAAAGGTAATATTGACATCCATCCCATTAAACTCAATGGAACCTGTAGGATTTAAGAAAAGGCTATCAGCCACTGAAACTACGTAATAATCTGATTCGCTTATATATTCTCCATAGGCATAAACAAATTTTCCAGACTCTTTGAAATCTAATAGTACATCTCTAATCTCTTGTAACCCGGCATAGCTACCCGCCATATACATCGGTTCGATATAGATTCCTTTGATTCTATCATCCGTCTTTGCCTTTTTTATTGCCGAAATAATATCTAAAAGACTTTGTGCTGGTGGAGCATCCGAAAAAGCGGTTAAAAATGGATCTTCTACAGCTTTGTCTTCCAATATCCCAGACATGGGAAAGTATAGGACTGAATTGGTCTTCACAGAGGGTGCCTCATCAGCAGAGGCGGATGCCACAACTCCTACGAGCATAAAAAAGCCTAGAATCGTGAAAATGAAAAGGCCCAAAAGTGTAGCAAGAAGATTTCGTAAAAAAGCCATTTATTTTTTATTAGTGCGTTTAGTTTGTCTTTGAAACACGCAAAAGTAAGACGAGGTTTGCAAACATTAGATTTAGAAACTAGATGAACGGAATTTATATCCTATTAGGCAGCAATATGGGCAATCGGCTGGAATATCTGAGAGAGGCCGAATACGCGCTCATTGAAGAAGGCATACAAGTCATAGATGAATCATCCATCTATGAAACAGAGCCATGGGGCAAAAAAGATCAAGACTGGTTTCTCAATGTCGTCTTGCAGATAGAAACAGTTCAAAAACCCTCGAACCTTCTCAAATTAGCGTTGAAGGTTGAAGAAAGACTAGGAAGAATAAGAAAGGGGAAATGGGGAGAGCGGTGTATTGATATAGATATTCTATACTACCATGATATCGTTCTGCAATCAGATGAACTAGTCATCCCTCATCCAGGTATTCCGCAAAGAAAATTTACGTTGGTATTACTTGCAGAGATGTGTCCATTAGAAACGCATCCAATAACGATGCAAACACAAATTGAATTGCTAGCAGAATGTACAGATGAACTAGATTGCAGACTTACTGATTACAAACTCTAATGAGCGTCATAGAAGGCACTTTTTTAATAGCTGTAGGAGTTTTTGCAGGTTTCATAAATACGGTGGCTGGAGGTGGTTCCTTACTTACTTTACCTCTTTTGATTTTTCTGGGACTTCCATCTGCTGAGGCAAACGCTTCGAATAGAGTGGCGATCTTCGTTCAGAATATTTTCTCTGTAGCTGGCTTCCAGAGTAAGGGGGTAAAAATATTTCCTTTTGCTATTTGGGTTGCTCTTCCAGCAATTGTAGGAGCAATCATTGGTTCAAAAATAGCAGTAGATATCAACGAAGAAATATTCAACAAAATACTCGCCGTAATCATGCTGATGGTTATGGGAGTTACGATCTTTAAGCCAGGAGCGAAGAATCAAGCAGAATCCATTCTGACGCCCAAAAAATTATGGCTTAGCATCATTATATTCTTCTTCCTGGGCATGTATGGAGGCTTTATTCAGGCAGGTATAGGCTTCCTTATAATTGCAAGTCTGACAGCTATTCATGGGTTTAACATGGCAAAAACAAATGCGATAAAAGTATTTGTAGCCCTCACATATACAGTAGCTGCTTTGGTCGTTTTCTACCTCAGTGGAAAAATACAATGGGAATATGGACTGGTATTAGCTATCGGGAATGCAACTGGAGGATGGATTGCAAGTCGCTGGTCTGTTGGAGTAAATGATAAACTGATTAGGAAGATATTGCTAGTAACTGTAATAGCTCTTTCAATTAAATTGTGGTTCTTTTAAAGTAATCCTGTGGGTGTAGTTATTAAGCAAAGTTTCTGGGGGACTCTTATGACCTATGTAGGAGTCGCTATAGGGTATCTAAATACCTTATATGTTAGAGCGGAATATTTTGAATTAGATCAAATAGGGCTTTTTACACTTATTACTGCCAATGCAATGATCATTTCATCATTTGCATCTTTCGGTATGAGCAGCTCCTTTCTAAAATATTTTTCTACATTTTCAGAACGTGACAGGGCTAGTTTTTTTAGTTTTTTACTCCTAGTAGCTATCATTGGAAATATACTTGTTTTCGGCATTTGTTATGCATTGCAAGATCTCATTGTAGAGCGATATATTGATTCTGCCCCGGCATATATTGAATACTTATTTGTTACCGCTATAGTAATATTTGCTAATTCAATGTTTGAGTTGTTCATGAATTACAGTCGTACCATCATGAATGTAGTTTTTCCAGTCTTCTTAAGAGAGATATTCTTAAGAGCAGGATCCCTTCTAATGGTACTAGGCTATTCACTAACTTGGTGGAGTTTTGATGGTGCAATTTTTGGGCTTGGTATTATTTACACTGCTGCATTTATCCTTCTCAGCTTTCAACTAGTTGTTATTCACAATCTTCGATTTATATTCAACTTCAGTATCATTTCTAAAACCGTCAAATCAAACCTAGTGAAATATGGGACATACTCAATGCTTTTAGCTGGTAGTTTTGCTTTGATAAATAATATTTCCAATGATCAGCTCACCACTATTGTAGGAACAAGTGCTGCAGGTATCTTCAACACTTGTTTTTTTATAGCAGTCGTAGTAGAATTACCAAGAAGAAACATGGCTAATTTGATAGCACCAATACTGTCTACTGAGATGGAGAAAGGAGCAATAAAGGAAGTCAGCTCTTTGTATAAGCGAAGTTCAATAACAATGTCGGTTCTAGGATCATTGCTGTTTATTGGGATTACCACAAATCTCTCTGACCTATTTGCTTATATACCTCAAGGGGAATCTTTTCAAACTGGGTTTTGGGTAGTAATCAGTGTTTGTTTGGCCAAATTATTCATTATGCTTTCGAGTTTTTCAGGTGAAATAATAAATTTCTCTAACTTCTATAAGTTTAATCTGTTATTCCAAGTTTTGACTGCCTTTCTTTTAGTTGTTCTTAATTACCTATTGATCCCCATTTATGGGTTAAATGGTGCAGCTATCAGCTATCTATCTGCCATATTATTTCATATTATACTCAAGGGCACCTTTGTATGGAGGAAGTTTAAAATTCACCCATTTGTAAGTACTCATTTTAAGCTCTTCTTAATTGCTTGCTCCGTGGGGATTGTAGCATTTTTATTCACAACTAATCTGCACCCGATTTTAAGCATAGCTATAAGATCAATTTCAACGAGTATACTGTTCATAGCTCTTATTTATCAATTTAAGATATCAGTAGATATCAATAACCTCATTCGATCTACCTTTGAAAGAGTGAAAAAAATTAAACACTTCCGATGAGACCTGACCTGAAGAAAACAATTCTCACCCATGCTTTAATAATAATAGGGTTCTACGTCGTAACCCTACTGCTTCACACACCTACGATTCTCGATGGCATGAATCTCAGCCAACACGATATTCTTCAAGCTGATGGCATGAGTAATCAAATAAAAAGTTTTAAAAAAGAGACTGGCGAAGTTGGCTTATGGAATAATTATTTATTCAGCGGTATGCCTTCCTACTTTACAGGAATCAATTTTTCCGGTGATCTACTCACTTATGCCCATCTCTTCCTAAGCCTTGGACTGTCCAAACCTTTCAATGTTATTTTTATAGCAATGGTAGGGTTCTACTCACTTCTTCTCACTTTCAAAGTCCGACCAATTATTGCAGCGGCGGGTGCTGTTGCATTCAGCTTAAATGGATTCAATATTATAGGACTCATGGCAGGGCACAATTCTAAAATAGCTGCCGTGGCTTACATGCCATTAGTTTTAGCCGGAATCAAGTTAGTATTTGATGGTAGAAAATTCCTGGGATTAGGTCTGGCTACCTTAGCATTAGGACTGGAAATTAAGTCAAATCACCCTCAAATCACTTATTACCTTGTGCTTATTACAGTAGCTTTCGGAATCAATGAACTGATTAAAGCTCTTAAAGACAAAGATGTCAAGAATTTTGCGATAAAGACTAGTCTAATAGTGCTAGCATCTGCTTTAGCCGTAGGTGCAAATTTTGGAAGGTTGGCTACTACTCTAGAGTATAGTAAGTATTCAATTCGAGGAAAGTCCGAACTATCTGCAGCTAAGGCTAGCTCATCTGGACTTGACAAAGAATATGCTTTTAGGTACAGCAACGGCATTGTGGAACCGCTCTTCTTATTTGTTCCCAATATATTTGGAGGGTCTTCTCAAGAGCCGTTATCAGAAAAGTCTGCTGTCGCAAAAGCACTAAGAAGTGCCGGGTATAATAGATCTCAAATTGCTCAGCAAGTAAAGTCCGTACCTACCTACTGGGGAGATCAGCCACTTACGGCTCCATACTATGCCGGTACTCTTACTTTTATTCTTTTCATCCTGGGAATATTAATACTCCCTAAAAAACAAAAAATATGGCTTGTTACGCTTGTCATTCTTGGGATCATCATGAGTTGGGGTAAAAATTTTGAAGCTTTCAATAATTTCTTATTTGATTACCTGCCAGGCTATAACAAGTTTAGGTCTGTTACATTCACTATCATCATCACCATTTTTTCAATGAATCTATTAGGATTTGTCGCTCTTGAAAAATTGGTTAATACTGAATGGAAGAAAGAGCTGAAGAAAAAAATTTACATGTTGTTTGGTATTGGGGGAGGATTCTTAATAGTCTTATTGGTATTCTCAGGAGCACTCGGATTTAGAGGAGCGGTAGACGGTCAACTGCCCGAATGGTTTGTAAATGCCGTTCGTGAAGATCGTCAATCGTTACTCATAAAAGATAGCCTAAGAGCCCTCATGTTCGTAGTGGCTTTTGCAGTTCTAATATGGGCCATATTTAAAAAGAAATTAAAAATGAGCCAGGCCATGCTGGGTCTTGCTCTGCTAGTTTTTATTGATAATTTCTCACTTAGTAAACGTTTCTTAGGGAAGGAAAAGTTTGAAAAAGATCCTTCTGGTAGCTTTTTTCAAATGACTGAAGCTGATCAAGTACTTGCCTCCCAAACAGCTTCAGGAGATAGAGTCCTAAACTTACAAAACCCGTTCAATGAAAATAGAACTTCATATCATCATGAATCTATTGGTGGTTATCATGGTGCAAAAATTCGTCGCTATCAGGACTTGATAGATCGCTGTATCCAAAACGAACTCCAATCTGCTTTTCAAACATTACAAAATCAGTCAATGGACTTTTCAGATCTTTCGGTATTGAATATGCTTAATACTAAATTCATGTATGCAGGAGCTCAGCGAAACGCTGTATTTCCCAATCGGTTTGCAAATGGCAATGCCTGGACAATTTCAGAGATCATAACTGTTGATTCTCCCGACAATGAAATTGGTAGCGTATGTTCCATAGACACAAAACGCCAAGCAATCATTGATGAAAGTAAGTTTGAAGTGCCTCAAATTTCCGGCAATGGAACGATCGTGCTTACAGAAAAAACGCCTAACAAAGTTGTGTATTCAGCAAATATCAGTGGTGGGAACGCACTCGGTGTGTTTTCCGAAATATATTATGCCGAAGGATGGACCGCAAGAATTAACGATAATGAGGTCAATATTCTACGAGCAAACTACATATTGCGTGCATTAGACATCCCTGAAGGACAAAGTGAAATCATCTTCGAGTTTAAACCAGCTAACTACTATACCGGTAACAGAGTCATGATGATCAGTTCCATTTTAGTCTTTCTTGTTTTTGCAGGTGGTTTATTTGTTCATACCAAAGGATTAAAATCCTAATAATGCTCTTACCTAGATTAAAATTCAGTTCCAAACCAGAACTATCACTTAACGCTCTCCAAAGAGAAGCTAAGAAGCAAATTGAAGAAAAATTAAGACAAGGAGTATATACGTTCGAAAGTATCAATTGTCCCATATGCCTACGTGACGATAAAGAGCTTATTGGAGAAAAAGATCGATATGGACTGTCTTACATAACTAATATTTGTAAATCATGTGGGCTAGTTTATACGAGCCCTAGGATGAATGAGGACTCATACAGCCAATTTTATGATGGTGAATACAGGAAACTTTATGTAGGAACTGATAAACCTACAAGTATTTTTTTCGAATCTCAAACCCGAAGAGGAAAAAAAATTCATGACTTTCTTTTAAAAGAAAAGTGTATCTCAACTAAAAAACTATCAGTGTTAGAAGTGGGCTGTGGTGCTGGAGGAATACTAGAATACTTCCGATCAGAAGGTCATGATGTAATGGGGATAGATTTGGGAGCTGAGTACATCAATTATGGAAAAGAAAAACATGATCTAACACTACATACAGGCTCATTACATAACTTAGATTTGTCAATAAAGCCTGATTTAGTGATCTATTCTCACGTACTAGAGCATATATTAGACTTGAATGAGGAGCTTAAATTGATAAAACAAATATCCCATCAACATACAATTATATATATTGAAGTCCCAGGAGTTAAGCATATCCACAAAAGTTATCGATCAAATATTCTTAGATACTTTCAAAATGCTCATACCTTCCATTTTTCGTTGGAATCATTGGGAAATATCATGAAAAAAAATGGTTTTGAATTGATTTCGGGAAATCAAACGATTCAATCAATCTTCAAGGTCAAGGAACATTCCCCGCAAATCATCAACGATTACGATAAGATCAAAAATTACATCATCTATATTGAAAAAAAACGTAAACTCTACCTCCTAAGTCCTAGTGGAATCAAAGAGAATTTGATACGTGTAATACTTTGGTGGCTAAGAGTTACTCATACTAAGAAAATAGCGAGTGCTTTAAAGAGAAAAATTTCTAAGGGTTAGCTCTCATTATAAACTCTGCTATCTGAAAGTCCAATTCTGTATCGATATCAATAGAGTTTTCTTCACTCATTTCTACTTTTACAATCCGTTCCATCAGGGTTATCTCCTTTTCTCTCAAAGTATCAATTCTTATTGCATATATAGCCCCGTTTAACTCATAAACAGGTGGACAATCCTGTCTTCTTTGAAAGAATCCTTTCTTAGATTTTTCTAAAAAACCACTCTTATTTTCTTCAAACAATACGTAATAAGGATTTGATTTAGTTTCAACCACTGAAACTACACAATCTACATCTTTATTAAAGGCATTTAAAGCTCTTAGGATATCAGAGGATTTTCGCAAAGGGCTTGTTGGTTGTAACATGACTACACTTTGATAATCAATTCCATTAGTGCTATAGTAATCAACAGCATGTAATAAGACTTCCCTGCTTGAGGAGTTGTCCTGAGCTAAGTCTATAGATCTTATAAATGGCACCTCTAAGCCCATCTCCTTTGCTATTTCTACTATATCAAGATCATCAGTTGAAACACAAATATTTTTCTTGTCAGTGACTTTCAATGTCTCTTCAAGGGTATAAGCAATCAAAGGCTTTCCATTGAGCAAACGTTTATTTTTATTAGGAACGCCTTTAGATCCAGCCCTGGCTGGAATAACAAATAAAGATTCGCTAGTCATAAAATTTTTTAATTGCGGCTATGATTAAATCCACCTCTGAGTTCTTCAAAGTAGGAAAAGAAGGTAAACTAAGTCCAGATTTTGAAACAGACTCTGACACATCGTATCCACCCTTTTTAAAATCTGAATATACAGGCATAGTACTAATAGGGTAAAAAGCTGGTCTTGTTTCTACTCCATGCTTATGTAGATATTGACTTAAGTCATTGGTCGAAACATTTTTAAATAATGGAGTAAATAGCCAATTTGAACTCAAGGAACCTGCTTCAGTTTTCTGAAATTTAATTGAACCAATGGGTGCTAGCCCATCAACATATCTTTTCACTATGCTACTTTTCTTCTGAAGAATATCTTGAATGTGTTCGAGCTGAGCACAACCTATTGCAGCTTGCATATTGGTCAGTCTATAATTAAATCCAATATGTTCATGCCAATATCTCCTATCCGGACTCATTCCATGATCTCTTAGAACTTTGGCATATTCAAACGTCTTTTGATTTTTAAACAAAATAGCCCCTCCTTCACCGGTGGTAATAGTCTTATTACCATAAAAGCTAAAGGTACTTACATCACCAAAAGAGCCTGCAATTTTTTTCTTGTATGTACTCCCAAGTCCTTCTGCGTTATCCTCGATAATTAAAAGCCCATGTTTGTTAGCAATAGTGCAGATTTCATCCATATCACATGGGTTTCCATATAAATGAACGGGCATGATTGCTTTTGTCTTGGAAGAGATGTATTGATCAAGCTTATTGCAATCAATGTTGTATGTTTCAGCATCTACTTCTGCCAAAACAGGTGTAGCACCAGCATGAATTATTGCATTTACAGATGACGCAAAAGTAAGATTGGGAACAATTACTTCATCTCCTTTACCAATGCCAAGGCTCACCAAACCTAGGTGCAAGGCAACCGTCCCATTGGATACGGCAAGTGCATAATCGACTTCATGAAAGGCCGCAAATTCTTTTTCAAACTGGTCAACATATTTTCCCTTAGAAGAAATCCAGCCTGAATCAATTGCATCAATCAGGTAAGTCTTTTCATTGCCTGATAAATCAGGCTCCATGATCGGAATCATTTTTCTTTTTTCACTCATATAGATGAACGCAATAAAGATATTTGATTTTTAATATCACCTATTGACTGGTTTTTAACCTCTAGAACATGGGGGATCGAATTAAATCCTTTCATATACTTCAAAAACCAATAATCGTCGGTTAAAGGCTCATTTGAATCCTTGATACCATCATTATCACTATGATGGATGTAGCCAATCTGATGAGACAGCTCTTTAACCGCCTCATTCATATCAAAATCCAGACTTTTGGCAGATACTTTCAAATGAGCAGTATCAAGCAAAAAACCTAGCGATTCAGTTGAAACATACTGAAAGACCTTTAATATTTCCCATGGCTCTACACATAAGAGTGGGTTCACTCCATCTGTTCTCATATTGGTTTGCATCAGCACATTATTCTCAAAAAGAAATTGAACATCTCTTTTAGATGCCTCCTCTGATAGCATCAGACATGAGTCAATAAAAGTATCCCAATTGGTTTCTCTATTGATATATTCTGGCTGCAAAAGCTTTTCTCCCAAAGATTCTGGAGATGGGTCCAAACAAAAGCCTGCATGTGCTGAAAAGTATTTCAATCGACAATGAGAGGCTAGTTCAATTCCCTGCTTACAATGATTGCGTGACAGCTCTAGAATAGCTTCATTCTGACTAGCCAAATTAAGAACAAATGGGGTTTCCGGCGGAGGAAAATAGTTGTGAGGCAGTCGATCTATTGTTAGTGAGCGAAATTGATTTGCCAATTCTATACTTGGATCAAAATTGGCACTAAATTCAATAGAAAAGTCTTGTTCTATAGCTATTTGATCAATTTCTTGTATCGAAAGATTTTTAAATGCTACACTACTTACAAAAATATTCATAGTGACAATTTCATAAAACGAATATTTTCCTCAACACTGCTTAACCTAAATCCGAATCTTACATAAAGCTGGATTGCCTCATTGTTATCACTATCCACACTTAATTGAATCTCCTCAACCTCCATTCTTTTTGCAGATTTAATAAGCTCATTCATTATAAGTTTCCCAATACCTTTTCCCCTAAACCGCTCTGCAACACAAATACCCAACCAAGTAATTCCATCTTCAGGATCCAAATGACCATATCCAACGGGTTGATTGTTATTCATTACGACTAAAGTTTTAAGGTGATTTAAGATCACCTCATAGGGTCTTTTTTCAAAGTATCTAAATGCAGACAGGGAGCTACCAGCGACTCTTAAAAACGATTTTACCTCTGAGAGAGATGCATCCTCAATACTGAAATCACCATTCAATCGCATCTTGAGTTATTGGTTCGTCAGTTTTGATATCACAAGCTAATTCCTTCCCGATCACTTCGTAATACTTAGTTGGGGAAAGTCCGTTCATTGGTCGCTTAAATCCAATGTCATCTTCTCCTAAGGTATGTCCTTTCCTGAGATCCTTATTTACGATCATACTTCGTCGCATTCCGTACGTATTTTTTTTCTCGGCCTCAGTTGGACTTTTTGTTTCTAAGCCCAAAGATTTTTCTACTTGTCGGACACCTTCAACTAACTCCTTGAATTGTTCAGGGTTCAACGAACTGCTATGATCAGGGCCTGGCATACTGGTATCCAGAGTGAAGTGCTTTTCAATAACCCTTGCACCAAGAGCTACAGCACTGAAGCATGCATAATTATTTGTTACATGGTCTGAATATCCGATTGTCACATTCAAATTACGCCCCATGGAAACCATCGCATTAATGTTTGAATCTTCTATGAGTGAAGGATAATTGGTTGTGCACTGAAGCAAAATTATTTCTGAATCTACTCCTCTGAGAAATTCCATAGTCTGAATGACTTCTTCTTCTGTACACATTCCAGTAGAAAGGATCAAGGGCTTCCCAAATGAGGCTAAATATTTCAAAAAGGGGTATTCAACAAATTGTCCCGACGCAACTTTAAAAGCCTTCACTCCCAGATTGTTTAAGAAATCAGCATCTTCCTCATTGTAAGGAGTTGATAAAAAGAGAATGTTTTGACGTTCACATTCCTGAAGAATTAGATCATAATCTTCCAAGCTCAACTCCAGTTGTTTCAACATGTCAAACTGTGACTCGTCTTTATCTGTAGTCTTCAATTGATAAGAAGCTTTTGGCGATGTTTGGGTCACAATTCGATCAGCTTTGAAAGTCTGGAATTTAACACAATCAGCTCCTGCTTTTTTCGCTTCCTTTATCAAATTCAAAGCGAGTGCAACATCTCCATTATGATTTACTCCTGCCTCCGCAATAATGAAGGCGGGTTGGCCTTTTCCAATCAGCTTATCTCCTATCCGTATGTTATCAATGCTCATTATTTTTTCGAAAGTTCAGCTTGCATCATTAAATCAACTAGTTGTTCAAAACCAACTTTTGGCTTCCACCCTAGTATCTTTTTTGCACGTGAGGCATCCCCAATCAGAAGGTCAACTTCTGTAGGTCTAAAATAGTATGGATCAATCTCTACCAACACTTTACCCGTTTCGGCATCAATCCCTTTCTCATCCTTTCCTTCTCCTTCCCACTTGAGGGAGATGTCTATGTGGGTAAAAGCTCTTTCTACAAACTCTCGTACGGTATGAGTTTCACCAGTCGCTATAACCATATCTTCAGGTTTCTCTTCCTGTAACATGGCCCACATGGCCTCTACATATTCTTTTGCATATCCCCAATCTCGCTTAGCATCAAGGTTTCCCAGATACAACTTGTCTTGATTACCTAACTTAATATTTTTAACTGCTAATGTGATCTTTCGCGTCACAAAGGCTTCTCCTCTTCGTGGGGATTCATGATTGAAGAGTATTCCATTTACTGCATAAATTCCATAAGCTTCCCGGTAATTTTTCACCATCCAGTAAGCATATTGTTTCGCGATAGCGTATGGGCTCCTCGGATTAAATGGTGTTTCCTCCGTTTGGGGTACTTCCAGAGCCTTACCATACAGTTCACTAGTAGAAGCTTGATAAAATCTAACTTTCTTCTCAATACTTAAGTCCCTTATAGCCTCTAAAATCCTCAATGTTCCCATCGCATCAACATTGGCCGTATATTCAGGTACATCAAAGGAAACCTTCACATGGCTTTGAGCTGCCAGGTTATAAATTTCATCTGGTGAGATATCTCTTATGAGTTTTACAAGATTTGATGAATCTGTAACATCGCCATAGTGCAGAAAAAATCGCTCTGCATTTTGTGGAGACTTTATGAGATGACGTATTCTATCTAGGCTGTGGGTCGGTTGACTAGAGCTTCTACGAATTCCATGAACTTCATACCCCTTTTCAAGAAGGAATTCCACAAGATAAGATCCATCTTGTCCCGTGACACCAGTTACTAATGCTTTTTTAGCCATGTATTGATTAATGAGAAAAACTGCTCAAAACTACTTCGATTATCATTCTGACAGAAGAAACTTAAGAATTCTGTCATGAACTTTTCCATCTATTACGTGGGCATACTTATCAATATACTTCTGATATTCCTTTTTATAACTTTTTGAACCTGCAAGTTCTTCTTTAATGGCCTCCATGAGATCTTCAGAATTTGTCACATTAGATGCTATTCCTTCTTTGACATATGATGCAATATCTCTATTCAAATAATCAACTGTTATTAATGGAATTTGGAAATATATAGCCTCCTGGCCAACAGTAGAAAAGGCTGTTATCACTATATCTGTATTTGCCAACTGTACGTACAAATCCTCCTCAGCCTCAATACTTAAGTCCTTGTAGCTCACTTCATCAGCCCACTTTTGATATTTCTCAACGTTCTTTTCAAGAGGATGTGTTCTGACAAACATTTCTAGATTATCATTTTGATCAGCAAATGCCCTAAATACCATTTTTGCTGTATGTTCAGTATAAGACTCATCTTTATGAGGTTGAGAAGCAAACATTACACGCTTGGACTTAGACTTAGTGGCTCCTTTCAAATCAGCAATTATATCCGTTCGTAGATGTCCTACCTCTGATATACTTGCCGGCCAATTGTTATCCTTCAAAAACTCGGAAAAACTAGATCCCCATGTGAGAAATTGATTAGGAAAAAGATTCAGCTTTCTTTCTTCTGGACCATAAACATAGCCGGGATGTAGTTCATGAATACCTCCATGTTGTAATGCGATACAATCAATACCACACGCCGCACTTGCATTTAGAATACTTCTTTGATTGGGGCTGTACTCATCCAATATCAAGATTTTCTTGATTCCAGAAGATTCAAAATACCAGAGGTATGCTTCTTCTTTCCATGCAAAAAACAGGGTCGACTTTTGATACTTTAAAAAATTCCTATGAATAGTATTGAGAGTATCACTATCAAATGAACGGTCCTTGATAATTCCAAATTCTTTGGTGAGCCTTTTTTTAGTCTTAATCCAACTAAACGGATGAAGAATCAAATACTTAAATAAAATAATCTCTTCATACAGCCTTGGACGGGTTGAGATATTTCGAATATGCTTATACCATTGGGAGGGGAACTGATTATCGTCGAAAGGGAGATTGAATCTATCGAGTAAGCCAATTTCACTCCAATCAATATAATCATATAAGTAAGTAAGAAGGATGTTGTCATATACAAAGCCTTTCTTTTTTAAAGTTTTTCCGTAGTATTCGCGAGTATCAACAATAAGCACATTCGGAATTCTTTTAGATGAAAAAATACCCTTTATCAATCTGATCAACGAGGTTATAAAAAAAAGGAGAAGGGTAAATTTTGACCTTTTTTGATTAGCGATCTTATCTGCAGTAAGAGAAAGAAAGAGGCGGGATCGATTGAAGTAGAAAAGACGGGAATCAAAACCTAACTTATTAATCAATAAGGAGTAACGAGAAACTACACTTAAGATCTCTTGAGGAGTATAATCAGCTATTCTTTTCGAAATCATTTAAAAATCACTCTTGATATGACTATTCAAAAGACAGGCTAAATTGTCAAACATGATTTAAATTTTCACACACCCCTTCCACTTCTTCCTCTCGCATCTCAGGAAAAATAGGTAAAGAAAGTATTTCTGCACTTAGCTTCTCAGCGATTGGAAAATCTCCTGAATTGTGGCCTTTATAGGCATAGCTCTTCAACAAAGGTAAGGGGGTTGGATAGTGAATTGCACAGCCAATATTGGTCTCCTTCAGTCTATTCATCATTACATCTCTTTTCTCAGATTGTATGACATACAAGTGAAAAACATGACGCATTCCAGCTGGAACTATTGGCCTTTTAAAGGCATCAAGCTTATCTTCATACCAATCAGCAACCTGAATTCTTGCATTTGTCCAACTCTCAAGATGTGGAAGCTTTACCTTCAAAATGGCTGCTTGCATGGTGTCTAATCGACTATTTTGTCCAATAATCTGATGGTCATGCTTTTTTAATTGTCCATGGTTGGAGAGCATTCTACAGGTATTTGCTAATTCATCATCATTGGTAATAATACATCCCGCATCACCATAGGCACCTAAGTTTTTTCCTGGATAAAATGAAAAAGTGGCTATATCTCCAAAGGTACCCACACGCTTCCCGTTTATCTCTGCACCATGTGCTTGAGCGCAATCTTCAATGATTCGTAGATTGTACTTCTTTGAAAGTTTTATTATTTCAGTCATTCGAGCAGGTAGGCCATACAAATGAACAGGGATTATCGCTTTAGTTCTTTCTGTAATTTTTGCTTCAATCAATTCGGGATTGATCGTTCTTTCATCTGCTAAGACATCTACAAAAACGGGTTCCGCTCCTACACTGTTTACAGCGCCAGCAGTACTTATCCAGGTCAATGCCGGAACAATTACTTCATCCCCTTCTCCGATACCGAGGGCCTTAAGTGCTATTTCAATTGCATCAGTACCGTTGGCCATACCTACGCAATGTTTAGCCCCAATGTATTTGGCAAAATCAACTTCGAATTCTTTAATGATTTCACCACCAATAAAGGAGGTTTGATTAATTACAAAGGCAATCGCCGCATCAATATCTTCTTTTATTGACTCATACTGAGCCTTTAAATCCACAAAAGGAATACTCATAGTTATTTTAATTTCTTAGCAGGATTGCCAACGTAAGTGCCAGACTCTGCAATATCCTTAGTCACGACAGCTCCAGCTCCAATGACAACATTGTCACAAATTGAAACAGGCATAACTGTAGCATTTGATCCAATTGAGACTTTGTTTCCAACGTTTGTTTGTTTCCATTTGGATTGATCTCCTCCAGCAGGACCTCCTTCACTAAATGTATCATTTATGAACATCACTCCGTGTCCAATAAAACAATCTTCTCCTATAGAAACAAGTTCGCAGATAAATGAATGAGATTGAATTTTGGTTCTAGCACCAATTTTTACATCGCTTTGAATTTCTACAAATGGCCCAACAAACACATTCTCAGCCAGTATGCAACCATAAAGATTACTTGGCATAATCACCTTTACGCTTTCATGCGCATCGACATTCTTTATTCCCGACTCAATTATTTTCATTTGATCAACTCTCCTACAATCTGTAATTTCTCAAAAACTTTTGTATCGTGAGGCGCATCTTTCAATTCTTCAGTCAGATCCTGACCGGCCCAGTGCTCATAATGCTTTCCATTTTTCCATAATCTTGACTTTGTAACATCATAGATCACTCCCTGGTAAGCAATCCATGTTTCCTCACGATCATTCCCATTCCGAAGCGCCAACTGCTGAATTGTAAACCTCATTATTGTAATTTGATAATAGAGATACCAGCCCCTCCTCTATCAGCGTGCTCATCTTCTACGCTAGCAATACTTGAGTGTCCCTTAGCAATGTTTCTCACAATATCTCTAAGTACCCCGTGTCCTTTTCCATGAACAATTCGCACTTCATCTACTCCTATGAGCAATGCCTCGTCAATGAAAGACTCAATCTCATTCATCGCCTCATCAGCTCGCATACCACGAATACTAATTTCATGATTAAAGTTCGACATTTTACTAGTCAAGTCGATACCTAATTTCTTCACTTTCTTTTGATAGCTTACTTGCGGAGCATTCTTTGCTTTTTCCAATTTGTCTGTTGAGATGATTGATTTTAGTGATCCAAAAAGAACTTCGGCTTGTTTACCCTTGATTTTCTGAATCGCTCCTGTGCTTTCTTGACCTACTACTTTGACAATATCTCCTACATTAAAGGCTTTTGTAGTAGACTTAGGCCCTTCTTGAAGTCTTAGCTTCTTTTTATCCAATTCGGATCGGATCTCCTTTGTTCGCTCTTTTGAAGCTTTGTTTTCTTTTATCTCTCTTATGACACGTTCTACATCCTTATTGGCATTTTCAATTATATGATTTGCTTCTTTTTTAGCCTCCTTAATAACTCTCTTTTTATCTTCATCAAGCATACCTCTCAAGTCCTCATAGTCCTTACGGACTTTCAAAATATCATCCTGATCTCTTTCTAATTTCTTGGTTAGCTTTTCAAATTTTGCCTTCTCTTTTTCCAATTGATTCAAAAGCTGATCGTATGCTACATGCGAACTCCCAATCTTCTTTCGTGCAGAAAGAATGATTTCATGAGGTAATCCAATTTTTCCAGCAATTTCAAATGCAAATGAACTACCAGGCTTTCCTACTTCCAATTCAAACAATGGTTCCAAAGCATCCAGATTATATTTCATGGCTCCATTCACTAAACCAGAAGTTTCATCACCCATTTTTTTTAGATTTTGGTAATGAGTTGTGACAATACCGTACGCCTTTTTCTTATTTAGTTCATGTAAAACAGATTCGGCTATAGCGCCTCCAAACTGAGGCTCTGTTCCCTTTCCAAATTCATCAATCAAAAAAAGAGATCTCTTATCTGTTTCCTGAAGAAAAAACTTCATAGAGGTAAGGTGAGAACTATATGTACTCAAATCATCCTCAATTGACTGGGTATCTCCAATATCAATAAAGATTGATGAAAAAATGCCCATTTTACTTTCTTCATTGACTGAAACCGGTAGTCCTGCTTGGAGCATATACTGTAGCAATCCGACTGTTTTTAGGCTTACTGATTTGCCTCCTGCATTCGGACCCGAGATGATCAGTATCCGCTTTTCAGAGTCCAATGTTAGGCCCAGTGGAATGACGGGCTTCTTGTTCTCTTTATGAGACAAGTAAAGCAAAGGATGTATTGCTTTAATCAAGGAAAATTTCGTTGACTTTTCTACTGTCGGAATGACTCCATTGATATACTCTGCTAGAAGAGCTTTAGCATGAATGAAGTCAAGTTTTTCAAGCAAATATGAACCGTTTTGCAGCTCTTCTAAATTTGCTCTCACATGATTTGATAGCTCAATTAGTATCCGAATCACTTCTCTTTTCTCGGCATACTTCAGCTCCCTCACTTGATTATTTAAATCTAATACTTCACCTGGTTCGAGGTACACAGTCTGCCCTGTAGATGATTCATCATGAACAAAACCTTGAATTCTTTTTTTGTATTCTGCCTTTACAGGAATGACCAATCGGCCATCACGTACAGTCAATGAACTATCCTCATCTGTAAACTGATCATCCTTAGCCTTTTTCAATACTTTTTGGATGGCTGACCTTACAGATTGTTCCGATTTGGAGATTTTCCTTCGAATTTCAGACAGTTCTCTAGAAGCAGAATCTTTTACCTCTCCTCTATCATCAATCGTATTATCTATATGAATCGAAAGGTTTTGGTCGATTTCAATTTTGTTCGACAAACTAAACAGTTCCGAATATTCGTTTCCTTTTTTTTGAAAAAACTGAACCCAGGAAGCAAGTGTATTTACTCCCCTTTTTAATTCATGAAAATCTTGCGGATCTAGAAATGATCCTGGAACTTTAATCTGAGTGAGATAGTCTTCGATATCAGGAAATTCAAAAGAAACTCTATCATCAGCTTCTCCTTTTAAGCGCATCATTTCTTTAGCCTGTTTCAGCCATCTAATCAGCACATCATATTTTTCAGTAGGCTTAGCCTTTCTAGCCAACTGAGCACCACGATCACTTTGGCAAAAACGGATGAGGTGATTTCTTATCTGATCAAATCCAAGTTTTTGTTCTATATCCTCAGGATAAATCTTCACTTTTTCAGCTTTTGCTCTCTTGCCATCAAAGAATCTACCACGGTATTGTAGATTTTTTCAAAATCACTGGAATTGTTAACATAGTGATTAAAGCTACGTTCATATTGATCTTGAGTAATACTTAAGTCCTGAAACAATAGTTTTTCATAATGTTCATAAACCGCCTGAATACTATCATGCGGATCTATGAGGATATTATTAATCTTGGCTTCTAATAAATGGATTTCTACCATAATTTCCACCATTTTTTCTTGATTAATCAAGTCTTCAGGTATATCAGAACTAGTGCAAGCACAAACTATTACAAGAACGGTTAAAAAAATGTTTCTCAAATCGGTCAAAGAATTCGTGAAAATATAATTTTGAAGGTCAAACCATGTTTGATCAATAGCAAAGATCATACATGCGATGCAATTATCAATGGTGCCATATTGATGCCAAACTTGGTAAAGCAAAAAAATCGAAATGAAGGATATCCTAAAAAGGCTTAGAAGGTATGAAATTCGCATTCGCAAAGCGATTAATTCGCAAATGCAGGGCGACTTCCATTCGATCTTCAAAGGATCAGGCTTAGAGTTTGATGATGTGCGTCCTTACCAATGGGGAGATGATGTACGTAACATAGATTGGCGTGTGACTGCAAAGGGGCACGGGACCTTTATGAAGACTTTTATCGAAGAGAAAGAACAGACTGTTTTTTTCTTACTTGATGTTTCCGCTTCTCAGGAAATTGGAAAGGACAAACGTCAAAAAATAGACTTAGCCAAAGAAATGACAGGGTTACTTGCACTTTCTGCTATTCGCGAAGGAAGTAAAGTTGGAGTCCTATGCTATTCAGATCAAGTTGAAGATTATGTAAAACCTGGTAAAACAGTCAAGCATGCTTACGAAATAATTAATCGCATATTCTCTCTAAAGTCTAAATCAAAAAGGACAAATCTCGATCAAGGCATAAAGTATACACTTAACCTTTTAAATAAAAAGGCTATCATTTTCATTATATCAGATTTTATTGATGAAAACTTTACTCACTCTATGAGAGGTCTGGCAAGAAAACATGATCTTGTCGTTGTTCATATTTCAGATAAGAGAGAATCAGCTATTCCTCATTTAGGTATTGTACCTCTGTATGAAAAAGAATCTGGAAAAACCGTCTGGTTAAATACCTCATCTGATGAATTTAAAAATGCCGTGGACAAGACTCATGGTAAAAACAAAGAATCGCTGGAGGATTTTTGTAAAAGGAATGATGTAAACTATGTACCTATTGGTACAGAAGATGATTACGTACCAAAACTCATCAAACTATTCCGTCATAGAAATAGAAGCAATGCAAGAAGGACTAGGTAAATATTTATTGATTATTGGCTTCTTACTGTGCTCATTACATTCTAGAGCGCAAGAAATTTCCGTCAAGGGAGGTTTTGTTGAAGATAGTTTACTTATCGGCCAAGATATTAGTTTCTGGATTTCTTCTTCATACCCAACAGAGTTGGAAATGATATTCCCAGATAGTCTATCTTCTTTTGCTCCATTTGAATTTAGCAGCAAAGCTTATTTCCCTACGGAGGTACAAGGAAAATTAGCGTTTGACAGCACTGTTTATACGATTCAATCATTTGAAATAGATAAGGTACAGTACCTAAAACTGGCTGCCGTAATATTGAATGGAACTGACTCCACAATCATTGAAACTCAACTTGATTCCATCTTTCTCACTGAACTTGCCCCAATAGTATCTGACTCTACGAAGCTCAAAACAAACCTTGATTATCAGGTTGTAAATACACAATTCAACTACCCATTATTCTATTACATTATTGGTGGGTTCATAGTTCTGATTATTGTTCTGCTTCTGATCTTTGGTAAAAGAATTATTAAATGGATTAAACTTAGAAGGCTGAGGTCTCGATATGACCAATTTTCTGAACTTTTTAATAGTTATGTAAATAAGTTGAAAGTAGATCCAGATCCGGATCTTGCGGAAAAAGTTCTGGTTTTTTGGAAAAACTACCAGCAACAATTAGATAAGATTCCATTCTCTGTACTAACTACAAAAGAGATTCTCTTACAAGACTTTGCACAAGAGTTAGAAAAACCATTGATGGCAATAGATCGAGTTGTTTACGGGAAGAGAGTTCAGGAAAATGTGTTTCAAGACTTTGAGCAATTGGATGACTTTACACAACATAGGTATTCAAAAAAAGTAGAAGAAATCAAAGATGGAAAGTAAGACGATAAATTGGTTTTCTTTTGAGTGGTTTACCCCTGCTAAACTTCAAAGCTTTGATTGGGCTAACCTAATTTGGTTGTATGCCATAATTGCAATCCCATTATTATTTTTACTTCGATGGTTACTTGCAAAGTCATTTGGTCAAAAGCTACCTGTGGCGCTTACTAAGAAAGATTTAAAAAGTGATCCGATCACGTACCTAAGGTTTATACCCCCTGTATTTTTCATAATAAGTCTGACGTTAATAATAGCAAGCCTTGCTCGTCCTCAAACAACAAACGAACAAGTGGAACAATGGAGTGAAGGAATTGATATTGTTTTGAATATTGATATATCAGAATCCATGCAGATCATGGATTTTCTTCCAAATAGATTAGAAGCTGCAAAAGAAGTTGCAAGAAGCTTTGTAGCCGGTCGTTTTCAAGATAGAATTGGATTGGTGATTTTTTCAGGAGATGCACTTCCCTCATGTCCACTAACGACTGATTACGGGTTACTTTATGAACTGATAGAAGATATAGATTTTGATAAAATAGAAAGCCGCGGAACAGCCATCGGCAATGCAGTCACCTCAGGCATAAATTTCCTTCGAGAATCAGAATCAGAATCCAAAGTAATGATTTTGCTCAGTGACGGAGATAATACGGCTGGTAATGTGGACCCTATTACAGCTGCTAACTTGGCCAATGCTTACAATATCAAAATGTATGTAATCGCTATCGGTCGCGACGGAAAGGTCCCTTTTGGAACTGATTTTTTTGGTAGACCTA